>JANLHZ010000215.1 GCA_024653775.1 Planctomycetota bacterium | reverse complement strand
TATAGCGGGATTCTGTAGTAGTGTGCTCGTGAGAGCATATTTTCCAGATAGTAGAGGATCGAAGAAACGCCTTACGGCGCCACTACGAACGCGAACTACTCCGTGAACAGTTATCAATAGAGAATCAAACAGCGAGGCTAATATGCTTAACGTCAGAAAATCCGAAGATCGCGGAGGGTTCGACCACGGCTGGCTGAAAACGTATCACACGTTCAGTTTTGCCGAATACTACGATCCGGAATTCATGGGGTTCGGGTCGCTCCGGGTGATCAACGAGGACTTCGTCGCGCCGTCTTCGGGGTTTCCGATGCACGGCCACCAGAACATGGAAATCGTGACGTACATAATAGATGGCGCGCTCGAACATCGCGACTCCCTTGGAAACGGTTCGATCATCCGACGGGGCGACGTGCAGCGGATGAGCGCTGGTCCGGGGATCACTCACAGCGAATTCAATCCGTCCAAGGAAGAGCCGGTACACCTGCTGCAAATCTGGCTGCTTCCGAAGGCAAGGGGCCTTCCTTCCGGTTACGAAGAAAAGCGCTTCGACGGGGATTCAATGCGCGGAAAACTGAAACTCCTCGTCTCTCCGGACGGAGCGGGGGAATCGATTTCCATCCAGACGGACGCATTGGTGTTCGCGTCGATTCTCGAAGGCGGCGATTCCGCGGAGCATTCGTTCGCGGAAGGCAGGGTCGGATGGATTCAGGTCGCGGCCGGAAGTGTCAGGGTGAACGATGTTACGCTGACGCAGGGGGACGGAGTCAGCATCGACGGAGAACCACTGGTTTCGATCTCCTCGCCCGCTCGCGGCGAATTCCTGCTTTTCGACATGCCGTGGAGGTAGCAAGATTCAGTTTACCATTCTCCGGTGAATCCCGCGGGAATGCGCAGCACGCCGCGCGTCCTTATGGAATTCTGGAGACACGGTAGGGTAAATGCTTATTCCACGTTTCGACGTTGAAGATGAGGCAATCGTCGACAAAACGCCGTGTCCACGCAGGCGGCAATCCAAAAAGAGGTAGTTTTTTCTTCAGGTCATCGCGCCTAGAGGTCAAGAGCACCGGATCGAGATTATCCAAAGCTATGAGCACGTAATAGTGGATTGGTTTCTTTACTCGATCCGAAGACCACTCGTATAAGAAAGAGTCACGGAACTTGTATTTCAATTTCTCGTCGATCTCGCCTGACTGGAACTCGCGTATCCATTTTTCTCGATCTTTCTTCTCTGCCTTCGGATGAAACGGATCCTTGAACTCGATATACAAAGTTCGTTTCGGTTCCTCGACGATAAAATCGACGGCTTTCATGCAGTGGGATAATCCGTGAGTGTTTTCGTCATCGAACTTTCTGACATTTACGTTGGGCGGGAATTCGATTCTGAGATTTTTTTCGACGAACACCTGATTCATTCGTCGTCTCCTGTAAGTGTTTTTCTAATCTCCTGGTCGTAAATATCTGAGAAAGTATCCGCGATCGCGTTTGGGTGAATATCGATGTGGCTGTCGGTCGACCTGCATTTTACATCAGAATTCTCAAGAAACAGAGAATGAAAAGTAACCTTGTCCGAAGTACATCGCTGCAGTTCGAGTCGCTTCAAAATGACGTAGTCGTGAGTGGCCAGAAAAACCTGTACTCCGTGCCGTTGAAGTTCGAGAAGCACTTCGATCACCGTTCCGAAGACGCTTGGATTAAGATTAGTTTCCGGCTCATCCCAGAACAGTACCGAGCCATTTGTCAGCGTTCCATTCTTTATAAGTACCAGAAGAAGGGCGAGCTTTCGAACGCCTTCCGAGAGGAGTGTAAACTCCAGATTCCCCTGTCTGTTACTGAGGAAGAATTCCTCGTTTTCTGTCTTAATGTTTCCGCCGATGTATCTGCCAAGAATCCGAATCAGTCTTCCTCGATACTCGTCGACCGGTCCTCGCAAAAGCGGTTTATAAGCTCTGTCAAGGACATCCGCGTAGATTTCTTCGAAGTGAATATCCCTTTGGGCGTATAGCGACCTGAAGCCCGGTGCGACAGAAAGCATTTCCTTGACCGGTATATAAACGCTCTCGATGGGCTTCTTGCGCCATTCGTCGGCTCCGGCGATTCTCACCTTTTTCGATTCATCCATCAGCGTCGATATCGACGCTTTGAGTTTGCATCCACTGCGATGCACTTCCACGCTGCCGGCGTTTCTTCCGACGGCGCGTCTCACGAGACGTCCAGGCGCGCCACCGGATGGAAGGAATACTCTCGTCAGCTTCTCCGCATAGTCAGCGCTCGTCTTCGATACGTCGCAAGCCGCGTACGCGAACTTCATCAGGTGGGTCTTGCCTGTCCCGTTCGTTCCAATAAAAACGTTAATGCCTGGTGAGAATTCCACGATGAGTTTTTCGAACGCGGTCATTCTATCTAAAACGATTTTTGTCAGACTCATTGTTGGCTCTCTATGGCTGAATTGACGTGAGCGGTTGAAGCTGATTTACCATTCTCCGGTGAAGCCCGCGGGAATCCGCAGCACGCCGCGCTTCTTTCCGAGGCAGACGATGCCGCCAGGGGAGACGTGGTACTTCTGACGATCCGCGGCGAGATCGTGCCCGATGGTGGTGCCTTCGGGCACGTCGACGTCCTTGTCGATGATGCAGTTTTTGATTTTGCAGTGTCTTCCGATATTGACGCGTTCGAATATCACGCTGTTCTCGACCTTCGCGTAGCTGTTCACGCGCGCCCACGGACTGACGACGCAGCGTTCGACGTAGCCTCCGGAGATTATCGCGCCCGAGCAAATCACGCTGTTGACCGCCATTCCCTTGCGACCGTCGTCCTGCGCGTGGACGAACTTCGCGGGAGGGAGTGGCAGCGCGTACGTGCGTATCGGCCATTCGAGATCGTAGAGGTTGAACCTTGGCGTCACCGCGGCGAGGTCCATCTGCGCCTCGTGGTACGCGTCGATGGTTCCGACGTCGCGCCAGTATCCTGGGTTTCCCTTTTCATCCTGGAACAGATACGCGTACACGTTGTCCCCCCGCGCGACCATCCCGGGGAGAATGTTCTTGCCGAAGTCGTTGGAACTGCCCGTGTCATCCGCGTCCTCGCTGAGTCGATCGAGAAGCTCCGGACGCTTGAAAACGTACACGCCCATGTTCGCAAGACACCAGCCGGGTCTGCCGGGAATCTCGTGCGGGTTGTCGGGCTTCTCCTGGAACTCGACTATGCGGTAGTTCTCGTCGACGACGACGATCCCGAGTCCCTTCGCCTCGGCCTTCGGGATTTCCATAACGCTCAGCGTCGCGTCCGCTTCCTGCTTCCTGTGGAACCTGATGAACTTCCCGTAGTCCATCTTGTAGATATGGTCGCCCGAAAGGATCAGAACGTCCCGGCTGTTGAAGCGGTGAATGTAATAACTGTTCTGATAGATCGCGTCCGCGGTGCCCTTGTACCACTGCTCGCCCATAAGCTGCTGCGGCGGCATCGCGTCGATGAACCTTCCAAGCGTCCGCGCAAGGAAGTTCCAGCCGACCTGAATGTGACGCTGGAGGCTGTAGCTTCGATACTGAGTAAGGACGACGATCTGGTCGAGGCCGCTGTTTACCGCGTTAGAGAGCGTGAAGTCGATTATGCGGTACATTCCTCCGAAGGGGACCGCGGGTTTCGCGCGCTCCTCGGTCAGAGGATAAAGTCGCTCGCCTTTGCCTCCAGCGAGGACCATTGTCAGAACTTCTCGTACTTCGACCATCGGGGATAAGGGGTCAGGAGATAAGTGAACGGAGATTGTCGCATTATAGTCTTCATGCGCTTCGTTCATAACGCGAAGACGTGATTTTTGGGATATTCATATTTTATAACTGTTCACGAGGTAGTTCGCGTTCGTAGTGGCGCCGTAAGGCGTTTCTTCGATCCTCTACTATCTGGAAATATGCTCTCACGAGCACACTACGAACAATTACCATATTTTTTTAAGTGCGCGTTTTAGTCCTATTTTTTCACTTGTAACCAAATTCATGTTTGTCCGCAGCGAGGAGCGCATTTGACCGATCGAGCAGTATCTGATACCCTTCAGGAAAGAAAAAGTAAATCAAGACAATATTCGAGTGGCCCGAAAAAGATGCCACCCGAGCAGTTCGGGCTTCGCTTAAAAAACCCTCAAAACGAAAACTTGCCTTATGAAAAAAATCTACTTTATCAAAGACGTGGCAGGCAAGGATCCCTGGTTCGAGACCCTGAAAAACAACTACAAGTCGCTCGACGCCATCCGGGACCTGCTGGACTGGCATCGCGAAGGCTTCACGATAGACATCGAACTGAACTGCCACAGCGAACAGGATGAAGAACACTACGAGACCACCCTGCTACCTCCTTCGGTCGGAGGTCAAGGCGCGGCTCACGTCATATCCGTAATCAACATGGTCGTCGAATGGCTCCATGCGGAACGCCACTTCGACATCGTGCTCGTCAAGAGGCAGACGAAGGAGTCCGAAGAACTCTCGCCGCTTCAGTCGTCGCTTAACTGACGGAATCTTCGAAAATTCAAAAAGGCTGCCAGCCGGGAAAGAGCGCATCTCGAATCGAGGGCGCTCTTTTTCTTTGGAGCGTTCACGGGTTTCCCTTCTCCCGCCGGGAGAAGGTGCCCGAAGGGCGGATGAGGGGCGGTGTAATTTCAGATTTCAGATTGAACTTCTGCATTCTGACTTCTGCATTTTCTCACCACTGACTACCGACTACTATTCCGCATTACTTTTCGCCCTCACCCCGGCCCGTCCCACAAGGCAATCTGTGTGGGGAGAGGGAGAATTGTTTCGACGTTTATTTACAAGACAGCACACTAGTTCTGGCAGTAGTGCTCCGCCATGTTGTTTCAAAAGTTGGCGGATCAAAATTTGGAGACTGTTCACTTTGCGTTCGTTCCCGCGGCGCTTCTGAAGTTCGACTGAAGCGAAACATCGCCGCCTATGGTCGCAGCGAACTCGATAATCGCCCGATATCTATTTCCGACTTTGCTTCCTGGCGTCTTTGCGGGAAACGAATTTTGAAGCAGGAGAAGCGAGAG
>JANLHZ010000161.1 GCA_024653775.1 Planctomycetota bacterium | reverse complement strand
CGCCGCACCTTGTTCCTCTTTGCGCCTTCGCACCTTTGCGTCTTTGCGCGAAATATTTTTCGAAACCGGAGATTATGGGATCGTTTCGCGCAAAGATGCGAAGGCGCAAAGGAATTAAATTCAAGATGGCGAACTGATCCTGCGGGGATGGCAGAATACGTGAATTATCGAACCAACACTGATTATATTACATTAAATTCGTGACTGACACGAATTTAATGTAATAAATCGTTCAGCCGGGAATTGATCTCGTAGTCCTGACATTCGTGGCACCATACGTCGTCGATTTTGTGGCCGGTCGGGAGTAGCAGCGCTTCGTCGCGAAATCCGTTATACGCCGGGCCGCGCCAGATTTCAGTGAAAGATTTCTCGTGCAGGTTCCCGATGCTCTTACGCGCGCTGCAGCACGGATACACTCCGCCGTCGGCGCCGATCAGCGTCACCGCGTAGCCTACGAGGCAAGGCGACTTCGAATAGTACGCGGCGGTGTCGAGGCATCCCGTTTTACTCGCGGTGCCCGGGACCTCGATGCAGAGTCCCGCGCGTTCCGCATCCGCGCGTAGCGACGCCACCTCAGAACTGAACTCCGCGAAGTCGGCTTCCGACGGAATCAGATGGTCGAACGCACCCTCATTTTTCTCGTTCGAATATCTCATCAGCGGCATGAAGCTGACGATGGACGCACGTTTCTCCTTGGCGAATCGTGCGAATTCCCTGGCTTCCAGGACGGTGTCCTTCGTTATCACCGTCGACAGCCGGAGCGCGGGGCCGCCGCCCGAGCGGAGTTCGTTCAGTTCGCCAATGGCGCGAACGATCTCCCCGAACGTCCCCGGCTTCTTCTTTGGATTCACCTTGAGAAACGTCTCCTCCGTCGCGGCGTTAATCGAAACGCTTATCATATCGACCCCGGACTTGAGTAGCCGCTCGTTCCAGCGCCCGAGCAGCACGCCTCCGGTGAACACCGCTGTGAAAGTCTCTTTTGAGCGCTCTTTCACGCGCGCGATGAACCTGTCCAGCGACTTATGCAGCAGAGGTTCGCCGCCGACGAAAAGCACTTCCTTTACGGGGCCGAGGTCGAAGATTTCGTCTAGCGCGCGCAGCAGAACGTCATCTGGGAGCTTGTTCCCGACTTCGTAGAACGGTTCGAGACCTTTGTCTTGCGCGTCGTCTTCCGTTACCGCGAACTGCGGGCAGAAGTTGCATTCGAGGTTGCAGACGCTCACCGGAAAAACGTACACGTACCGCGGCCCCGACTTCGGCGCGCCTGCGCGGAGACTTTTCTTCAGCGATTCGATGGATTCCTGCGAGTACATCGAGATTCAATATAACCACAGACTACGATAGTGTAATTAGGAATTAGGAATTAGGAATTTTTGATCGATCTGGCGGTCGCGTTTCTCAAGCAAATCCTTTATACAAGATCGTGTTTTTTCGAGTACAATTCGAAGTCTGTAATTTCAAAAATCATCAATCAAAAATCCCAGATGATTCACGAGCACGTCCAGATGATCGACATCGACCAGTTTCACTGGCACAACCTCGCGCACATCGGAAAGCGCGACGATCTGCTTGCGAAAACGAAGCGTTCGTGGCTGATGCTCATCGTCGACGGTGACCGAACGCTCAAGGCGGTTCACAGCGAGAAAGGCACGCTACTCGGATACCAGCTTCCAGCGGGATATTCGCTCAGTAAAGTCAAAAATGAGATCGAAGTCGACACCGTCTGGAAACTCGAGCGCGGCTTTGTTCGCGACATTTTCAGAAAGTTCCAGGGCGGCTTTCCTCACGACGTCGATTACCTGCTCCAGCTTCTTCTGTTCAGAAATACGCTTGCGGGAGCCATCGGGACTTCGATCGTCCGCGAGCCTCCGCTTGTCAGAAAGCCGATCGAGTACGATCGCATCGTGAAACAGATAAACGGGATGTGGCCCGACGGGACCAGCATCGCGTTCTACGTCAAGGCGAAGGACCATATTCACACGTCCCTGATCCTCCGCAAGCGCTCCGGCGAAATCGACCTGATGACCACGCACGATGCGCTTCGGGGAACCGACATCGACCCGAAGATCAGTCTCCACGATTTCGCGAACGTTACCACCCGCGCGATCGAAAAGACCATCGGAAGAGTCTTCGCCGGGATTTTCATGGACAAGGCGGTGCTGCCTGAGCTGCGGGCCTCCAAGCGAAAGCCGCGCACGTTCTATAACGCGATGGTCGCGGGCGAAGTGATCCTGAAAAACGTTCCGCTGAGGCACAGGGTTTTCCTGCACATAGGAAGGCTCATCGGAAAAATCTGATGCTCGGAAAGCTGAAGCGACTCGTCAAAGGTTTCATCGGCAAGGATCGGGGTGAGGACGATTCCTGGAACCGCGGGATGTCGGGCCGTCCGGCGGAGGAACTCGTCCGCGAGCACTACGAAAAGGTCCGCGGCGCGAAAACCCTCGAAACCAACTGGAACTGCAAGCAGGGCGAGATCGATCTGATCGTCGTCGAGAACGGGTCGCTGGTGTTCGTCGAGGTCAAGAGCAGTTACACCAGCGCTGGAGTGCCTCCGGTGCAGAAGGTCAATTTCTTCAAACAGCGACGGCTATTCGTCGTCGCGACGATCTATCTCGCGCGGACTGGAAAGAAGTATTCCGGGATGCGTTTCGACATCGCGACGGTGAAGTTCAAAAGCCGGGAAGAAACTTCAGACCCTGAGATAAAAATTTTCCAGAACGCAATCGATGCGTCGAAGTTTCAAAGATGAGTTGTAGTGCAGACATCTCGCCTCGTCATACTACACATCTTTTCCCCATTTCCCGAACTGCCTGCACTCTTTGGGACGCGACCTTTCTTCCGCCGATAAATTAGCGCATTTATAATATTCGAGTATAATTTTTATATATGTTTTACTGTAAGACATATATATAATTTAATCATAAAGCGGCGTTGTTGCACAAATGAAAGCGATACAAATTCCTTCAATGGTAGGCAAAACCGAACGTGGGAGTACTAGCGAACCGTCAAAAATGCCAGATTTCT
>JANLHZ010000177.1 GCA_024653775.1 Planctomycetota bacterium | reverse complement strand
AGAAAGATTTGAGATGTATGGCGACGCCTGCTTCTTTTATTGATGATTTCATTGTGTATTGCGCGATTAGTAATCTGTTATGACTAACACTCTCATTATACAAGGCGATCCCGAACTATTAAAAATAATAAATAAAGTAGCAGACGTCCAAAGGCAGACCGGGCGAATTTTGTCAAGTGCGTTAAAGCGCCGCGACGCGCGCGTCCTGCGGACCATTTTGCGCAAGCGAGGACGTCTGCTCCCTCTTTTCGGGGGCACTACGAACCATCAGAACCGAAGCGGAAAGCTCTGCGGGTAGATCGCCTGCAAGCGGTTCGTTGCGAGGAGGGTTTCGAAAATCAGTTTCGACACGTTCTCCGAGCAGTAATTTCCGTCCGCGTCGAGGAACAGGTGGTGCGTGCGCTGCTCGCCCTTCACCGTCACGGGGTAATATCGCACGAGGTTCTTCACTCCGCCGAGGACTTCCGCGGGCGGTAGCAGGTGGAATCGTCCGGCGAGCGCCTCCGGAAGGTTGTTGACGTGCTCCGACATCGCGCCCATTCCCTTGAACTCGCTCAGCTTCACGGGATGCCCGGTGAAAACGCTCCGCACGGGTTCACCGCGAAGGTCGAACAGTCCGCCGTTCTTCACCGCGACCATCTCCGGGTCCTCGAGCTTCGTCACGCAGTAGTCCGGGAAGTTCTCTTTTATCAGATAGAACTCGCTCAAATCCTCGTGCTTCAGCTCGAAGTGTACCCGACAGAAAAAATTCTCGATATAGCCGGAGCCTCCGGAAATGCAGTAGAACAGTCGGATGTAACCTTCCTCTTCGAAGTCGTTCACGTCGAACTGCGGGCCGTAGCAGCCGTACGCGAGCATCTGCATAAGCGGACTCTCTTCGATGAGACTCGGCACGTGGACCCTACGGAATCCGAGCATTGCCTGCTCTTCGATGTTGTCGAGTTCCGTGCCCTCGCCCTTACGGAAGAACAGCGGACTTCCGGAAAGTTCCCACCAGCGATCGCTAAGAAAGTACGCGCCCGCGCTGTATCCGATGATCGGCGCTCCGCGCTGGTTCGCGCGGACGAGCAGCTCGAACAGACGCAGGTACATGAACGCGTAGTAGAGATGCTCGGGCCGACCGCCGCCGAGGTAGATGTAGTCGGCGCTTTCGAAAATCTCGGCAAGCTCCATCCATCTGAGGAATTTGCCGTCCGGGAACCGCCTTATGAGTCCGACCTGCCCCGGAAGCGGCATCGGGCTTGGACTTCCGACCGTGACCTCGGGAAGAATGATCGAAAGCATATCGAGATTCTTCGAGTCGGCGTAACCTTTGAACTTCTCCGCGTACTGCCGCTGGCCCATTTCGCTTCCAGACGCTGGCACGAACAGAATCTTCCCGCGTTTCTGCGGCCTCGGCCCGAAAATCGCCTTGTCGATTTCCGCGGTTCCGCCGTAGAAAGGATCGTGACCGGAGACGAGATAGCAGGGCGCGGTTTGCATTCTAAATACTATGCACCCCGGCGGATGGAGTTTTCTAATTCGAAATTTCTATTTTCAATTTCGTCGAGAATACAACCTGCGTTTCGACTTCCATTCCGCATCCCGATGTGCAACAATCTCTCACTTTTAGGAGGCGCGATGAAACCGAAGGACTACATCAGCAAGATTTCAAAGGATCTCGGCGCGCTCGGACGTTCGGGGACGGACTATCAGATCGCGCGCATTCTCGGCGTGACCCAGGCGACGGTCACACGCTGGAAGGACGAAACCCACGTCCCGCAGCCTAAGCACGAAGAGAATCTGAAACTTGTGCACACGGTTCTCGCGGACGCCGCCGAAGGCGATAAAGAAGCGATCGCCATCGCAGAAAATCTTTGCGCCCCGGGGTCGATGAATTTCATTGCGCTTGGCGAAGCCGGGCTTTACGTCGCGTCGTCGATGAAGAAGTGACCCGCCGGTTCCAGTGAGCCATTATCTCGATGTTATGGGACGACCTAGATCGGAACGAAGATGGCGTGAAGATGTGATGTGAAAACGTAAACTTATTTTGACACGACTCATAAAGAAGACACCGTGACAATTGTGGAAAGCAGCTATATTTAATCCCTGACGGGATTGGGGGAGAATCCGTAGACGTAATCGACAAGTGTCTGCCCCACCGCGTTCAGCGAATCCTTCGAACAGAGTTCCGACGTGTCGGAGTGAGTGTGGTACGGGAAGTCGCTGAAGTTATTTTTGATCAGAAGGATCGCGCGCCAGCCAAGGGTGGTTTGAAGCGCGGTATGGTCGTCGGTGACGCTGTAGCGCATTTCGCTGTCGACGAGGTTCTCGAACCCTCGGGTCCGCGCGCGGAGGTAGAGCGCGTCGTAAACGTCTCCCGCGATTTCATCCGACACCGGCTCCCGCAGAATCCGGACGTCTTTCGAGCCGACGAGGTCGAGCACGATCGCCGCGGCGGGCGCGGGTCTTCGCATCGCAGGAGGGACGTTCTCCGCGAAGTACCGGCTCCCCGCGAAGAAGTCGATCAGACCGCCCGACTCGTCCCGCGCGTCGAACCTGCCGAAATCCTCGCCGTCGAAGAAGATCACGTCCACCGCAGCGTCCGGCTTGGTTTTCGCGAGAGTTTCCATCAGCGCGAGCAGCACCGCGGTGCCCGAGCCGCCATCGTCGGCGCCTATTATCGGCTCGTCCCGGCGCGATGGGTTCGAATCGTTCTCCGCCCAGCACCTCGTGTCGTAGTGCGTGCCGAGAACGATTCGAGGCTTGTTTTCGGGCGCTACAAACCTTGCGATCAGATTTCGCATCGAAGTCGGGCGTCGCGCTCCGTGGAGAATGTAGTCGAACTTTTGCTCGACCAGCTCCGCGCCGGACGCGCGGGTTCGCTCCGCGATAAATTCTTCGAGCAGCCGGTGCCCTTCGCTTCCGGGATTTCGCGGGCCGTAACTTTCCTGGAGCCTCAGGATTTCGAACGCGCGGTCCTCGCCAAAATCCGGCACGCCTTCGAATGCAGCTTCAACTTGGCCACCGTCTTCGTTTCCAGAGTCTTTCGAGTCTCCGCCGCACGAAGCCGCCAAGAATGGTATCGATCCGAGAATGCCAAAGAGAGTCAGTGTGTGGATGGCGCGCAATCTATCGATCCTCGACTTAAAACGGCATCGTGTCTACGGGCGCGAAGGCGTCCGTCAGAACGTATATCTTCTCGGCTTTGTTCACAAGGAAGTTAGCGTCGGCGTCTGAAATCCTTCGCATCGCGAACTCTCTGAAATCGAAGAACCTCGTGTTGCCGAACTCTTTCTGGTCGAGGGTGGCGAGGAACCGCAGCCAGTTGTTCGCGACGGCTTCGTATTCGCCGTCGCCCATCGCGACCTTTTTGTTCGGGGCGATCAGCATCACGTTTCGCGGCTCCAGGGTGACATGCCACTGAGACGGATTTTTGAACTCATACGCGGTCTTCTCGGAAGGAGTCGGGAACTCGCTCGAATACATTTCCACCTGCTCGAAAACGCTTCTGAACGTGATGAACTCGCTGAGAAGGATTCGCGCGTATCCGCCAAGATAGGAGCCTATGACGTTGCTCACGATCACTCCGTTTTCAGTGAGGTGGGTCTTAAGCAGCTCGAGATACTCTTTCGTGAGCAGATGATGCGGGAGCCTGCCGCCGACGGTGTACGCGTCGAGGAAGATCAGATCGTACTTCTTCTCCGGCTCGTCGAGAAGAAACCTCCTTCCGTCGTCGGTCCGAATCCTCATGTTGCTTCCGGGCTTAAGCCCCATATATTTCTTGGCGAAGTCGACGACCACCGGGTCTATCTCGATGACGTCGATTTCCATGTCCGCGAACTTCTTCGATTCCACGGATTCGCTCGTAACGAGAGGGTGAGAGTCCATCTGGAACTTCGCCTGTCTTTCGAGCGCGTCCGCGGTGTACGCGCGCTGAAAACTCATCGGGCCGACTCCGCCGCCGCAGCCGACGAAGAGCGCACTTTTCGGCATCGGGCAGTAGAGCATCGCGAGATGGAACAGATACGTGTAGCGCGTTCGCGAATACGCGACGAAATCCTCGTCCTGCTTCTCGCCCGGCGCGGTCCATAGCACCCTGCTTTCCGTGAAACCGTAGCTGCGCTTTCCGGTGGAGTCGATGTTCCCGGAGAACCTGAGCGCGCGGTAGTATTCGTCACCGCCCTTCTGCGAGACGATCGCCACTTCGTGGTAGGCGCTGTCTTTCTGATCGACGATCGCGATGTCGCCAACGTCGAGGTCGAACACGTTATCGATGTCGTCCTGGTGGACGCCAAGGAGCGCGAACGCCGTGATCGCGCTCGCCCCGGCGAACATCCGGTCGAAAGGCAGCGTAAGTAGCGCCGCTCCGATAAGGACCGCGCCGATGATGATAATGACTACGTGATGATCGAGATTCGGGATAAGCGCGAACGTCGTGATCAGAGTCCCCGCGATGCTCCCGATGGTGCTTAGACCGTAGAGCTTTCCCGCGACCTTCCCGACCGCGCGGATTTCGCTCGTCAGAAGCTGCACCGAAAACGGCGAGACCATCCCGATCAGAATGCTCGGCACACCGAACAGCACGGTACAGGCCGCGAGGGGACCGTACGCAAGTCCGAGCGACGCGGTGCCCATGCACGTGTCCGCGGCCCAATACGGAAGCGACGTGATCCAAAGCCCCGCGACGACCTGCAATAGGTTGATTAGGGTCTGGCTGGGTCTTTCGTGGCTCAGCCAACCGCCCGCGAAGTAGCCGACGCTCATCGCTCCGAGGAAGATTCCGATCAGCGATCCCCACACGTAGATCGAGCTTCCATACCACGGCGCAACCAGCCTGCTTCCGACGATCTCGAGCGCCATCAGCGCCGCCCCGGCGAAGAACACGAGCAGCGTAACTCGAAGAAGCAGGAACTTACCTTTGACGGTTTTGATCTGATCGACGCTTGGCCCAGTTGTCATCGGAGTCTCTTGAGGAACGTGCGGATTTCAAGGGACATTTCTTTTACGACGTTCTCCGCGCCCGGACAACCAAAATTCAAAGAGTGTCACAATTTGGAAATCGCGTCCTTGAATTCTCCGGCGTCTTTCGAGATAAGCAGGAGCCGCTGGGCTTCAAGCAGAGTATCTAAATCCTTGAGCTTCCTGATTTTTCGAATCGACGCCGACGCCGATGAGCCGAACCGGGTCTTGATTCCGGAAACGACCGCGTCGATGGCGCCCTGGAGCTTGCCCTTCTCGATGCCCTTCTCGATACCCTTTTCGATGAGCTGATCGTACGCATTCCTGAACGTTTCGCTGGGTTCTCTCCTTTTCATCAATTTCGGCATAACGATTTCCTCGATTTCCTCGAATTCGAACCCGGATTTTCTGGCGGTGTAGTGAACGAACTTCGTAAACGCGTCACGGTCGAAATCCCGAAGGAACAGTTCCGTGGCTTTCTCAAGCCCACTGACCTTCACAATTATATCCTTCGATTTCATCACCTGCAATGAAACTTCGAAGGCGGCCTCGGTCGGCTCGTAATCCAGGTTCTCGATTTCGATATGCTGGAGGTTTACCACGACTGGTTTGAAGTTCACCGCCCATTCGCGCATCCAGCTCGGAAAACCGCTCGCCTCAGCGAATGAGAGATCGACGTCGATCGGTGTCTCCGACTGATTCAGGATCACGCCGACCGCGGCGCGAACTCCGCCGGTCTCGGAGTAGTCGCGCACCCACTGAAGGATCATCGTCGCAAGAATGTGCAGCGCCGGATTTCCGCCCGGATTGCTTTCGTGCTCCGTCATCACGTAAATGTAGCCTTCGCCTTCCGCGAACTTCACGCGGTAAACGATGTCTGCAATCAACTTGCGTAGGTCCGAGCGGATGTACTCCACGGAAACGACGACCAACGAGCTTAGATCGATACGTTCGAGAATTTCCGCCGGAAGATGGCGCGCAAGGAATGCGATCGCGTACCGCGGAATCAGCAGGAAGGATTTCACGTACGAGTCGTGATCGGAGCCGTCTCCGGCTTTCGCCCTAGTCCTTATCGCCGCCGGGCGGGTTTTCTGCTTCGAAATTTTCCGGCGCGCGCTTTTCGCTGCAGAGGAACTCTTTTTCATGGCTACTCCAAAGATTCCGGAGGACGATCGATCTTAAAAATCATCTTCGCCATCGTCTGCCGCGCCCGCGGGTTTGCGAAGCTCCTCCCAGCTCTGTTCCGCTTGAATCCACGGCGCTTCCGGAGACGTTCGCGCGGGAAGCTCCGCCAGAATCGGGACCGTCATTTCCTCGACGTTTGCCTGATTTCGTCTGCGCTCCGCGAAATCCGAGTTCAGAAGCCCGGAGAAATACTCGAGGAACAGCGGCGAAGTCTGCTCGCCCTGGCTCATCGTTGCCTCGTACATCGTCGGATCCCAGATCTCGTGGGGAACGAGATACCCGATCTCGTTCGAGCAGAGTCCGAGAATGAAGTTCAGCCGGCCTTCCATCTGCTCCTGCACGCGGAAGCCGTCCTCGGGGAACATCTCTCCGGGGTTGCTGACGATCTCGAGGCCGCCGAGTTTTATGTAGTGCACTTCGCTCGGCGCCTGGAGCCTGCCGTCGACCTCTGGAGTGCGGGTGCGATCTCCGATCAGTCCCGCGCGGATCGCGAGAACGAAGCGCGGATTCGTGATCGGCACGTCGAAGCGCTCCGTGATGATTTCGAGTTTTGCCGGCTCGTATGCGGTCTGTTTTTCGAGTGATTCTGCCGCCGCGGCCGCGAGGCCGCGGCCAATGTACTCCGCGTCCGCAAAGGTGTTTCCGGGAGCGTCCGGAGTCTGCATCCCGCCGAGGGGGCCGGGCGTGAACATCGCCAGCCCTCCGAAGCGCTCCTCGGTGATCTTGCGCAGGTAGTGCGGATAGTCCGCGGTTATCTGCGTCTGGCTCTCGATCAGAAGCTCCGGATGCGCGGCCCAGTTGAAGAAGGTTCCGATGACTCCGCCCGGTCCTTCGAACTGAAGCGCGGTGAGCATCGGGTCCTTGATTTTCGGGTCGTGAATATCCTTCACGAACTTGTCGCAATCGACCTCGATGGCTTTCAGGCGCGCGGGCTGCATCGAGTCGAACGCTTCGATCGCAGTTTCAGCCGCGCGATCGAGCGCCCAGTTCAGATATTCGTAATCGACGCCTGAAACGAGGTACGGCACCGGCCCCCAAATTCCGATCATATCCGGGCCGTGGTGATTATGCGTCGAACCGACTACGATGTTGTTCCACGGAATCTCCGGACGGGCAATCCGTATCCTCTGCTTGATCGCGGCGCAGTGGTTGTAAAGCAGCCCGACCCAGTCCATGTACATCACGATCACGGTTTCGCCAGCGCTGCTCACCGCGAGCGCGCGGGCGTAAAGATCGTCGTGCACTCCGATAGCGCGCCGGTTCGCGCCGTAGCCGCCGATGAACACGGGATCGAACGATCCGTTGCCGTTTCGATCGTCGAACTTTTCGCCGCGATCGTAACGTCCGTTTCCGTTCGCGTCCTCGACGATCTCCACGAACGGCGTGATAACCTTCGACTTCAGCGCCGCCCGGTACGGATAATCCTCCGCCGCTCCGCTCTGCGCGATTACTACAACCATTACAAAAATCGAAACGATCGACAACGTGTGCTTCATCGGACCCTCGCAAAGATTTGGCAGAAAGTGAATCGGCAGATCTTAACAATAACTCGTCACAGGACAAAGAATCCGGACTCGAATATTCAAATTCGATAAAACTGGCGGATAGACCGGAACGGTAAGATATTGAGACGATGAATCGCGAAACGCTATAAAACAATCCTATGAAGGAAATACTTCGTCGTGTAAGTTAATAATGCCGTGTATGATTCAAATTTAATTCAAATTTGAATCATACACGGCATTATTAACCATCAGAATGATATTTTTGCTGTGTCGGTTCGGTTATCCACGTGGCAAGGAGTTAGTGTCCAGAGTCTTGCGCAAATTCATTCTGTCCTCGACCTGCTTTGACACCATTCCCCATGGGGAATGGTGTCAAAAATGAATCGATTTCTC
>JANLHZ010000174.1 GCA_024653775.1 Planctomycetota bacterium | reverse complement strand
ACTATTGCTACGACTCCGGTTTGACTCAATCGCGCAATGCGAACCTGACGCAAATCTGAGCGTGAAATTCAGCAACTTATTTTGTCACACCTCCTTAGTGACGTGGACACCGCCGTGATCAGTTAAAAACTTTCTGAACAGAAACGCTTTTGACGTCTGATTTAAGTTTTGATTTCAACTAAGCCTTAGTCGTAATCTTTTAAGCCGATTTATTATTATATTATATTTAATTATACGCTTATTACCATTATTTTAAAGCCAATAAAATGTGGATCTACCCCTATCTTGTCTAGGACGGAAATACCGTGTAACGACATAAATGGCTTCAAAACCTTGTTTTTAGAGCATTCCACGTGTTTTAGTATATGAGGTAATTTAGATTTGAATACTTGTCCGGCTAGCGCTCCACGAAGCAACCACCTCGGACTGCTGTAGCTCTTACTCCATCAACGATTTACGAGTCATTACCTCCGAGGCGCAAGCCTCATCATTTATTACATTAAGAGTAATATACGGACTCCTTCTTAATATTGTCACCTAGACAACTTCGGGGTAGAGCCTAAAATGTATGCGTTCGATAAACCACGTTGATAGAAGCCTATGAAGGTTTTTGCGCGTGGCACAGTCATCTTGACCGTGAAATCGCAAATGGGACGTCCGTGCCATATGGATCACCGAGCCGACACGGAAAATCGACCAGAATGTCAATGACGAACTTGTCGTAGAAATTTTTTTTAGAAATTATCAAACGTATACTATTTAATAATTATGAAAAGACTGAATGCTTACGATTAGATTTTTGGATTTTGGGCATATAAGCGACGATAAATTAAATAGAGGAGTCTAGCCGACTCCGAAGTTCGCATCAAATCGGGAAGGGAATCCTGATCTTATGCGAAAAGGATCTCAGATCTGATCGATTTTTAAGGCGCAGGATTCAAGGACGAGCCATGTCGCTTAGCCTCGGGGCAAACCGAGCCGTGCTGCAGTCGCTCCGGAATTTCGGAACGACTAACAGAGATTTTTCGTCTCTGCTGAAGAAGCTGTCGACGGGCCGTCAAATCAACGCCGCTTTCGATGACCCGTCCGGACTTGTGATTTCCGAGGGGCTTAGGGCGCAGGTCGCTGGAATCAGGCAGTCCGTCCGGAACATCGAGCACACGACGAATCTGCTTCTCACCGCCGAGGCGAAGCTTTCGCAGGTGTCTGACCTGCTAGTGGAAGCCCGCGGACTCGTAGTCGACGGACTCAACACCGGCGCGCTAACCGCGGAGCAGATCAGGGCGGACCAAGCTCAAATCGACAATATTGTCGCAAGCGTTACAAGTGTCGGCGCGTCCGCGAGATTCGCCGGGAAGAGCCTTCTGAACGGCGAAGGGACGATTCGCGCGGTAAACGTTACCGACGGCATCAAGAGCGTCACGGTGAACAGCGCCAGAATGGGAACGGATGAAACCGAGCGAAGCTATGACGTTCGTCTGCTCCAGAAGCTGGAGAACGCAACGGTACGAATCCAGATCGACCCGAATACCCCCGCAGTCGAGGGCGCGGTGGGCACCACCACGGGCGTGGAATCGTTCAAACTCACCGGCTCCCTCGGCTCCGTCACGATCGAGCTAGATGAGGGCTGGGCCGTGTCGGACCTTCGCGACGAAATAAACCTGTATTCGAGCGACACGGGCATCACCGCCACCGGAGGAACGGCGTCCGTTATCCAGCTCGAGTCCGAAATAACCGGCGCCGATGGTTTCATCACCATCGACGTCGTCACCGGAAACGAACTGTTTCTCGCGGAAGGACTGCTCGACACGCCGTCGCAGTATGTCGCGGGACAGAGCCTTACCGCTTACGGTCGCGACGCGCAGATTCAGATCGGAAGCTCGGTCGTGACGACTTCGGACAACGAGGCCCACTTCGTCACGTCCGACCTCGATATCGAGATCGTGATGGACGACGACGCTGAGGCGAACAATCCCGTAATTCCGGAAGGTCAGATTCTCGCTACGGTCGATCTTTCCGGAACCCTCGGAACCGGAATCGAGGGCCTCGGCTCCGACGGCGTCAGCCTTTTCACGTCCCGCGGAACGACTTATTACGACCTGAACCCTTACACGTTCTCATTAAATGGCTCGGGCACGCCCGGAGGAATTCAGGGCGGAGCGGAAGGACTCGCGGTTCTTCCCGAAAACGGCCAGCTCATCGTCGACGAGATTTTCCAGGGACAGAACCGGAGTATCACTCTTGTCGACGTTTCGAGCGCAACGATCGACGCGAATCAGGCCAAACAGTTCAACTGGGCGGGGCTGACGTACTACGACGGAACCATTTTCGGCGTGGGCACCGAGGCAACGACCAACTCGAGCGCGGGAACCGGAATGCACGTCGCGACCCAGTTCCAGATAAGGACCATCGATCCGAACACGATTCCCGCGACGACCGGGCCGCCTCCCGTGGGGGCGAACGCTACGGAAGGCATTCTCGTATCGGACCTGCGCTCCGCGACGGGAGTCGCAGGCGGAAAGTTCACCGGAATGGCGACAAATGGCGAAGAGCTGTTCGTCGCGGAAGTCACGGAGCAGAAGATTCACAGGTTCTCGATGTCGGGGGAATACATAGGCGGCTTCAACATTCACATCGACGGAGTGAATCAGACCGACGCGATCACCTTCTTCACCGACAACGGCGCCCATTCGACTTCTGGCGCTAACTGGTTCACCGAACTCGCCGTGGTCGGGAACGAAGTCTACGTCCTGAACAACTCCCGCACCGCGGGCGTCCAGAACTCGATCGTTTACCGCGTCAGCCTCGGCGTCGATCCGTACAGCTTCGACCTCGTCCGCTTCGGCGGAGGATCGGGGATGGAAGTCTCCCTCGGCGGCGACGCGAGTTACGTGAACGCGCTTTCGATCTCGCTTCCGCTTATCCATCCGTCCTTCCTCGGTTCCGAGCCGACGGAATTCCTGGGTGAGACAACCGGAGGATACCTCAGCTCGATCGTCAGCGGGGGAGACAACGACCTTTCGAACAATCCGACGAACGCCCTGAACATCATCGACGACGTCATCCAGCAGATCAGCTCCGCACGGGCGAGGGTGGGCGCGCTGGTTTCGAACACTCTCCAGGTTTCGTCGAGGTTCCAGCAGACGCTCGACGTGCAGCTCACGAAAACGTCTTCCGCGTTCACCGACCTCGACTACGCTTCCGCCGCCGCGGACCTTGCGGGAATCGAGGTGCTGAACCAGATCGGGCTGAACACGCTGCAAAAACTGCAATTGTCCCAGAGTTCGATTCTCTCGCTCCTCGGCTGATCTTCTAACGCGCCAGACACTTGTGATTTCCCGGCGGACCTATAGAATCTCTCCAAGGCTCACAGCCAAGCAAAGCCTGAACCAAAAACTATCCGCAGATTGCGCGGATTCATTTTTTTGTCCACAGATTAACACCGATGAACACAGATTTTTTGGGTGTGCAGGCGTCCTCGCCTGCGCAGATTTTTTAACCACGGAACACACGAAATACACGGAAATCAATTGGTCGGCATTCAGAATGGGGCAGTAGGGGCGGGTTTAATAAAAAGTTCTCTGGCGCAGGAAGATCTTAATCGTCCCGCTTTCGCGAAACGCTTCTGAAACGCAGGATAACCTGCCCCAAAAACCATCGCTCCCAAAAATCTTCTCGGAAACAAAGAAATGAGATATTAGTAATACAGAGGAGAGAAAAATGATAGTCAAGCTGAGGATCGCTGTTTTTTCGATTTCGATCGCGCTGATCGCCGCTTCGTCGCTGGAGGCTCAAACCGAGCGCAATTCCGGAAACGGCCGGGAGTTCCAGGGGGATGAGGCGAATCTTCGCATCGTGAAAGACGTCGTTTACGCCGAGCGCGAGGGCTTCGATCCGAAGCTAACGAGCTACGACGTTTACGCGCCTAAGGAAATCACAGGCGCGCCCGTGATGATATTCATCCACGGCGGCGCGTGGGCGATAGGAGACAAGCGCGGAGTAGACAAGAAGGTCGAATACTTCACGGGGCTGGGCTTCGTCTTCGTCACGATTAATTACAGGCTCTCGCCCGCGATCGTGCATCCGGAGCACATAATCGACGTCGCCGCGGCGATCGCGCACGTCTACAAACACGCGGAAGATTACGGCTGCGACAAGGAAAAGCTGTTCGTGATGGGACATAGCGCAGGCGCGCACCTCGCGGCGCTGATTTCCACCGACGAATCCCGTCTTGCGGAGCACGACCTCGAACTCGGAATCATCCGCGGAACCATCCTTCTAGATGGCGCGGGATACGATATTCCGGAGAGAATCGCCCGCGGGAATCAGGTCAGCGTCAATATGTATCAGACCGCGTTTACGGACGATCCTCTGGTGTGGGAGGACGCGTCGCCGCAGATTCACGCGAAGGAGGAGCGGGATTATCCGCCGCACCTCATAATTCACGTTGCGAATCGAGCGGAATCGAGAGAGCAGAGCGAGGCGCTCGCGGACGCGCTGATCAGCTCCGGCGGAAGCGCGTACGTCCTTCCCGCGGCTGGAAAAACCCACGAAACGGTCAACCGCGAACTCGGCCTCGAAAACGACGTTCCAACGAAAGCGCTCGGCGAGTTTCTTCGATGCATCCTCGGTGACGAGGAGTTCGACGTAGAACCATTCGTCCCGGAGGGAATGGACGACCTCGAAAAAATCGAGAGTATCAAACAGATTCTGCTCTCGATGGACCTCGGACCGTTAGAGACGATGCGCGCCAGAGCGCTTTTTTTGCGCGGAAATACGCCCGCGAGCGCAGACGCGCTTCTTGAGTCGCTCCGCGGAATTCTGACTCAGGCGCATTACCGCGAACTCATTGAAAAGCTGGAGAACGAAAATGGATAGGGAAAGAAACAGAGCTGGGCGAAAAGGACTCGCGCAAATCGATGGCGAGACCTACGTCATCAACCAGGGCGGCGGGTTAATGATCTTCCTCGGAGTCTTTTTCCTGATACCCGCGATAATAATGTTCGGTGTCGGACTCGCGAACGCTCCGTCGAACGGAGATCTGATACCGCTGCTTATCGTAGGCGGCGTTTTCGCAATCCTCGGAATCATCATCGCGACTATCAGATGGGGACTGATCATCGACAAGAGCGAGGGCACGATCACCTCCTGGTGGCGGATGCTTTTCGTTCTTGGTTCCACGAAGGTTTACGGTATCGAAGAAGGCGAAGGAATAACCATCACCCAGGAAATACGGCGTACCAAGAATTCCAGCTATACCGTATGGCCGGTGAGGATCAAAATTAAAGGCGATCGAAAGGTCAATATCACGGAGACGCGCGATCCGGGAAGTTCGAGAGAAGTTGCCGAGGAACTCGCAAGATTCATAGGATTCAAAATCATCGATACCTCTATGGGCGGCAAGATCGAACGAAACGCCGACGAAATCGATATGTCTCTTAAGGAGCAGGTTCAAGCCCACGAAGAAACGCCGGAACTTATCGATCAGCCCGCGGACTCGAGGGTGACGTTCGAGAAGGCGGAAGGCGGCGTGACGTTCGTAATCCCACCTGCCGCGAAGACGGCCCTCGGAAAATTCAATGCCATTGGAATCGGCTGCATCGTATTTATCGTCCTTGGACTGGCGGCATTTCTAATCGCCGGAAACTTCGACGAAGAAGCGATTGTTCCGATCGCTATATTCGGGGTCATATTCGCGGCGATAGCTTTCGCGGTGAGGGCCGGATTCGCCAAGTTGAAAGCGCTCTTCGCGTCAGAGCAGAGGATAACCGTAACGAAATCTAACCTGAGCGTGGCGTTCGTTTACAATGGCCGGGAAAAGATCGAGGAAATCCCCGCGGACAAACTCGAAGAACTTCAAATCGTCGGCGCACGGGAATCGAACCATAAGTTTTCGGGATTCGAAAAACTCGGATCGGGAGTTCTTATGGCTCGCAGCGATTTCAAAACCATAAGATTCGCGTTCGGCCTTTCGAATGAAGAACTTGAATGGCTGAAAAGCGCAATTATGGTGATTGTGACTTCAGACTGATTTCAAACACTGTGAAAAGACGTCCGCTGCGTTCAAAGAGAAATTATGCCAAAGCCGCCCGGAAACGTCAGCCACGATCTTTCAAAACTCAGCGAAGCCGAGCGCGACAACCTTCCGCGGCACACCGAAAAGAAAAATGGCGCGTATGAAGTGTGGTACATAACCGGATTCGAGCCGGAGAAGGATTTCGGGTTCTGGATTCGCTTCACGCTGACGGTGCCGCCGGGGATTTCGACCGATGACTTTCAGCCGTTTGCAGATGCAGGGAAGCCCTTATCCGCCGCATTGCGTAAGCCTCTCCCTGAGAAGGGCGGAAATCCGGATCACGACGCGAGCGGCGCTTTCGTGTGGCTCGCGGTGTTCTATCTCGATAAAGACGGTAGCCGGAAGGTCCGGGCGCTCAAGCAAAGTTTTCCGCTTGAGAGCTTTGCAGAGGAGTGGGATCGGTTCCACATTTCCATTGGCGATTCGAGCATGACCCACGGTTCCGCGCAGGGAAGGGTCAAGGTCGGCGAGCAGACCGCGTCGTTCGATCTGACCTGGGAGCAGGCGACGATCGCGCGGAACCTTCTCGCGAAGGCGCTACGGAAATCGAAACGCGTGAAGACCGTCGTGGTCTCGCCGAATAATCGCATAAAGCCGCGCGGGAAGATCAGGTTCGGGGATATCGAGTTCAATCTCGAAAACGCGTACGCCACCCAGTCGCACATAATCGGGACGCAGCACGCTCTTGCTTGGCGGTGGGGATTCGCTACGGGGTTCGAGGAGGACGAATCCGCGGTCTGCGAAATACTCAGCGCGAAAATCGGAATGGCGGGAATCGAAACGCCTTTCATGAATTCGTACCGCGTCGAGCTTGATGGTGGCGAGACCGCCTTTACGGGTCTCGGAAAGATTTTCAGAAACGCGTCGAAGTTCGAAGACGGCAGATTTATCGGCACCTGCAAAAGTATGACTCGCAAGTACGAAATCGAATTCGACTGGCAGCCTGCGGACCTCGTCCGCGCCCAGTATCACGATCCTTCAGGCCAGGAGCTTTACTGCCACAACACCGAGGTCGCGCGGGTAACGCTCCGCAAGCACAAACGTCCTTTCTGGTTTTTCCCGTGGAAACCCGCGCGGACTCTGCACGCGAAATGCGGCTGCTTCGAATTCGGCCAGCGAAACGCGGACCCGGACGTGGGCGGATCGTACGCGGTCGCGCCGAAGTTTGCAGAATAATACCGTTTACCCAGCAGCGCTTAAGATGTATAGTTTCGTAATGCATTACATTCGAAAAGCGTCGGGTATTATTTTTATCGCTTCTGTCGCTTTCGTGTTAGGAGCGATCTGTCCGGATGAATGGTCACCCTGGGTTATTCCCGTATCCGGCGTTAACTCTCGGAAACTGGCAAAGGAAGAAAAGCCCGAGTTCGATGTAGCACTGCCCTCGCGCTTAACGAATGAAGACGAGTTTTGGGAATATTGGTGTGATGAATGGGATGCAGAAGGCGAAAGGTTTGATCGGGAATACGAATTATTATTGGAGAATACCGATGCAGTAGACGATTTACTTGTAGGAGGCGAGGACGACGCAAATCACCCGAACCCTGAACCGCGCACCGTCGATCAGATTCTCGAAGATGTTAGAAATAGCCCTTCATATCGGTCGGCGAGAGAAGAATCGGCACGTCGAACAGAGCAGTGGATCGAAGATCGAAACCTAGAGTCGGAAGAAAGATTAAATATATCCCTCGAGCAAGCTCGGCGGGCACGAAGTTTCGTTTTATCGGACGATTTTAACGCCGTTCTCGCACCTGAATCGATAAATTCAAGAATTGCGGAGTTCGACGATCTTTTTGAATCGATCGACTTCGAAGAACGGTACGAATTGCACAGACTTCAGAATCCACTAGACGTCGACGTTTTGATCCGGCTGGGCGAAATGATAAACGGGAACGTTGATGTGTTTAAACACGGTTGCGAACTGCTGCGACTTTCTATTTTGCAGAAATTGCCAAAGCGTAGAACGGCTGTATTGACCGCGCTCATTGGCACAGTGGATACACCTGAAGGTTTAGCGACCATGGAAGAAGTGGTTTCGTCATCTGCGGTCGAAACCGAGACTCGCGTTTTAGCTTTGAACGCGAGGTTTGCTGTTAGACCTACGCCGAAATTCACAAGTATGTCGGTACTCGGTGATGACAAGTGGCTTTTGACTTCGGCATTTCGAACATCAACCCCTAGGATGCAGTTAGGATCAAGGGAAATGGGCGGTGAGACTACGTTCACGCCGGAAAATCGAGATATGGTGGTATCTTGGTACAGTGTGGAACAGGATGTGAATTTTAAAGCGGAATTATTGAGTTTTCTCGCTAAATGGGGCGCAGGCGACGAAATAGTTCAGAATTTGATCGCCAACGAAAGTCTGACATCCGGTTCCGATGAAATCGTCGCAGCATCTCTTTCCTCATTGGACCCCGTACAAGACCGCGCCCTGCTAGAGCAGGCAATTTTTTCAGGAAACGATAGCCGAGCGAACGCCGCGGTGATGGCACTCAGAAAACTCCCGCCGGATATGGAGAGCGATACACTCGATTTTCTTATGAGTATCATTTCGAATTCAACGGTTTCCTGGATTGTGAAGATCAACACGCTACTCGCGCTTCAATGGATAGGCGGATTCCTTAATGAACGAATGTTTGAAAACATTGTCGAATTCAGAATGGCGGCAGTATCGCGGATAGTGGAGTTTCTCAGACCGGGGCCGAACATCGAAAGTTACGTTTTCACTACATCACTTCAAATTTGCAGCGAGTTTTTAAATCGTTCTCGTGGTTCGCCTGGAATCACTCCTATCGAATCCGAATATATAGATTTTCTTCTGGATGGCATTGGGGATACGACGAATACGTCGCGCTGGTCCGCCTCCGTTCAATATTCGATAAAATTGATAGAGGGTGACTGTGAGCCGCCTTTCCGGACTCTGGACTTGATTCAAACTCAAATTGAAACCGGAATACTCTCGGAGAACATGATCACAAGGCTTTTGAGTCATCTCAAATACGTATCTGCTCCCAAAGCCCAGACACAGACCATCAGGATCGTCGAGCTTATACTCTTTGACAATCGCAATTCAGCGCAACTGCAAAAAGAAGCCGTGGACGCACTTTTTGAAATGAAAGATGTTCCGGCTGCTGGTACTATCCTCGATCGAGCAAAGTCAGAACATCCGGTCGAAGCGGTGAGAAGCCACGCCCAAGAACTGACCGGCGATTGAAGCAGTAGGCTCGTACGCGGTCGCGCCGAAGCGAGGGAGCAAGTAGTACAAAAAAAAAAGTTTTTTTTCATTATTTCATGTTTGACAGACATCTATCCATTGTTTATCTTGCTCTTCATCTCGGTTTGGTTTATTATTCGTCATACATCTGAAAGGCAGCAAAGATGAGGAACGCCGTTCAAACGAAACCAATGATTCGAAGACTGATCGCGAAGGTCATCGTCTGTTTTTTCGCGATGACAGTGATAGTTGGAGCAACCACCAGCTATACCTTGAAGGACCATTTGGGCATCGAAATCGATTTTCTTGCCAGTGTAGTTGAGTTGGCGATGGCTACAGGTGATGAAGAACTCCTTTGCAGGATGAAGGAACGGTATATCGAGCCACTCCAAGCGGTTCCCGTGTTGTTTGAAAACCAGCGGTATTTTGGTGAGCTAGAATTAGATGGTCTTTCAGAGGCGATAGTAGGACTTGAAGCTCAGATCGAAGCGAATGAACTTGTTAAGGCAGATCAAACTGAAAGAATTGCTCGCGACGAAGAAAAGCTGAAAGAACTAAATGCAAGGCTTCTGGAAATACCAAAAGAAATTGAAATGGCGAAAATACTTATTAAGTATGCTGAGTACTGGTACCATCGACGAAGTCATGTGATAGCTCTACATGAAAAGCTTGAGCGTCTTGATGAAAAGCTTGTCAGTATTGACGAACACTACGCTCTTATGCATCGCCGCTTGGATGAAGCGGGAGTTCCTGAAGACCCGGCGCAATCCCGCGTTCGTGCAAAAGTGAGGGAAAATCATTCTCGCGCGTTGCGGCAAGTTTGGAGTGAAATTGACGAAACAAAAGCAGAAATTATGAAGTGGGATCCGAACGATGAGGTTGGTAGACTCCGTGCCGAACTTGAAGAAAGGCAGGCGAAACTCGAAGCGCTGGAACTGGAGAAGGTTGAAATTGAATTCTTCTTGATAGAGTTCTTTACTTTGGACTTGGAAGCTGCGAGAGAGGAGCTTGGGATCGCGGAGGCGGTTATCGCCGCGAGCTGGAAAGAGTGGTTTATTCGAACTGCGGAGTTTCAGGAATCTTCGATAAACGTTACAAAAGCGATTGACGCTCTTTTTCTATACCGGACGTACTCTCCGACAATTTATGATGGATTTGCTCTTTGCCCCAATTGAATTGAGAATATTAACGTGGACAGAATGAGATACGTACTATCACCGATATCAATTTTAGTTATAGTAGTCGTCTTGGGGCTTCTATTCACTGAGGAGTTTACGGCTTCTTTTGAACGTGATGAATTGCGTCCTGTGAAGTTGTCGCATTACCCCCCTTTCCTAAAAAAATCTGATGAAAGGGATTTCGTCGCACCCCCTTCGGTCTTACCCCGCGATTGGAGAGCATTTAGCTACGAGGAGATGATAGGCGTTGACGAAGAGTTTCTTGAGTCCTTGGACGTCGAGGAACTTATAGCATTTTCAGAGAAAACAAGGATGATGTTAGAGGATAGACATGTGGAGTTTCAGTCAAGGATGGATTTCTTGGATCGTCAGTACGAGGTTTCGGTAAGAAGAAATCGAGAAAATTTTGACGAGCGTAGGCGTAGCCGATATTTTTTGTTGTCAGAAGGATTCGATACATCTCTCACATCTGAAGAGAGGAATTCCTTAGTTGAAGAGTTTCAAAGGATTTTAGATTCTATCGACACCGAAGCACGCTATCGTGGTGGGATTTTGACGAATCCTATTGATAGCGGAGTGCTAAATAATCTTGGCGATCTTGTTAATTCACATACTTCAGTCTTCGAGCAAGCGTGTAATCTGGCGTTAAATTCAATATCACAGAATTTGTCGGTGCGAAGGTCGGGAGTTTTGATCGCCCTTGTCGCGACGGTGGATGACGAGAGAAACATATCCCCTTTGGAACAAGCGATCACTTCTAACGAGTTGGATTTGGAAATACGAAAGTTAGCTCTTGAGCTAAGGTTCGCTGTTAAGCCGGTGTCTCGGCGTTGGAGGTCTAGTGCATCGAGCGATTATTGGACGTTGAAGTCGCCGTTCGCGTTGAAGTCTCCGATAATCCAATTGCCTACCGGTTTGTCAGGTGGAGAGACGAACTTCAATCCAGAGAATCGCGACCTTGTGATTTCGTGGTATAATGCCGAGCCGGATGTGAGGTTCCGAGCGGAGATTCTGAAATTCCTCGCGACCTGGGGTGAGGGGGACGACGTCATTCAGAATTTCATTTCCGCGGAAAGCGCGGTCGCAAATTCCGAGGAATTGACGCTCTCGACTCTCTCCAGTCTCGACCCGGTCAGGGATCGCGCGAGACTTACTACGGAACTCTGGACAGGGACGGACGAACACGCGCGCGCAGCAGCGAGAGCGCTCGCGAAGCTGCCCGCCGACCCGAATAGCGACACT
>JANLHZ010000170.1 GCA_024653775.1 Planctomycetota bacterium | reverse complement strand
CTGTTCAGAGGCTCCTGATTTTCAGCTTCTTTTTAAGTCGCGTGACCTCCTGAAATAAAAAACAAAAAACTCTACGAGAACGCATTACACGTCGACGGGAAGTTTTTGTCAAGCGGAAAATGCGCGAACAACGCCGAAATTGTCGGAACTCTCCACGGGTCAAATTTATAGCCACAAAGAACACAAAGATCACAGAGAACTTCTTTGTGTTGGTTCGGTGAAACACGTCCCCGGCACTTTCGCAGCCGTCCGAGAACTAATTCAACGCAAAATGGTGACTTCCGAAGAAGTAGGTAAGTGCCGGGGACGTTCCGATCTGACGTGGATCGCCGAACGTTCACAAAAAAAGTGCCAGGCGCTGCGAAAGAGCCTGGCACGTCGTTTCTATATCTTCGCCCGGCGGAGTTTCCACCAGGCGAATTGTTCCCGCGTTCGGATCAGTTGCCGCCGCGACCGCCGCCCTGAGCGGGAGCCGCTCCGCCGGTATTAGTCGCCGACCCGCCGCCGTTTCCGCCGCGATTGTTGTTCCCGCCACGACCGCCGCCGCCGCCGAACATCATCCCCATCGCGTCCTGAGCCGTGCTTCGTTCGATTTCCCGGTACAGATCGACCTGCTCTTCGGTCACAAGCAGCGACTCGATCGACTCCTGCGCTGAGTTGCGAGCGTTATCGAGCGAGGAGCGGTATTCTTCCTGGCTCATCCCGAGTTCCTGCTCGGAAGTTCCGCCCGTGCCTCCCCTGCCTCCCATGGAGAACATTCCGCCTGGGCCGCCGCGACCGCCACCGAAAATCGTGCCCGCGGGAAACGCGATCGTGTCGTCGCCGAACATTCTCTTGTTGAGTTCCGTGACGGTGGCGTCATAATTCTGGATTACCGACGATACCTGGCTCGCGGTCGCCGGATCGATAAAAGCTTCGCTGACGAGCTTTTCCTCTATCGCCTTGATCTGCTCCACGCGGCGATCCTGCATCTGGGTCGCCATTTCGCGCATCCGCTCCTGGCGCTGTGCCCGCTCTTCGGCGTCGCGCCTTTCGAGTTCCGCGTCGAGTTGTTCCCGAATGAGTTCCGCGGGGATGTTTACCGCTTCGCCGTTCGCGTTCTGGGAGGGAGCGGAACCCGCGGCGCTCGCCTCAGCCGGGCCGCTCGGTGTGGCTTCGCTGAGCGTCTCGGTTCTGCCTTCGACCTCTTCGAGACGGTTTTCGATGGTGGAAACCTTGTACTGAGTGTTCCGCAGGACGGTTATTTCATCTTCGAGTTCCGCAATTCTCGCGCGTAGAGAATCGATCGCGTTCTGATTAGCGCTAACCGTGACCGCTTCATTGTGGACGGTAGCGACGTTTCCGTCGGTCGCGGAGCTGAGCCTGCGATCGATATCGGGCTGAACCTCGAGATAGAAGTACGCCGCGCCCGCGAACGACGCGAACGCCACGACGAAAACTATGAAATGAAAAGCGGCCTTCATTATAAACTCCTTTGGCAATCTGAAAATCGAGATTCGGCCCCAGGGACCGGGGTTAGAATTATAAACACGACCTCGCGAAAAAAGTTTCACATTTTTTTCAGGAACTTCGAATGACGCGCCAACTACCCTCGGCGAAGACGGCGTTCAGGGCGGAATAGGCTTTGCGGCGGACCTGTACCATCCTTCTGGAGGCGATTGACATAAGCAAACCATCGCCCGCGAAGGTCGTATAACAATTAGCGGCAAGATTCCGGATTCGGAAAATAAAATTTGAGCGCGGCGTAAATCCGGTTAAAATTTTGTCGAGGGGAACAAAAACAAATTCTGGAGGAAGAAATGTTTAAAAGGCAGGCAAGATTCATCACTCGGTCCGCAAGGAAGGGTTTGACGCTCATCGAGCTTATCGTCGTGATCAGCATTGTCGCGGTGCTCGCGGTTCTCGCGGCGCCGGAAGTGATGCACTGGCTCGACCAGGCGAAAGTCGACGCGGCGAAAAGCGATCTTTCGGTCATCTACAACACCATCAACAGGTTCAAGCTCGCGATGGGACGCTATCCGAACGATCTGAACGAACTCTCGCAGAAGCTCAGCGACGGCACCCGTCACTGGCCTGGAGAGCTGGAGGCTGACATGCTAAATGACCCGTGGGACACGCCCTACGG
Organism: Planctomycetota bacterium; assembly: GCA_024653775.1. Classification (GTDB taxonomy): domain Bacteria; phylum Planctomycetota; class UBA8742; order JACQVU01; family JANLHZ01; genus JANLHZ01. The sequence continues at coordinate 2,501 of JANLHZ010000170.1, read as the reverse complement.
CTACAGCAAGGACAAGGGACCGAACGATGGACCGATCGTGTGGTCCTTCGGACAGAACAAGATCGAGGGCGGAGAAGAGTACGACACGGACCTTTTCCATCCCTCGCAGCAGGAATAATGGACAGTTGAATCAAGTTGACTGAAAGAATAGGGGCAAATGAACCGCAACCAGAGAAGAGGTCTGACGCTCATCGAGCTGATCGTGGTGCTCGCTCTGATAGGAATCGTTCTTGGGCTTGCCGCGCCGTCGGCGATCTCGATAACCGACGTCGATCATCTCCGCGCCGCGTCGGTCGACATCAGCTCCGAAATCGACTACGTCCGCGCGATGGCGGCATTCAACCAGCAGAAGTACGGTATCCGCTACGGTAGCGAGTATCTGAGTGGAGATCGGGTGAGCTTCTACGCGCAGCTCGCCCCGCCTGAAGTGAAGTCGGAGCAGGAGATGCGCGAACTCCGGCTGGAAGCCGCGCGGACCGGACGCACCGAACTCGACCAGCTCTATCCGACGTATCTGGACGAAAGCATCCGCATCGGTAGCGTAGCGCTATCGGACGACGAACGGCTTAATCCTGAAGCAGAGGATATCGATATCGAAGTCAGCCCGCTCGGATTCACTGTGGGTCACATCGTATATCTCGAAAGTGTTGAAAACCCCGGAATAATATTCAGCATCGAGATCAATCCGGTGACCAGTTTCATTTCCATAACGGAAGGCGAGAAAGAGTGGGAGAGTCTCGAAGACGACAGGTAGTAATTAACAATTAATAATTAAGAGTTTAAGAATTGATAATTGTTATTGAATCCGACAGCCAACAGTTCACAGCCATGCACTTTTTTTATCAAAAATCGAAAATCAAAAATCAGGCCGGGTTTACTCTTCTCGAAGTCATCGTCACTATGGCGATCATCGGCTTCGCGTTCGTAACTCTGATCGAAACCTATTTTGCAAGCAGCATCGCGGCGACCAACGCGAACAATGTCAGAATCGCGCGTTTACTTGCGGAACGAAAGCTGGGCGAGATCATGGCCCGCGGCTATTTCAGCGCGGACCACATCCCGGAAGCCGGATCGGGTGACTGGCGCGAGGACGATGACGTGATGCACTACCCCCGCGGCGAGGACTATCGCTACGAAATCGAGTATGCGCACCATCTTATCGCGCCGGATATGCTTCCGGAGGACGTCGAAGCGCTCGATCCCGAGGCGGAGCAGAGTCGGATCGCGGAGGTGAAGATCACAGTTTACTATCCAAAGCTCGATGACGAGGGCGAGGAGACCAACTCCGCCGGAAAGATCAACGAGGGTAAAATAGAATTACGAACGTTTCTGGTGCAATATTCGAAAGACGATGAACTGAAGGAGTAATTAATAATTAATAAATAAGAATTAATTGCGCTGACTACTGATTGAAGTTTCCCGTGACATTCAAATATCGACATTCAAATACTAGTAATAAGAGGAGCGGCTTCACGCTGATAGAAATGGTCGTCACGATGGCTATAATTGGCCTCACGATCACTATCGTTTATCAGACTCTGGTTTCGGTCCAGGAAGGTATCATCGAGACTGAGAAAGTTTCGTTTCCCGCGCGCGTCGGACCGACGATTCTCGAAATTATGACCCTCGATCTCCAGAACCTCTACGTACATCCGGATGGCTATAAGGAGTGGGATAAGTTCTTCGAAGGCGACGACGACGGCAGCCTCAATTTCTTAACGAGCAAGAATTCGATTCTACGCGTCGAAGGCCGGAATTCGGATATCACCGAGGTCGGCTACAAACTCGAGGATTCCGACGTCGGAAGCGGACTACAAAAACTAATCCGGCGCGAAGACTTCTTTCTTGACGACGATCCGATGAAAGGCGGAAAGCTTATGGTGATCTGGGACCGCGTCGTCGAGATGCAAATCAAGTACTACAAGAAGCCGGAAAGTCTGTTCGACCTCGACACGATGCTCGACGATTTCAACGCGGAGACCCGCTGGGACGCGAGAGAAAAAGAAGGATTCCCGGCTGCGGTGAGGATTCGAATTCTGATCACGACCGCGAATCCTGAGTACGACGAAGACCTCGAAGACGAGACGTATCATTTCGCGTATTCGACGGTGGTTTCGCTTCCCAGATACAAAGACATGAAGCCTGACGATACGCAGACTTTCGAGGAGGATGCTCCAGAGCCGGGGACGCCTGGCGCGACGACTCCTCCCGCGGATGGCGAGCAGACAACCCCGCAGCCCGGCGGTCAGCAGCCGGAAGGACAACAACCCGTAGGCCAGCAGCCGGGCGGAGGTCGCTAAGGATTCGCGAAACAATAAGTCGTTCAAAACGCTCTTTGGGACGCTGCCGTTCGTAGTGACGCCGTCAGGCGTTTTATATGCCCTCACGGGCACACTACAAACCTGGAAGTGACCGGCACGTCCTCGTCCGCAAAAAAAATCCGTAAACAAATGCGCTCTGCTATAAGCTTCAACAAGTATTGTTGCAACAAGAAGAAGCAG
>JANLHZ010000168.1 GCA_024653775.1 Planctomycetota bacterium | reverse complement strand
CGCAAAGACGCCAAGGTGCGAAGGCGCAAAGGAATTAAATTCAAGATGGCGAACTTATCCTGCGGGGATGGCAGAATACGTGAATTACCGAACCAACACAATGCGCGTCCTTACGCGGGAGGTTTTGAGATTCTCTGTGCCGTGCGAGGTCTTCGCGGTTAAAATATTTTCGGCTGCGCGAGAACTCTTTTCGCTTTCAGTCCCGGAGCCGGATTCGTGATAACCGAAAACAGCAAAACTATCGTCGAAAAGGCAAAATGCGCGGGAGTCCGCCGGATCGGGGAGTCCATCTTCATCCTGACGTTCGAAACCGAAATCGCAAGTCGCGCGGCGCCGGGGCAGTTCGTGATGGTCGAGCCGGCGGGTAACTCGCTTACGCAGCCTTTGCTGAAAAGGCCGTTCACGTTCTACGACGTCTCTGCGGATGCGGGCCTTATCGAAATCCTGATCGAGGTCCGCGGCGAAGGCACGCGGCTTCTTTCGCTCATCGAGGAAGGCGACGAGCGCGAGATAATCGGCCCGCTGGGCATAGGTTTTCCGGAGCAGCCCGAAGTTCCACGGGATTTCATAATGGTGGGCGGAGGCGTCGGGCTTGCGCCGTTTTTGCACGTATCGAAAGACCTGAAACGCAGGTTCGGGGCCGACGCGCGGATTCACCTATTCGCGGGCGGTAGATCGAAATTGCAGGTCAGCTACCTGACCGACTATGGACCTTACGTCGATAACCTCCACGTCGCGACCGACGACGGCAGTCGCGGGCACATGGGCTTCGTGACGGACCTGCTCCGCGAGCGACTTCCGGATTTCCCTCGGAACACGAAGCTGTATGCCTGCGGTCCCCACGGGATGTTCAAGTCGATCCTGAAAATCATCGACACAGCGCATTTCGAAACCTGGTTCTCTATGGAAGAGCGGATGGCCTGCGGCTTCGGCGCCTGCTTCGGCTGCGTGGTACACGTCAACCAGGGCGAAAAGGAGCGAATGGCGCGGAGCTGTCTCGAAGGTCCGGTGATGCGCGCGGAAACGCTGGAAATCTAGTGTGCTGTAAATAACGCTTCGCTTCGAAACTATCTCAAGCGAGCGGCATCGATAATTCGGAGCCGTCAAACGAGACGTTTGACGGCTTTTGCGGACGAGGACGTCCGCGGTCCCATGTGCCTACGATAGTTTCTAAGTGGTTAGTGGTGAGAAAATGCAGAAGTCAGATTTCTTAATTCTTAACTCCTAATTCCCCTGGAACCTGTGGAGTACGCGCACGCGCTTCACGTGGAAGTCGACGGGGTATCCTTCCTGAAGGCCTTCGACGAACACGCCGCAGACGAGTTCCCGTCCGGAGCCGGAGATGGTAAATCCCGACAGCGGCTGCGGCGGCGCGATCGGGACGGTTCCTCCGCCTGCGACGCCCAGGTGGTACTGAACCTTGGGCTGGTTGTTTACCGTCACGAACTCGATAAATAGCGTCAATTCGCTTGGGAGGTTCTGAGCGTCGGTCTGGGTCACGTAACCGATTTCCGCGCTCTGCACGGCTCCGGTCTGAGTGAAGAACCTCGCGGCTGTGCTGGTGTTTCCGCCGCGGGAGGTGACGTCGGAGACTTCGAGCCCGAAGCGGACCCAGCTCGTCATATTCTGCTGTCCGGCGTTTCTCGATCCGATCATCACGCCGACGCGGGCTTTGCCAAAGATCATTGGCATTAGATCGCCGTTCTGATCCTCCGGCCCGGTGAGAGTGACCTCGAAGCCGCGGAACGTCTCTGCGCTTTCGACGCGGTAGAAGTGGGTGAGCGCGTTTGCCTCACTTGTCCTGCCCGTGAAGCTGACCCGCGCCGTGCGCAGGTCCAGCGCGAGAGTGATTCCCGTGTCGTTCCCGCGCTCCGGAATTGCCCACTGTCGTCCGATGCCCTGAAGCTCGATCCCCGGCTGCCGGCTGAAATCCTCGACCCACTGTCTAGTGCGCTGGTTCTCGACGATCGCCTGGACGTACTCTCCCGCGTAACTCTGCATCTCGAAAATCCGTCTGTCGCGTTCGGTCCAGTTGCTCTGGTTGGTCGAAACGCTTGTGATGTCGAGCATCCGGACGACCTCGAAATGCCGGAGCGCGTCGTCGATTTCCTCGCGCTCGTAGTGAATGAACGCCTTCCCGAGGTGCGAAAGCGGATAGATGTACCCGACGGTCGCTCCGGTGTAGCGCGGATCGACGGGAAGCGCGCTCGTCTGATCGAACCCGTTGACTTCGCTCACCGTAACGGGGTCCGTCACTTGCGACGATCTCCGCGGCATCTGAGGCTGGATTTCCCACGTGGGGAGGCTGAACGTGCTCATGATCTGCCCGATCGCGGGATCGCTCGATACGTCCACGGGCTTTCTTTTGAAAACCATCGGCGCGTCCGCGAGCACCTTCGAAAAATACTCGTCCGCCTTCGTGAGGTAATCGTCGTAGTCGCGGCTCATGCTCGACCTGGCGGCAAGATCGATGTACTCCCCGCCTATGCGCTTTAAGCGGATCGCGCGGTGGAGGTTTATCATCCCGAGGGTTTCGAGCGCGGTCACCTGATTGGGCGCGAGTCCGCCTGCGGTGGACTTCGAGTAGTAAAGCTCGGATTCGCGCAGCAGATGCCAGGTAAGCTCTCCGGAGTTCAGAAGCGCTTCGTTATACGCGATCTCCCCGAGAGTATTCAGCGCCTCGATGTGCCCGACGTCGATTTCGAGAATGCTCGCGAGCAGACGATACGCCGCGTCGCGGTACGTCTCCGGAGTCCCGCAGGAAATGTGGTAGCTGTCGTCCTTCGAAGGCGCGTGGGGCATCCTGATTCCGTACTGCACGAAGAGATAGCCGTAGTTCTCGCCGAGCTTTCTGAGGACGCGCTGCGCCGCGCCCTCCTGGAGGGCGATCGCGCCGAATTCGATCTGCGCGCGGCTGTCGATCTCCTTAGCCACTCCGAGCGCGCGATCGAGGAACATCGCCCCGCTCGAAAGGAAGAAGTCGGTCTCGAAGGATTCGGCGTTTCCTTCACGTGGCGCGGGCGGCTGGTAGTACGTCAGCGGCTTGACGTTCCAGACGTTCGGCCCGGGGGCGCGTCCCGCCCACTCTAGAATCTGGCTGCCGCTCAGGTAGTTCCCCGCGTCCGCGTTCGGTGCGTACTGCACCGGAACCCGCAGGAAGAGTTTCGCAAGCCGGAGTCTTGCGTGGAGGTTCTTCGGATTCGCCCGGAGCGCGAGGTTGTACTCGTTCCTCGCAAGCGAGTAGCTGACGTCTTCGTCCGCCTCGGCCCAGCGCTCGCCCAGAATCCCTAGAAGAAGGTGGGATTCGGAACTCGTCCCCGGATGGTATTTGATCGAAAGATCGAAGATTGGCTTCACGTCTTCGAGGGAGGCCCGATCGAGACCTTTCGCGAATGCGAGCAGTCGCAGTCCCTTCGCGATAACCTCGTCGAGCGGCATCGAAAGCTGCTGCTGCGTCTCCTCCTCCGGCTCCGGATTCACAGCGCCGCCGCGGGGATTCGCGCGCGGGGCGCTTCTGCGTCCGCCCCGTCTGCCGGCATCAAGGACTTCAAGCGCGGTTTTGATTCCCTGGCTTTCCTCGAGCATCTTCGTCGCGGCCTGGTAGTGCCCGAGGATTACGAATATCTCCGCGATGTTGACGAGCGCGAGTTCGCGATCTCCGGAGGAGTTCTGGTGAAGCCTCCACCACCAGCGGGCGCTGTCTTCGATGCGTCCGCGCTTCTTTTCCGCGCGGGCGAGCACGATGAGTGTCGAGCCGAGTCCGCCGCGGGAGCTTTTGTCCGAGAAGGCGAGCGCGAACGTCAGTTCTTCGAAAAGCGCGCCCGGAGTCAGTCCGCTGTAGAACCGCGTCGGATCGCTTCCTCCGCTGGTTGCCCCCGCCATCGGTCCCGCGGCTTTCGAAAGCATCGCGAGCGCGAGCGTCCTCCAGACGTTTTCGCGGTCCATCTGCGCAAGCCGCTGACCCTCCGCCTCCGGAAGCGTCCCGATGAGGCCGCTTATGAACGCTTCCGCGTTCGGATTCTCCGGAAACGGAAACGCCGCGAGGAACGAACTCAGGTTAGGCGACTGACTCTCGCACGCGGAGATCAGATTCTGTCCGTCGAATCCCCACCTGACGATTTTGGCGAGAAGGTCGTCCGCCTCGCTGAACCTTCGGTTCGAGGTGAGGTTCGACGCGACGCGCTCGAAGAGCATCGTTATGTGCCGACCGGCGCCGCGGGTGGTGAAGAAGTCCGAAGAACCTTTTTTAAGATCGCCCAGAATCGAGTCCAGCGCGGCGTAGGCGTGATCGATTACAAGCTCGCTGAACTCGAAGGGCAGGCCCTCGTAATGCTGCATCATCCGCAGGTGAAGCTCGTAAAGGCCCGCGGTGATTTCGCCGCTGAGGCCGAGGCGGTACAGACTGATCTCGTCGTCCGCGCGCCCGATCTGACGGTAATACTCGCCGAGGAACAGATACCCCGTCGCGTTGTGCGGCTGATCGTCTATGATCGACATCAGCGCTTTCTCGATGAACGCGACGAACTCCTTCCGCCACGTTCGGTTCTGCGAACTCTCCTCGATCTTGTCCTTGTAGTTCTCGCGGATGGCAAGCAGCGCGCCGAGTCTTTCGCGAAACATCTCCTTAGCGGAATAAGGCTGCATCAGCCGCTCGAAGATGTTGAGATACGTTTCCGGCAGGCGGATATTCGTGATGCGGTTCCCCGCGACTCCGTTCGGGATTCGATTGCCGCGAAGGATTCCGTCGGTGCTGTTGATGAGGGGAATGAACTCGATGACGTCCGACGCGTTCTTCCGCTCGAGGACTGAATCGATGAGTTCCTTCACGCCCGAATGTCTGTAGTGACGGACGCCGCGCATATCGCTTAGCGGTTCGATGGGGCAGTCGAACGCGCGGGCGTCGTAGGACCGTCCCGCGATGATAGCTCCGTCGATTCTCCCCGGAACGTCTTCGTGAGTTCCGAAGGAGAGAAGCGCCGTGTCCACGGGATCTTCGACGGGGATGCTTACGTCCACGGGTCCGATCTGCATCGAAGGGTCGGGCGCGGACTGCGCAATCGCCGGCGAAACGCTAGTGAAGACGAATAGCAGCGTCAAAGCGCAAAAACAAGGCGCTCCGCCATGCCGGAAATGTGTTTTATCGTTGGCTGCGTCCATCGATCACTCCGAAAAATTCACAGGCGAGTTTCGCGTCTCCCGGCTGAACCGTCCCTGGTACGCGGAACCGATGAACGCGCCTTCGAGCTGGGTTTCCCCCGGAGTGGGCTTTCCGGGCGGAATCGCGAGCGGAAGCGGCTCCATCGGTTCGAGGTTTATAAGGTTCCGGAAAATGAAAAGGTCGCGCTGACGCCAGGAATTCCAGGAGGTGTCCTTGTCCGCGGTCACAGGCGGAAGCGCGCCGCTGTACTCCTCTTCGACGGCGCGACCGCGGGAGTTGTTCTCCGGCGCGGCTGAAATCCGCTGGATCTCGGCGCTGAACCTGCTGCGAACGTCCGCGTCCGTTAGACGCGCCGCGGGATCTTCCGACCGGAGGTCGGGAAGCTTCCCTCCAAGGTCCATCGTCGCGAACTCCTTGTCGAACTTCGCTTTCAGATTAGCGAAGGTTTCTGGACGGGAGGATACGTACAGCACTCCGGACGCAAACAGAATAACCAAAAAGAAAATGAACTCAGGCGTCAATAATGATTTCATTGGACCCAGTAGTTTTGGGGATACTCGATTCGATGATGATCACACGGAAGCTCACAAATTACAAGTCATTCCTCAGCCTGGGACCACTCATTCTCGCTTCGATTTTTTTCGCGTCGTGTTACAGCATGCCGGAGCTTCTGTCGGACGATCCGGTGTTCGTCGCTCGCGCGGCGTCGGTCGTCGCCGAAACCGGGGCGACCGCGTACCAGCAAGGAGACCACGAGTTCGCGTCGGAGCAGTTTCTCCGGGCCGCGGAAATGATAACCCACTTCGTCGCGGTGGAGTACCACCGGACGTATCAGGAGATAATGATAGAGCTGGGACGCAAAGACGAAATCGTCCCGAAATACAAGAAGCTCTTCGACGAAGCGTCGGCGTTCAAACCGGAGTACGCGTACCTCTATTCGAGGCTTCTCGACGAGCCGCTCTCCGCGATCAAAGTGCTCCAGGACGGCATCCGCTCGGTCAGAACTACGGATCAGAACATCGGAAGCCCGATGTTCTGGCTTCGCTACGGAATCGCGACGCGCTACGAGGAACTCGAAAAGTACGCGGAGGCGATCCCGCATTACGAAGCCGCGATCGCTAAACGCCCGGATCAGGTCGAGCCGTTTTTCGGCCTCGGTCGGATGCACCTGCTTCTCGGCAAAAGCATCGCGCGGCTAGACAGGAAACCGACGCTCCGCGGATTCCGGGAAGTGAGCGGCGAGCCGGAAGTTTCTCCGGAAGCCATCGCGCTCGCGCAGCAACATTTCACCGCCGCGGAGAAGGCGTTTCGCAGCGTGATACTTCGGGCTTCGGAAGAGAGCCGCGCGTACCACCGGCTTTTCGAGGCGGTGTACTACCAAGGCGCGGAAAGACTCGCGGATCTGCTTCGAATCTGCGAGGACGCGAAGATTCGGTTTCCGGAAAACATTTTGTTCCCGTTCCTCGAAGGAAAGGCCGTCTGGGTTTTTGGCGATCGCGAAGACGCGCGGAAGATATGGAACAGACTCCTCGACGCGGAAATGACGACCGTCACGAAGGCGTCGGAGGTCGACGCGCTTTTCTTCGCGGAAGGAATGCTCGAATTCGAACTCGAGATTATCGATCGCGCGCTGGAAGAGTTCGATGACGACGTGCTGTTTTCGATCCGGAAAGGATACGTGCTCGAAGGCCATCATCGCTGGTTCGATGCTCTCGATCATTACCGCGCGTGCGTCGAAAGGTTCCCGAACGAGACTACGTTCCGCCATTCGCTCGCGGTTCTGCTCGATCGGTACGCGGAAGATCTTTCTCCCGCGGACGGAGGGGAGTTCGAAAACGCCGAGGCGTATAACAAGTGGCTTTCGGTGCAGGAGGAGGCGCTTTCGACATTTCTTTCATACGTTGCATTTGCGGAGGATCTGGACGAGGAGGTCGACGATCGCGTCCGCACCCGCATCGTGGAAATCGAAACCGTACTCAAGGCGGCGAGGGAAAGATGAACTCGGAGTGCGGAATAGTAGTCAGTAGTCAGAAATTACTTTCTTAATCCATAAATCTTAATTATTAATTGTTAATTATTAATTATTCGAAGTCAGGAATGCCAATGACAGTCCGCAGGATTTTGACCGCAGTCGTTTTCATCGTCTTCGCCGCGAAGGCGAGCGCAGAGGACATTCAGACCATCGAAAGCCTCCTTCGTGGCGACGGCACGGATGTCGTCCTCGCAGGCGCGGCGAAGGTCGAGATAACCCCCGACGTCGAAAACACCGAAGTCTGGCTCGCGGGCTACGGAAACAATCGCAAGGCCGAGCGGGTCGCGGACCCGACCTGGATTCGCACCTTCGTTATCGACGTCAACGACGTGCGCGTCTCGATGAGCGTCATCGACTGCGTCGGCTACGGCTACGACGAGGTCCGCGCGATCAGAACGGAAGTGATGGAAAAGCTGAACCTCAGCCACGTAACGATATGCAGCACCCACACGCACTCGGGGCCGGACACGATCGGCATCTGGGGGCCGACGTTCGGGCTGGTGCCGTATCGCTCCGGATTTGACGAGGGCTACCGCAGCTTCGTTCGCGAGAAGGCGGTCGAATCGATCACGAAGGCTGTCGAAAATCTCCAGCCAGCGACGATCCGCGCATGGCAGAAGAAGACCGGCGCCGAGGGCTTCGTTCGCGATTCGAGAAGACCGCACGTCATCGACGACGCGATGAGCGTCCTTTCCGTCACGAATCCGGAGTCGAACGCCACCATCGCCACCATCGTCAACTGGTCGAACCACCCGGAGACGCTGCCCGGGGAGTCTAAGCTGCTTTCGAGCGATTATCCGCACTTCCTGCGCGAAGCGATCGAGACCGGGCTTTCGCGCACGAATCCGGAGCGCTACCCGAATTCGACCGCCGAGGACTTCGATGGCGTCGGCGGCGTTTGTCTCTACTTCACCGGCTCGGTGGGCGGGCTGATGACGCCGCTCGACATTCCCGTGACGGACCCCGTGACGGGTACGGTGATCCGTGAGAACAACTACGACAAGACTCGCGTTCTCGGGCAGAATCTCGCGGAATTCGCTTTCAGGATGATGCGCGACGAGGAGCCGCAGTACGTCACGCCGCAGCTCATCGTGCGCACGAAACAGATCGTCGTGCCAGTGACGAACACGACGTTCATCATCGCGGCACGGCTCGGATTTCTACGCCGCGAGGGGGGCGATCCGACGAAAATGACAACCGAGGTCGGACTCATCCGCATAGGCGAAGTCAGCTTTATGAACATCCCCGGCGAGATATATCCGGAGATCGTTATCGGCGGAGTCGAGAATCCGGAGGGCGCGGACTTCCCGCACGAGCCGGAGGAATCGCCTTCGCTGAAGGAGCTTTGCCCGGGGAGGATTCTGATGGTGAACGGACTGGCGAACGACGAGATCGGCTACCTCATTCCGCACTCCGAGTGGGACGAAACCGCGCCGAATCTCTACGGCGCGAACGGAAGCCCCTACGGCGAGGAAAACAGCGTCGGCCCGGAAGCGGGCAGGACGATCTATCACTCGATGGCAGAACTGTTCGGCGCGAGCGAAGGCAGGCCCGAAGAGCCAGCGGATAACGGCGGCGAGGATTTCTAAGCAACTATCTCAAGATGAGGCTTTCGTTTTTTAGTTTCTTAATACCTCGGAACGCTCTGGTCTATATGAATCGACCACGCGTTTATCCCGCCGTCGAGATTGTAGACGTTGGTGTAGCCCTGCGATACCGCGAACGCCCCCGCGCGATAGCTGCGGCCTCCGTGGTGACACTGCATCACGATCATCTTGTCCTTCGGTATTTCGAGGGAATCGAACTTCGACGGAACGTCGCCCAGGGGGAGCAGCTTCGATCCCTGGATCCTGCAAATTTCGTATTCGCCGGGTTCGCGGACGTCGATCAGCTCGAATTCAGCGCTTTCGTCGATCAGCTTCCTGAGTCCGTGGACGTCAATGATTTTCACTTCGTTCGATGAAGTCATTTCACTCTCTTCCTTTTGCGGGTTGCAGTATTGCGGAATCTCCTCAAGTTTTTGAATCGTCTTCGAATTTCCGCAGGTTGGACAATCCTTACCGCGATTGACTCCAAACTCAAGGAACTTCATTGTCAGTGCGTCAAAAACGAGCAGCCTTCCGCGAAGGGTCGAACCGACGCCCGCGAGAACCTTGATCGCCTCCGTCGCTAGAATCAGCGCGATCGTCCCCGGCAGAACGCCGAGCACGCCGCCGGCGGAGCAGTCGGGCACAGCGTCCTTAGCGGGCGGATTCGGGAACAGACAACGGTAACACGGACCTTCTTTTCCCGAGAACAACGTCGCCTGGCCTTCAAAGCGATATACGCTTCCGGAAAGGAATAATTTGCCCAGAATGCCGCAGGCGTCGTTCACGAGATACCGGGTGCTGAAGTTGTCGGTGCCGTCGATAACGAGGTCGGCGGTCCGAAAAAGATCCAGCGCGTTGTCCTTGGTGAGAGCCTCGTCGTAGGCAGTCACGCGCACGTCGGGATTCATCGATTCGAGGCGTTTTTTCGCAAGCAGCGCCTTGCTGCTTCCGACGTCCGCGGTGCCGTAAAGCACCTGCCGTTGGAGGTTCGAAGGATCGACCTTGTCGTAATCGATAAGGCTGATCTTCCCGACCCCCGCGGCCGCGAGATATTGCAGCAGCGGACAGCCGATACCGCCCGCGCCGACGACGAAAACGTGGGATCCGAGAAGCTTGATCTGCGCGTCCAGACCGAACTTCGGAAGGATTATGTGCCGCGCATACCTCGATCTCTGTTCCGTGGATAAATTCATCTATGGATTAGACCACACCAGGCCAGAAAAAATCAAATCACGGCTGGAATCGAGCAAATTTCGATTTCAAAACGACAGTATTCGTTCGGTGAACCACGTTTCTTGCGGATCGAGTACCTACCTTGTCCGTGATCTACATTAGTGACGCGGACACCGCCGTGATCAGTCAAAAACTTTCTGAACAGAAATGCTTTTGACGTCTGATTTAAGTTTTGATTTGAACTAAGTCTTAGTCGTAATCTTTTAAGCCAACTTATTATTATATCAAGTTTTGTTATACGCTTATTACTATTATTTTAAAGCCAATAAAATGTATGCGTTCGATAAACCACGTTGATAGATGCCTACGAAGGTTTTTGCGCGTGGCACGGTCATCTTGACCGTGAAATCGCGAATGGGACGTCCGTGCCACGTGGATCACCGAACGTTCACAGCCAAGCGAAGCCTGAACCAAAAACCTTCAGCACGGAGTACGCGGAGACTCGCAGAGATAATTTCCCTCTCCAACCGGGAGAGGGTGCCCGAAGGGCGGGTGAGGGATCTTTGATTCATGAAAATCTTCGCAGGAAACAAAGAAACGAGAAGTTAGTAGTACAAAGGACAGCGCGGTCAGAGTTTCTTTTCGAGACAGAGCGTCGGCGTCGGCTCGAAACCCTGGCTTCCGAGGAAGCCGAGAAGATCGAAACTCCGCCATTCGACGTTTGTCTGAATTTTTTCGATTCCGAGGCTGTGCATGTTCATCGAAAGCTGCCGAATTAGTGCTCCGCCGACCTTCCTGCCTTTCATGCTCGGTCTGACCGCGATGGTGTCGATTATCGCCGTCGGTTCGGGCAGGCCGAATTCGCCGTAATAGACCCTTCCGAGGAGAAATCCCGCGACCATTCCGTCCGTTTCCGCCACGAGCGAAATATTCAGCCCAGTGTCTTTCAGGCACAGGTCGACCTTTACCTCGAAATACTTCGTCCGCGACCTTCCGAGGATTTCGGCGTCGATCTTCACGAGGTCGCCAATATCCGCGCGGTCAAGACTGCGAACCGTGACGTGATCGAATTCGGTCTCGCCAGGCCTTAGATCCAGTTCGCTTTTCATTCTTCCCTCCTTGTTGTTAGCTGCACAGTCGAGGATAGCTTCCTCCGCGGACACCGGCAACCGTGCGAAGAGAATTCCGATTTTCGCGGCGCGGGTCTAAATTTGGAATTTTCCGTCAATCCGGTGTTCCAATATGCGCGGTCTCGTTGTTAGAATCGAACCTTGCCAGCTCGGTAAGCGAGGAATGGAAATGTTGACAATTAACTATAGACTTCTAACGATCGCCTTTGTCGCAACGATTTCCGCGTGCGCCAGCACAGGGCCTTACAAGGACGCGCCGGAATGGGCGGAGGACAGCGTTTCGAAACTTTCGAGGTACACGGTGGACGCGGAATTCGAGGACGCGCCGCTCTGGGACGTCGTAAAGGAAATCGGCGCGCAGGCCCAGGTGAACATGGTCCTCGACCCGCGCGTGTACGATTTTATCGCGCAGACTCCAAAGGTCACGTTCAACCGCGGGACCATCGACTGCGCCCTCGCGCTGCAAGAACTCGAAAAACAGGAAGGCCTCAAAGGAGCATTCGTATCGGGCGCGTATCTGATAACGAAACCCGAACTTCTCGAGTCATTCAAAGCCGCGGCGGCGGACTACGAGGCGAAGTTCGAAAAGATCCGCGAGAACAAGGATTCCCTCACAAGCTGGGAAAAGCACATTTTCATAAGCATTTTCAACAAGTCCGAGCCGGGACTCCAGGAAGGCATCGACGTCGACACTATCGTCAGCGTCGCGGCGCTTCAGGAGAAAATCAACCTCTGGATCGATCCGCAGGTCTACACGAAGCTGGACGAGAATATGCTGCAAGTGACGTTTCTTGCCCACGAGATCGACGTGTACAACCTGGTGAATCTGATTATGATTCCGCGCGGCCTTAGTTTCGACGTCGCGGCGAAGGGAATCTGGATCGCGGAGCCAGAGAGGGTCGAAGAACTGCGGGAGAAAGGCTTTTTCCAGACGGTGCTCGAATACGTTAACAACGAAGACCGCGGCGTCCGCGAGAAAGCCGAGTCGGTGCTGATGACGTTCGCGGGCGAAATCGGGATCGAGGAAGCCGACGGCAGCGCCGACTACGACGTCGTAAAGCGCAACTGGGAACGCTGGTGGGATGAAAACAAGGACTCGGACGCTGTGCAGGGCGTGCTGAAGCCAACGGTCGATATTTACGAATAGCCAGGGAAATATGCCTCATATCATTATCAACGAGAGCGGAAACGAGACGAGGATCGAGGTCGAAAAGCCGATTCGAATCGGAAGGGAACTCGATAACGACGTCACGCTGAACGAGGCGCGTTGTTCGCGAAAACACTGCGTGATCGACTTCCAGCCTGGGCTTGGGTTCACCATCGTCGATCTCGGATCGAGCAACGGCACGCTTCTAAACGGCGAACGCATCACGAAAACAGTCGTTTCCCACGGCGACATCGCTGAAATCGGCCTTGTGAAGATTTTCTTCTACGAGCTGGAGAAGTCGAAGCCGGTATGGGAGGCGGGTGGCGTGGGCGCGCCGTCCCACGCGGCGCAGACTATCGTCGACGAGCCGGACGACGACATCGTGGATATGAACGAAGCTCTCGCCGGCGCAGCAGACTTTGGCAGACTTTCCGGATCTGGCGCGCTGAAGGAACCCGCGGACCATGGCGGCGGGTTCGACTTCACCGGAGACGACGACGACGCGGACGTCGTCCAACTAAGCGACGCGGTAGTCGCTCAGCCGAAGAAGAGTACACGGGACGAGCCGCCGCCGCCGAAGAAGAAGAAAACGAAGCCCGTGATGGATCATTCCGCAGGAGAGCTTCGTTTCGACGACGAGAGCAGCAGCGACATCAGGCCTAAGAAGAAGGCAGAGGAGATTCCGCCTAAGCCGGAGCGCAACGTAACGCAGAAAATGCCCGCGCTGAATCAGAGCGGGCCTATGACGCCCAGGATCGAGGTTATCCGCGGTCCGGGCGAGGGTCGCGAGCAGCTTCTCAATAGAAACCTCGACGCGAATTTCATCGGAAGCAGCGACGAAAATCAGGTGCGCGTACGCGATAAAAGCGTCGATCCGATCCACTGCATGATCCGCACCGAAGGCACGCGCTACATCATCAGCGACTACGGCACCGCGCTCGGAACTTACGTCAACGGCAAGTTCCTGATCACGGGAAAAGAGGTCACGCTCGAGCACGGAAGCGTCATCCGCGTAGGCGAGGTCGCGCTGAAATTCCTTCTGTTCGGAAAGCCCAAACTTCAGGAAGAAAGCGACGAACCGAAGAAGAAGACCGGCGGATTCTTCGGCTTCGGCGGCGGCAAAAAGAAAAAGGGGTAATCACTCGATAGTGTTCGGCACGATTGGCGCTGAACACTATTTGGTTGTCCCAGAAAACCCGGTGACGGGTTTCAGTGAACCCCTTATGTCGAAATTGGGACCTTGCATTTACACCGATAAAACTAAATGTACTTTATGCTATGAGTTATACATACAATTAATTATGAGTTGTATGTATATAGCCTATATAAAATTACAATTCTATCAGTAATACGAATTATTTCTATGGTTTTTAAGCAACTACAGATTAACAAGAATATAGCCCGAACGCAAACACCTTTCCGTCAATTTTTTCCTGGCGTTGCTCGCTGTGAACTTCCTATATGT
>JANLHZ010000129.1 GCA_024653775.1 Planctomycetota bacterium | reverse complement strand
CATACCGTGTTTGTTCATGTTTACACCTGGGACACGTGCTTTACCGAAACGCCACCTTGAATCAAACAAGGCGTCTGCATAAATCCGCGTGCGCACCCGTTCATCCGCTGATTTTGAAAAATACGGGAACAAAATCGTGAATTTGTGGTAGCATCAGACCGAAATCTTAATTAAGAGGGCGCTTTCCTTTTTAATCTCATGGTCGTTCAATTCACCAATCTCACTTCGACACTCCACGGCGCGGAGATGAATCATCAGCTCCAGACGCAGTATACGGTGCTCGACAAGCAGCTCAAGGACCACGAATCACTTCAGGATCTGAAGCGCCAGGACAACAAAAAAAGCAAGGTCGACCAGGGAAGCGAAAAAGAGGCAATCGACAAGGACCGCGGCGGAAATCAGGGCGGAGCGTTCGCGAGGCGTCGCGGAAATCGAAAAGGGCAGAATGATGTCGCGCCGGAAGAGAAGATCATCCCGCCGTCTGGCGAAGGCAGCATCATCGATATCACGGTGTAGTCGCGCTTTGCCTCTTTTTTTCTCGTGGTTGCAGGCCAGGAACGGCCTCCAGCGGCTATACCGAGTTACGACTCCAGAGTGCCCGGGCACATAGATTACTCGTGAGAGGCGGTGAAGGCAGACGGGACGTCCACACTCCCAGATCTGTTTAATGCGAGTATTACTGTGAAACACAGAAAAATGAAAATACGTCAATTAAAATTGATTTCTGATTTATTTCATCTTCAACGTATAAGAAGCTTCAGTCTGTAAACGCTGACGTTCGGTTCGAATCAGAAAACCTTTTTTAATCGAGGCTTGTATCGAAACGCGCGCAGCATTGAACTAACGGTAGATATTCTCTGGCAACGCGTACCTTCAAACCCTTGAACTCGCGGCCCGGCGTTGTTTTTTGGGGATTTCGGGAAAGGGGAACGAATGAGCATTGTAAACAAAAAACTGGAAACGTGGGTCAAGGAACTGTCGGACTGGACGAAGCCTGACGCAGTTCACTTCTGCGACGGCTCCCAAGCCGAGTATGACAGTCTGATAAGTCGTATGCTCGAATCGGGAACGCTTCATCGTTTGAATCAGGACCAGTTTCCTGGGTGCTACCTCCATCGGAGCGACCCGGGAGACGTAGCGCGAGTCGAGCACTGCACTTTCATCTGCAGTCAAAAAAAGGAGGACGCCGGACCGACGAACAACTGGATGTCGCCGGACGATGCGCGCGCGAAGGTCTGGCCTTTGTTCAAAGACGCGATGAAAGGCCGGACGATGTACGTCGTTCCCTATCTGATGGGGCCGGAGGCGTCGCCTTTCAGCAAGGTCGGCGTCGAGATCACCGACAGCCCCTACGTCGCCGCGAATATGCGCATTATGACGCGGATGGGGAAGGTCGCGCTTGACCGCCTCGGAGACAGCGACGATTTCGTCCGCGGCACGCACAGCCTAGGAGATCTCAGCCCAGAGCGCCGGTTCATTCTGCATTTCCCGGAAACCCGCGAGATCTGGTCGGTCGGCTCCGGATACGGCGGAAACGCGCTGCTGGGGAAGAAATGTCACGCGCTTCGCATTGCAAGCGTACAGGCGCGGGACGAAGGCTGGCTCGCGGAGCACATGCTCATCCTGGCAATAACGACGCCCGCGGGGGAGAAGTACCACATCTGCGCGGCTTTCCCGAGCGCGTGCGGCAAGACGAACCTTGCGATGCTGATCCCGCCGGCTTCGATGCCGGGCTACAAGGTGGAGACGGTCGGCGACGATATTTCATGGCTGAACTTCGGCGACGACGGCCGGCTCTACGCGATCAACCCGGAAAACGGCTTTTTCGGCGTCGTGCCGGGGACAAGCTCGAAGACGAACCCGAACGCGCTCGCGTCGACGAAGAAGAACTCGATTTTCACGAATGTTGCCGAGACTCCCGACCATCTTCCGTGGTGGGAGGGGCACGACGATCCCGCGCCCGCCACGCTCACCGACTGGAAGGGTGGCGAGTGGCATCCGGGAGCGGACCATCCCGCGGCGCATCCGAATTCGCGCTTCACCGCGCCGATCGCGAACTGTCCGAGCGCGTCGAAAGACGTCGAGAGCGCGAAAGGCGTTCCGATCGACGCGATCGTTTTCGGCGGACGAAGGGCGAAACTCGCGCCGCTCGTGTACGAGAGCTTTAGCTGGCAGCACGGCACATTCGTCGGCGCCACGATGGCGAGCGAAACCACCGCGGCGGCGACGGGCGCGGTCGGCGTGGTTCGCCGCGATCCGATGGCGATGCTTCCCTTCTGCGGCTACAATATGGGCGACTACTGGAACCACTGGCTCAGCATAGGCGATAAGCCCGGCGCGAAGCTCCCGAAGGTTTTCCACGTCAACTGGTTCAAGCGCGGCGCAGACGGGAAGTTCATCTGGCCCGGCTTCGGCGACAACCTTCGAGTGCTCGACTGGATGATCAGGCGCGTGAAAGGCGAGGACGCGGCGCAGGAAACCCCGATAGGTTACGTTCCGAAGAGAGGTTCGATCGCAGAGAACGGGCTGAACGTCAGCGCGGAGAAATGGGACGAACTTCTGAAGGTCGCCGCGGCGGACTGGCGCGAAGAGCTAAGTGGCATCGACGAGTTCTTCGCGAAGTTCGGGGACAAACTTCCCGCAGGCATCAGGGAAGAGCGCGACGCGCTTGCGAAAAGGCTCGGGTGAAGCTCGTCCTGAGATCGGTTTTAGCGTTAGTCATTCTGAACGCCGCTACGACGCGGTCGGCCGCGATGGAGTTTGGCCCGACTTCTAATCCGGTGGGGATTCCGATGTTCAGCGCGCACGCAACGAACCGAGCGCATCTATCGCTCCTGCTCGGCGCGACGGACGGCGACTTCGGGAAACAAGAACGACAACGCCGCGACGAACAAGACGATCGCCACGGACAAGGACAACAAGCCGCGGACGACATACGCCGGGATTATGCTCGGATATTCGGTTTCATCCGGAAGCAGCGACGCGCTCGGGATTCCGGACGTGATTGGCATCGGACCTACGAACGGCGCCCTTTTCGATTTCGGCTTCAACTTGAACGTTATTGCGTCGGAGTCGGACGAGTTTCGCGGGAAGGAATTTGTCTCGAACTACGTGAAGTCCGGAGTGACCTGCGCGCTGAACCTTATTCCAGCGGTGCGATATTCCGGGGCAGGAGCGTTGCGCGCGTGGGATTTCGGCGTGACTCCGTGGGCTGGGTTTTCGCTCGCAAACGTCGCGGCCCGCGCGAAGCCTGCGGATGCGGTGAAGAAGTCGAATCCGCTCGCGGGTGACACACGGCTGCTGATGACTGGAATCGAGTGGAGCTTCGGCGTGAATTTCATCGCGTCCGACGGCGACAGCTACGCGGTATCGCCTTACTTTTTTATGACGTTCTTCCATGGACTTTCGACCGCGATCGATTATGCCGGCGGGCTTGACGAAAGGCCGTCCGGGATCAGCCGGGAACCCGTGCGCGCGTTCGGCGTCGATATGATTCTCGCACCGGGGGACTCGGCAAACGTCGGCGTGACATTCGGAATGGGCGCGCAGAGACTTCAAAGCGTGAAACGAGGCGTATTCAATCACAACGCCGAGAACGCGTTTTTCTTCACGTTCGGCCTTCAGATCGTTTTCGGCGGCGACACCGAGAAATCGATGGCGTACGATTACGATCGCTAATCTTTTTCGCGAAGCGCGACTCCTAATCATCCTGACGCATCCGTCCGATGATTCCGGCGGCGATCAGGAATCCCTTTGCGCCGTACGAGAGCAGGCCCCAGTTGTCGCGATTCATCAAAGCGTCGACTGTACTTCTCGCGAGTTCGTTTCCTCCCGCGGCTTCGCTAACTACGCGATGGAATATATCTATCACCTCGGCGTTTCGGTTGTTCGGAATGTTCGAGTCCTCGGTCCATCGCCTGACGCTTCGGTGCGAGACACCAAGAACCTTGGCGAGCTGGTAGTAACTTCCGATGTAACCAAGCTTTTTCAGGAACCTGCAAATTTTGTCGAGTTTGTCTGGAAGTTTCACATGGCGCTCCTCGGATATGTTATTAGCATAAATATAGGCAAAGTAGACTACATTGTCAACATAATGGCGTTCTTGCATACTTGTAAACGTGACAAATTACTTTGATCTCACGGAACTTATAGCGACGGAACAACTATGGTTTGAAAAAATCAGATCGTCGACTCTCTGATTTTGAGCAGATCGCGGACATCAGAAACAATCGTGGGCGCCGGGACTGATACAAACTCCACTAAACAACTATCCCTTGCCGGCTACTGCACGCGAGGCATGTAAATCGCCGCGACATCGCTATATCTGCCAATATCCCTGCCTCGCGGCGAATTCCCTGTCTGGCGTACGCGACACCCTCAAAGCACATTTGTTCAATGGGGTCGGTATGAGTACATTCCCGACCGCAATAGCCGTCATACGTCTCGTCCGAAGGCTTTTGCGCAGACGATATGGCGGAAGCACTCCCAGAGCCTACGATAGTCTAAGGGCCTGTAAAATAATAAGTTACCGAATTGCGCGCTCAGATTTGCGTCAGGTTCGCATTGCGCGATTGAGTCAAACCGCAGTCGTAGCCATAGTTCCGTCGAGGATTTGACGATTGAGCGCGATGTGAAAATGGCGTGAAGATGTGATGCGAAAACGGTAAGTTATTGTTTTACAAGCCCTAAGTCTCGCCTTCGTCGTCCTGATAGTTTTCCGCGTCGTCCGGGAGTTCGACCGCCTTCGTCTTCCCGTAGGGTTTGAACATCTGGACGATTTCGTCGTGAATGTATCCCGATGACGAAAGGCAGGTGCTTTCATAAATGTCGCGTTTGCCGAAAAGGCTCGTCATCTTGCCGCCGGCCTCCTCGATAAGCACCTGGAACGGCGCGATGTCCCACGGGCTGATCACTGGCTCGATCATCACGTCCGCGCGGCCAGACGCTATAAGAAGGTGGCCGTAGAAGTCGCCGAAGCCGCGGGTTCTGCGGGCGCGCATGCATAGATCGTGGAACGGCTCCTGATAACCCTGCGTGACGAAACTCTGGTAGCTGCCGTACACGACGAAAGCGTCCTCGAGCTTTTTCGTCGGAAGCACTTTCACCGCCTCGCCGTTTCGTTTGCAGCCGAGTTTCCGTCCGGCGGCGAGGGTTTCCCCCAGAGTCGGGCAATGGCAGACGCCGACGATGATCTCGTCCTCGAAACTGAGCGCGATAAGCGACGCGAACAGCGGCACGCCATCGAGAAAGTTCTTCGTGCCGTCGATCGGATCGATGATCCAGGTGAACGGATCCTTGCCTTCCTCCTTGCCGAACTCTTCGCCGTGGAAGCCGTGGGTGGGGAAGTGCTGGCGGAGAATGTCGCGAATCGTCTGCTCCGCCTTGCGATCGACCATCGTGACCGGCGTGGAGTCGGCCTTGTACTCGACCTCGACGTTCGTCTGGAACGCCCTCAGCGCCACTTGCCCGGCCGCTTCCGCGGCGAGAATCGCGATTGGTATAAATCTGTCCGGCGCCGGTTGTGTCATCTTCCTTTGCAAACCTAAATGTTACGGGGGAAATGATAGTCCATTTTCCAAGGTTATGCAAGTCTATGAACGGAGGGCGACGTGCGAAAAAGTAGTCAGTGATAAGTGGTGAGTGGTGAGAAAATGCAGAAGTCAGAAGTCAGAAGTCAGAATGCTGAAGTCAGAATGCGGAAGTTCAATCTGAAATCAAAAATCAAAAATCTGAAATTACACAGCCCGTCATCACTCGGTCTTCATCTTGTCTAGCACCAGCGAGAGTTTCTCGATCGCCGCGTGCATCCGGCTTTTGACCGTGCCGAGCGGGCAATCGAGCACGTCCGCGATTTCCTTGTAACTCATCTGCTGGTACTGATAAAGGAAAAATACCTCGCGCTGTTCCCTGGGCAGGGTGTCCATCGCGGCTTCGATCTGCTCCTTCGTCTCCGAGCGCTGCGCGTTCGTTATCGGACCCGCGCCTTCGTATTTGACGGTCTCCTCGCTTACGGTTCCAACTTCCGGAGACTCATCCCTGCCCGCGGTGAATGAAAGCGCCTTGCGCTTCTTTCGCCAGCGAAGATGGCTGAGCGCCACGCGATACGCGATGGTGTAAAGCCAGGTCTTGAATTTGAACTGCGAGTTGTAGGTCGAAATCTTGTTCACGACGCGCAGGAAAGTCTCCTGGAAAATATCCTCCGCGGTCGCGGGGTCGGAAACGATCTGCCGGATGAATGAAATCAGCGGGCTTTGATACCTCTGGATCAGAATCAGATACAGACGATCGACGTGCTCAGGCCGCGCGAGAATCATCGTGGCGACGTCCTCGTCGGAGAGCTGCGCAAGCTCGGCTGTAGTCGTGGCGGTGTCGTTCATCGGATAGCGGTCCGGGAATGATGGTATACCATGGGCTCGGATTTCACAACACATTTGGTAACCAGACCGTGCAGGCCTCCTTCGTAGCGCGAGTCCAGGGCTGATTGGGGATAAAACCGAACTGAGCGTTCAGTGATCCACTTATGTCGATTTCGTGGATGCACTCGGCGCATTGCATAGATTATTACGTTTTGCTTAGTCCAATTTGGAGTCCAAATTGGACTCGACAAATCGTTTAGCGATTTTCCACGGGTGCGTTTTTGGCCGCAAGATCGTCGAATCGTGAACGTTCGGTGAACCCCGTGGCAAGGCCGTCTCGTCGAGAAGGTGCGCAACATTGTAACGAGCGCTTGAAAGTCGAAGGGAGTCGAGATTTCGC
>JANLHZ010000097.1 GCA_024653775.1 Planctomycetota bacterium | reverse complement strand
AAGAAGCAGGGATTGGAGGTTCGGGATCGCGCAAAAACAGGTAAGTCCGGAGTGCGGTATAAACTAACGCAGGCTGGTTCTGTTTATGCGGGTAACGATCTCGAACCACCCGGAGCCGTCAAGTTGCCGTCGAGTTTCTCCGGCGACGAGGCTGCTGCGGGTCCACCGAGGGCGCCCTCGATCCTTTCTCGCTAAAACGAGAAGGAAAGAAAGCTGAGAATGAAAGGACCGGATGTGTAGCGCGGACCCGTGGCACCTCCGCCATCGTCCGTGAAAACACGGTCAGGATGCCCGTGCCACTATCGCACCCGTCATAGACGGCGGCGGAGATGCGTAATATGATGAGCGTGCCATGTGGGTTCACCGAACGTTTTCGCATAACTCCGCAGCGCTCCCGTGAATATCACATTACGCCTTTTCCGCTTGACCGGAGGTCCTGAAACATCTATCCTGATGTAAATCCCCTATTCCAATTGCCCCTATAATCCTGAATTACCTCCGCAAAACTTTTCGATTATTCCGGAGAGGGAGTATGTCTTTAATGGAAAACAATAGCACCGCTAAACGCCTGTTTCAGGGATTGTTCGCGCTGGTTTCGTTCGCCATCGTTTTCGCGTTTCCGGCTCCTGCGAAAGCGACCGGTTTCGACCTCGATATTACAGGCTCGGACATTACTGTCTCGGACGAGCGGGCCGATTATGATGACTCGCTGAACCTGGAAAAAAGTTTCAGCCTCGAACTTCGTCACAGCCTTCACATGCGCAGTCAACACGGTGAATCGACCGTCGCAAGCGACGGCTCCGGATTCACGAGCGTTTCGTGGCCAACCTTCGGCGACCACCCGTTCACCGTCGAGCGTCCGATGCGCAGGTGGGAGCTTCGAATCTACTACGGCGGGATAATGGCCGCGCCGAAGAGTCTCACCCTCGGACTCTGGCAGAACGGCCTTCCGGTCATTACCAAATCGAACGAATTCCACATCGGCGGCGCTAACAAGGACATGGCCGACCTGTGGGAAAGCGGCTCGACCGTGGGCACCGGGCTGTCCTACGGACTCTCACACTGGATGTACGTCGGCGGCGAGCTTGCGTGGCACACCTTCGTCGGACAGACGGTCAACATCGGGAAGAAAGGCACGCTCCAGACTCCACGCGTTGAGCATTTCGCGATAATGGGGCACGTGCGCGTACAGTGGCCATGGCCCATCACCGCGGAGGAGGAGAACAAGGGCAAGGACTTCCAGGGATTCGCGCCATATCTGTCCGCGTCGTTCGGTCCTGGAGTGTTCATGGAGTCGGATGAAACTTCCGTAGTGCAGAATAGCGTGCTGAAGACCTTCAAGACAAAAATGACCATCACGCCGAGTTCTATTCTCGCGATGGGGATGATCTGGCGCGGCGACTGGGGCGGCTACCTCGAAGCTGCGTGGGGAACCACCGGAAAGCCCGAGACCGGCGGAACTCTGGCGTCGAATCTCGATCCTCTGACCTTCGTGATGTTCAAGATCGGCTTCCATTTCTACTTCTGATGAGTACGAACGCGACTACAGCACCTGGCGCCGCGGAGAAAAAAGCGTCCTCCCGCGCGGCTATCGTCGTCCTCGTGCTGTCTATCGGATTCGTTTTTGGCGGGTTCATCTATAAAAAATACACCGCGCCGCGGGAGCAGAAGCCCTGGGTTCCGAAGGTGCCGAAGATAGAAAGACTTTCCGCGCTGGATGCTGAAAGTTTCGACATCGTCCTTCGCGGACGGATTCCAGCGGGATTCAAAGTTGTGAGCGCGATGGCAAACGCGCTCCCGATGGTGGTGAACACTATGGATCAGGGCGCAGGATTTGTCGCTCCGCCGCTCGACCAGACTTTCGAGGAGGAGGTTCAGGAAGGCTCGCGATTGAAGGAAAAAGTGCAGGTCAGGCTAGTCGAATGGCAAGACGAAGTAAAGGCGTCGCAGTTTTTGACCAAGACCTACTTCAACGAGGGTCGCGGCAACCGCGGAAACATATATCAGGCGGGGAGGTTCACGTTCGCGCTGCATGCGCTCTCCGCGGAGAGTGGCATTCGTCCGGAGACCATCCGCGCGTTCCGCGACGCCGCGGCGCCGGAGCTTTACACCATCGAGGCGGTGAAGCTCACGCCGATGATGATAAACGTGTGCGCGAGGCTCGAATACGACCTCGATAGCAACCATCAGGCGGTTTCGTGGGACGAAGAGCGATATCTGGACGAAGAGACTATCGAAGTAATGTTCGATGGAAAGACGCGCAAACCTGGGTTTGTGCTCGCACAGCGCGGCTACATCGCAGTCGACCGCGCGAAGGCGGAGATATACGGCTTCACGGTGTACTATTTCGATTTCGGCGCTGAGGCGGTGGCGGATGCGTGGCTCGCATCGCGGAAAGAGTCTCCGTTCGTCCGCGCCTTCGTTTTTGACGAAGTTGGCGTCGAGATCACTCTGAGCGGTTCGAATACGGGCGTGCTCGATTTTTTAGACGGAATTTTCGAGGACGAGAAGGAGCACCGCGAGTCTACGCAAAACTCTCGCGCGGCTGGTTCCGATTAGGATGAACTACCTGTAGCAATCCTGACGCATACCTGCGCACGAATTGGAGAAACCAATTATCTTCCAACTACCAATATCGACTCGTCATGAATCGTTTACTCTCTCGCGCATCTCCTTCGGACTTCTGCTTCCATGTATGATCCCGATGATTTCTACCATGCTTCCGTCAAAAACATAAATCACTTTGAAGGCGAACTTCTTCATCAGATACTTCCTGGCGTTCTTGAACACCACCGGGAATAACTCAGGGTCTGATTTTATCGCCTTCACCGCAGACTCTACATCGTCTAAAAAAATGAGTCCAAGCTGTGCCTTCCGGCTTTCGTACCACTCATAAGCGTCAAACATGTCCGCTAGAGCCTTCGGCCGGATAACGTGATTGAAGCTCATGGACGCTTACCAGAGAGAATCATCGCTTTCGCCTCGTCGAAACTCACTCCAACTCCGGGATTCTTCTCGTAATCCGCGTAGCGTTCCTTGACTAACTGCATTTCTTCCAAAGACAATTCGGAAGAGTCATCCTCCACGATCGTCTCCAGAATGTCCTGCGCGAGTTTGATTCTCTCCAGCGCGGAAAGCGAACGAAAGTCTTCTGCGGTAAACTTCTTCATATCGAGGCCCTCGCTTACGACGAGAAGATCGAAACGTGCACGGTGCGGACGTCCGGCCCCTCGAAGTCGAGAAGGAAAATGCCCTGGCCGTCGAAAAGCTGCAAGCGACCGCCGCTGACCTCGACGACTTTATTCCCGCCTACGAGAGTGCTTTTGATGTGTGCGGAACTGTTCTCGTCGCGGGAACGATACGCCGCGTCGCGGAACGGAATCAGCCTGTCCATCACATGGAACAAATCGCGGTTCAAATGTTCTTCCATAACGCTTGCAACGCTGATCGCGCAGGCGCCGTCTTCGACCTGCACGTTCACAAGGGCCTCGCTCACTCCAAGCTTCTGGATTTCGCTGTTGACTTCCGACGTGATTTCGATGGCGTCTGATCTCGCGCGGGACCGAACAGAGAACTTGGATTTTCGTCTTAGAGTCGTGGCTAGCGTTGTCATAGGCGATAAGCTTTCTAAACGGAGGGCGATTCAGCACCCAATAATTATACGCCTGTACTTCATTAACACTAACAAATTTCGTCCGCGATTATTTCGAAGGCGCGATCATACCTTCTGTCGGACTCGACGCCTTCGCGTAGAGCTTCTTCGGAATCCGCCCAGCGAGAAACGCCGCGCGGCCCGCTTCCGCCGCGGCTTTCATCGCGCGCGCCATCAGGACGGGATCCTTCGCGGAAGCGATTCCCGTGTTCAAAAGCACACCTTCCGCGCCGAGTTCGAAGGCGATCGTGACGTCCGATGCGGTGCCGACGCCCGCGTCGACGATCACCGGAACCTTCAACTCCTCGAGGATGATCCGGATGTTGTTCGGGTTCAGAATCCCCTGGCCGGAGCCGATCGGGCTTCCCGCGGGCATTACGCTCGCGGCGCCCGCGTCCTCGAGGCGTTTTGCAACGATCGGGTCGTCCGACGTGTAGACGAGAACCGTAAAGCCGTCATCGACGAGAACCTTCGTTGCCTCGAGCGTCGCGATCGGGTCGGGAAGCAGCGTTTTTTCGCTTCCGAGAACTTCGAGCTTGACCCAGCTCGCGCCCTCGTTCCCGAGGTTCGAAAGAAGTTCCCGCGCTAGGTTCGCGTGGCGGATCGCGTCGTCCGCGGAATAACACCCGGCCGTATTCGGCAGGATCGTGTATCTTTCAAGATCGAGCGCATCCAGAATGCTCCTGCCTTCCTTGTCGTACAGGCGTTCTCTTCGCACCGCTACTGTGACGACCTCGCTTCCGCTTTCATCGAGAGCTTTCCGCATCAGTTCGAAGGTCTGGTACTTGCCGGTGCCGACGAAAAGCCGGGAGGAGAATTCGAACTGTCCTAGTCTGAGTTTCTTATCCATCTGTGCCCCTTGGTTTGTTTCCTGATGGTGCAAGGATAAATTCGCAAAGACGTATTTGCAATATTCGCCGGAATCGACTGGCTAATGCTCGGAATCCGAATTCCGTCGATCACTTTTCAACATCCCTGATGACGGACTCAAGCAACGCTCGGCGAACGTGCAGCGTGGTCCGCGAAGGAATGCTTTTGAGGAGCTGGACAACTTCATTTTTCGTCAGAAGATTTCGACGAATCGCGCGAATGAGAACCCCGATGGTTCCATGCACCTCGATCGAAACTGACGTTGCAGCCAATCTCGCGGCCATATCGTCGCAGAGGAGTATGCCTGCTTTTCCGCCCATTGCGATAGCGATAGCTTCGACTTCACCTTCGTGCAGCGAGTAAAGCACTCGAAGTGAATCGACTGGTCGAAGATCGATTTCACTTCGATCGACAGATTCGAATTTTACAACCGAAAGCGCAGCCGGGCGGATGCGTTTCACCTCCCTCAAAACGCTTTCAGGAAGATAGACCCGACGAAAATCGTTTATCAGGTCAGCCTTGCCGAGTTCGTCTAAGTGGATCAGCGGTCCTGAATCGCAAACAACTGTCGACGATTCCTCAGCCCCGTCCATTTAGTCCCCACTCGACGTCTTCACGGATGAATTGCTCCTCGATTTCTGGAGCGTGAGTGTCGAGGAACCGCCGAAGCGCTTCGACAATCAGATCGCTCAGGTCAGACGCTCCGCCCTGATTCACGTATTCCTGCGCCTCCTGGAATAGAAGGTCTGGGATATCCGCCTGAACTTGTTTCGACACTACGCGCAATCCTGAATGTTCGTTTCGGTTTCGTAATCGATGTTATTATACTTCGCACTTGTGCAGTAATCAATTTCCGCTGAAATCGTGGTCGTGACTATTGCCCCTAAGTCCATCCCACGGTTTTACCGACGGAACCCACCTGCGAACGTTCTGCTTGTAGAGTTCGTAGTCGCTTCCGAAGCGAGCTATGAGGCCGGGTTCCTCGCAGAGGGGAATGTAGATCATATTCCCCGCGATGAAGATGAGCGCCCACACGAGGAACTCCCACCGCCACAGCCCCGACGCTTCGCCCAGAAGGACGCAGAACACTCCGGAGATCATCGGGTTTCGGACGCGGCGGTAGATGCCGACAACGACGAGTTTCTGCGTCGGATTCCAGGGAGCGAGAGTTCCTTCGCCGACCTTCGCGAAAAGACGAATCGTCGAAATCATCAGCGAAAGTCCCGCGGCTGCGAAGAAACCTCCGAGAAAGATTCCGTACCAGGGCGGATCCACACCGTGGTCGAACGCGCCTGAGAAATAGAAAATCAGCGCAGGCACGACCACGATCGCGATGAACGGCAGGGACAAAATGGCTTTCAGGTGAGAAAACACGATTGCGATTTCAGAATGCGAAATAGTAGTCAGTAGTCAGAAAAATGCAGAATGCTAAGAAGGTGCCGGGCGCCTGAAGATTCCAATTCCGGCCATCGCTCAGACTCCGTGAACGCTGACGAAAAAACAAAAAAAACTTTGCCGTCGGAATTCTTCGAAGGCAGCAGGGAAACGATAGCGTCTCCACAATAATCCGCACGCGGGCCGATAAAGAAAAATTTTCAAAAAGACGAACGAGTGTTTGCGCGTGGTCGCTCTATAAAGTACGATTCATAGTTGTCTGGAATGACCACGCGCTCATCACCTCAATAATCCTTCCAAATTCATCCCGCCACTTTTTCGAGTAGCTGAAATGTTCTACGCCGACAGCTCTATCAGATATCCCGTCATTCCAGACAATTCTTCTTTCGGAAAGAAGAAGCGCCGCAAGAAGGCTTTCGCGACGCCCTGCGACTCCGCATTCATCGAAGTCGATACCGTGTGTTCGAAGATCCGCGAGTCGCTGAACCGCTCCATCAAGGGACGGCTGTTCACGCTTGCGAGCGAGGAAGTCCAGACGATCTTCCAGTGTGTACTCGAACACCTTAAAGCGAAGTTCGGCATAACGCGTTTCTACGCCGCCTCGCCGTTCATTTTCCAGTACGAGCAGGAAAACGCGGAGCAGGGAATGATCAACGTTACGGGGCTTGCCATGAGCGAGATGCACGAAATCGTGGCCGCCGCGAAGGATGAGTGCGAGACGCGCTCATACGACGATTTCGACGCGTACCGCATCGCAGGGTAGATCGGAGTTTTCGATGCCTGAAAAGAACGACACGATTTTCGGAAAGATCATCCGCGGCGAAATCCCGGCGAGCAAGGTATACGAAGACGATGAAGTTCTCGCGTTCAGCGACATCGCGCCCCAGGCCCCGGTGCACGTCCTCGTAATTCCGAAGAAGCGCATCGCGGGGATGAACGATGCCGCGGACGAGGACGCGAAGCTCCTCGGCAAACTTCTCCTCGTCTGCAAAAAGATCGCACAGGACAAGGGCATCGACAAGTCGGGATACCGCATCGTCACCAACTGCGGACCTCACGGCTGTCAAAGCGTCGAACATCTTCATTTCCACCTCGTAGGCGGAACCCAGCTCACCGGCAAACTCGGCTGAATCCTAAGGAAGTCTAAAACAATAATTTGCCATTTTCGCATCACATCTTCGCGCCATTTTCACTTCGCGCTCAATCGTCAAATCCTCATCGGAACTATGGCTACGACTCCGGTTCGACTCAATCGCGCAAAGCGAACCAGGCACAAATCTGAGCGCAAAATTCGGCAAGTTATTGTTTTACACATCCTAAAATCAAACGGAATCCTCAATGTTTAGTGCAACACAGAAACGCAAGGAATTCCCGGACCGTTTAAACAGCGGCGTAGACCTTCGAAGTCAGGTGCTCCGGCCTTCGGCGCTGTCGCTCGAACTCGAGTCGCTCTTTTCCGCGCTGTCCGCCCCGCCACCTCGGAAGAAGTCGCAGACGGACAGCCTTGTGCTGTACCTCCCGATGGAGTGTTCCGACTTCGTCCGCGGCGTGGAGGAGGAATTCGCGCCTCGGAAGGCGCAGCCGGCGAAATCGAAAATCGAAAGCTTTCGGGAATTGGTGCGGTCGATTCCGGAGCGGTACAGCAAACTCGACATTTGCCGCGAAATCTCGCGGATGCCGCAGAGCATCGCGCACGCGTACGGAAAACGCCTTCGCGCGCCGATGCTCGCGAGGGACGCGCTCCAGGTTGTAGGCGGCTTCAAGCGCAGCAGCCGGAAGGTGTACGGTTCGGGAGGCAAGTATGAAAAGAGCATGCTCATACTCTCCGAGGAAGACCGACTGCTTACGAAGGACATCAGTCTCGGCTTCGTGATCCAGAACTTGAGCGAGCGTCCCGCGCACTTCGTCGGCATAGCGTTCCGCACCCGCGTGACGCGCGTTTCGAGCGGCTACAAAAAAATCGGCGCGGCTGGCGCAACCAGAACCCAGGAGACGCAACTCGAACTCTTCGAGGACATTTACATCGTAGAGTCCCTCGCGCCGGAGACGAACATCGAGGACTTCATCGTCAAGTCGGTGCGCGAGGACATCCTGAAAAAGTACATCAAGAAGGAAATGCGCTCGTTCCAGGTTGTCGTCGAAATCGAGATACTGTAGACGATCGAAAGAGTTCAGCCAATATGGTGAATGGCAGAGGATAAATGGCGATGCGGCTTCCTCCAACCCCCATTCATCCAATCGATAAGTGTGTTATTTTTCACATATTCATCTCGGGCAAAACACTGGCGAGTAGTTTTGTTCCTACGCATCATTAGCTCCATAAGCAAAACTAAATGGAGTTGAAAATGCCTTTTGTCGGAAGTATTCCAGTTCTCGGAACCAGTGGCGGCGCGAATGTAATGCGCGATTTGCGTATAGGCAGAGTGTATAGCAGGCAAGTCACGATCGCCGATCTTACCAATAACCTCCCTAATCAATCGTTTCCGGTCGCAACCTTGCCGCCGCTTAGTTTTGCCATTGCCGCCTGGGTCGACCTGATAACGCCGTTTACCGGACCTACAGCGACGTCCGTCGTCGCCGCTAGCGGAGTAGTAGTAAAAGAGCTTATCAACGGCCAGGAGCTTCTCGGCGTTCCCGCCGGAATCAAAAATACATCGCCCGGCAGTCAGTTCGACGGATCGCATTCTCCGCTGGACCTCGGCGGCGGAGAGCTTTTCGTCGAAATAGCCGCAGTAGACCAGAATGTGGACGAACTCACCGCGGGAGACGTCATTTTCTATGCCGCTGTAGTTGTGCTTTCGTAGCGCAGGCGGTGGAAAATGGTTTCGGTGAAATTTTTGTAGCGAATGCGGAAGAACACAGAATAAAGGACCGATATGGCAAATGGAATGGATTCGATTACCACAAATTTCAGGTTCAGGGCAGACTCGGGCAATCCCTCAGGGACTCTTACGAACCCGTCTAAGAACATTATCCGCATACTTTTGAGGGTTCGCGGATCGATCACCAAACCGTTATCGACCGATACCGCGACCTTCAAAGGCGACGGCTCGCTGAATGCGGTTCAGAGCGCTACCCTGCTCGTGAATAACGTCGTGCTTCATCAGTGGGAGCCAAGAGACTACTTCTGGCTTGCGGCGTTCACGCAGATGCAGAGTTCGTCATGGACGGAAGCGGACATTAACGACGTCACAAGCGGCGCCACGACCTTCCCATTCAGTTGGTATTTGGAAATGAACCTCGACCTTCCAGGGCAGTTCGTTTCAGGTCTCGCGGGAGTGTTCGGCGCGCAGAGCGTTCAGCTTGACTTGAGATTTGGAACGATCGGCGACATATTAGATGGTCCTCCGGCTGGATGGACGCTTGATTTCGTAACGGTGGACGTCTACGCGGTGGAAACAACAGTCCGTCCAAACGGCGCGCTACTCAGCGTATCGAATCTTTCGTCGATCTACGGGATAAATGCTCCCGGTAGACACGAGAGTTCGAACGCGAACGGAAGAAGGGACATCATTTCGCTCGCGTACATTATTCGCGACGCCGCGACGAGCGAAAGGATAAACATTGCAGACACATTCGAAATTCTGGAGTATAATAATAATTCGCTCGTGCGTGCGGACGTCGAAACCGCTATCGATCTGATGCTCGCAAGAATGGGATCGAGGCTCGTAATGCCAACCACCGAGGGAATCCCCGCAGGATTCTTTCTATACGATTTCACCTGGAACAGCATAAGAGGCGCGATAAGAGTCGAGAACAGTATGGTATTGCGAACACTTCTGAATATTATTGCGACCCCGCCCGTGAGCGCGCTTCTCACGGTTATAACAACCAGTATCCAGAGGTGAGAAATGCCAAAGAGCATCGAAGAAATTTATAATATGTCCGTGATGGAAAGGAACGAGCATTTCTTATTAAATGATCGAAGATATCTTTTGGCGAGTGGCAACGAATCTGTAATTAAATGTTTTTGTGAAACTACAGAAAAGGAAGTAATCAAGGACTCCTCTATAGAAGATACGCTCAGGACAAAAACAGGAAAGAAAAGTGAAGAAGTGGCTCAGGCTTTAGACGATTTGATTCGTCGTTATAGAAGTAGTCCGTCCAATGAACTACTAATGAGAATTAGAGAAAAGTTCCGCGAATTGGCTTTCGGGGATATTGGAGGTGCTGGAGTTTCTTCATCGGAATTGGAAACCTGGAAGAGTTTTTTTGATGATGTAAATTGCGGAATCATATTCATCCGAAGCCAGCAAGACAGGAATTACAACGTTTACACCGAATTACCTGGTATACATAATCCGGAAAACGAAAAAGAAGCTGATGGAATAGAACACACGATTCAATTCGCGTTGTTATGGTCAATCGCATATTTGTATTTCTTCGACGTGCCGCGTCCTGCATCTAAACACGATATGGTGATCGCCTTTCAAAGCGCGCTAAAGGCGATGGGATTTCCTGTTTCAATAGATGGCGATTGGGGACCGGAAACTAATGATGCTTGGAAGCGATTCAAGGAACTTTCGCTCGTAGATATTGTTCAGAGAAGTAATACTTTCGAAGAAGCGCAAGAGCAGCAGGAGTCTGGGCAGGGTAACGAGGAAGGCGCGATCTCCCCGCCAAGTCAACCGGAAAACGTCAGAACTTTGCCAGGAGATTCGGATATAGATTTGAATCAAGAATGGGAAGACAGGGAATATGATTGCACGGAAAATGTAGACGCTCGCAAGAAAATGATGGTGCAGTATCTTCTTGAAGCGATCAAAGACTGGGAAGCGGGAAAGCCCGTAGGACATCCAAGATTTCGTGGCACGGATGCCTATGAATGTCCAACGAGACTCCTTCCAGAGCTTCGTCCTTTTCTTCTGACGATGTTACTGGCAAAGGCATGTCAAGAGTCGCCACGTCGGCAATGCGAATTCAATAACTCGGGAGAAGGTGAACGTACCAATCGCGGCAGAAACGATGGCATTATGCAGGTAACACCCGCTTCGGGTGTTAGATCTATAGCGGACCCAAATGCTCCGTATAGCAATACCCCATCCTCAATACGGGATA
This sequence comes from Planctomycetota bacterium, assembly GCA_024653775.1. Taxonomy (GTDB): domain Bacteria; phylum Planctomycetota; class UBA8742; order JACQVU01; family JANLHZ01; genus JANLHZ01. The sequence continues at coordinate 2,650 of JANLHZ010000097.1, read as the reverse complement.
ATATGCGTGATGCTGTTAGGGCTCTGTGCGAGACCCTGAGAAACAGACGTCAAGATATTGCAAATGACGGAGATTTGCCGCGACCAACTTCCAATGCAGCGAGAATGGCCGCGTGGATGATGTTGCATTATAATGGAGGTCCGAATCCGATCAGAATTTTACTCGCTGGAAACGGAGATCCTAATTATCTTCGAAATATCGCATCAAGGATTAGTAGTGGATGTTTAGAGAAGTTTGACTTGCCTAACGAGGAGATATTGTCTCAACAGCAGCTTAACGACTTGATTACTGAAATGAATGCTGTCCAGCAATGGGTTGACAACAAACTTGGATAGATAGATAGATTGATGAAGCGTCTGCATTACCTCGACATTCTTATCATTTTATTTCCGCAGGTTATTCTGGCTAACTGTGTCATAGATACTGTCCGAAGTTCTTCAGACGAACGAAGAGAAGATAATCTACCGAATCTTTCCGAGGTTACGGAAAATGGCGGCGAAGTGGAGCCAAGCTGCAAAGAAGCGAATTACAATAGGCTATTGGATATAGTAACAGAGAAGCATCTTCGCAGGATGGATAACTTCGAATTATTGAGGTTTGCCTATGTCGGAGATCTTAGTTTTCTGAAACGTAAACGGCATGTGGCAGAGGCATTGATGATGAACAAGCTAATTGATGAAAAGCGTGGTTTTGTTTATATAATTAGCTGTGAAGGAGAACTAGTTCAAACATATGAAGTTGACTACAATAAAACCCGCGAAATATGGCAGTTTTCAGGTCCATGTTTTGGCGACAGGATGTATGCGCCTCTGTTTTTGGGAGACATTCCCGTTAGGTCAAGTGGCTCTCCATATGGAGAGGATAATACAGAAACTCCAGTTGCGCTATTCTATAATGAAGGAGATTGGTGCGAACGAATCGCCTTCGCGTTCGATGATGTTGACGGAGATCACTATCGTACTTGGCCACTACCGAGTCTTGAAACGGTTCCGCCACAGGTCATACATTCGCAACACGATCTAATATTGAGAAGACTCCTGGAAAACGAAGAACTCGTCGGTGGAAATACAGGAGCAAGATTACATTATTTATCTATTATCGGATATTTAAATGTGAACAATGAAAAGTACATGGTTATTCATCTGCAAAGAGATTACTGGCCCATGATATCCCCAAGAGTATATGGACCTTACTTCGCAATTCTTGATGAAGACTTCAAGAATGTAGATTTACACATCTGGGACTATTTTAATTGTGCGTATCCTCTTCGCTGCGAAGGTAATCGACTATATTTATCGGAGACGTTTACGTTAGGTGACTTTGGCCCCGGTTATTCCTCGCGTGATGACGAATCGACAATTGGAAATGTGTTAGAATTCACAGGCAATAGGTTCGAGTTTAACTTCGTTTTGGAATAATGGAATGACTGCAGCATAGAGAAAGATATCCAATGTCCGAAAACGTGAGATTCTTCTTTTTCGATCTGAGCGCGGGTCCGGTGGACTCGGTGATATATGTACAGGTGAACACCATCCAGATCGAGGTCGATGGTCCGGGGTCGCTTCCTTCGCCGGGTTGGTTTCAGCCGGATAACAACGCGCGGATACCGATAACGGACGCGTTTACGCTTAACCTCGGATTCGTGCAGGACCTGAGACGTCTTCACTTTCGGTTTCCAGTCGCGCCCGGATTTTCGGTTGTTGTAACCGTCAGTACCGCCGCCAAAGTCGTGGTCGCCTGACGACGGAAAAACTCTTCGAAAATGGTTGTCGAGAACGGTATGGTATTGCGAACACTTCTGAATATTATTGCGACCCCACCAGTAAGTGCGCTTCTTACGGTTATAACAACCAGCATTCAGAGGTGAGAAATGCCAAAGAGCATCGAAGAAATTTATAACATGTCATTAGCTGAACGAAATGATTTTTTCCTAAAGAGGGATGTTGATCAGTTTTATGACTACAAGTCCCCGGAGTCTAAAGTAATCGTCACTGACGTAAAGAAACCGCACCGACGTCCGAAAGGCATACGGGACATTTCAGTGCAGCCCGCTGAATATTTCGATGTTTCAATATTGTCGATCCCGAGTGGGTCGATTGATATTCAGTATTTTCCACTTGTCCGTGCTCATCATGAAGAAGAGGGTCAAGTAGGAGTCAATATATTTACGATCACTCTCGATTCTTCACAAGGCAGAGATGTAATCGCGTCGTTTGCATTGCCGGAAGCAGAGTTTATTACGGATCAAACACAACTATTTAATTTGGTAACAACAGACAGTAGTAAGTTTATATCCAAAGCATTCCGGAAATACGTTCAGTGGTGGCAACCAGAATACGGCGCCGATTCAGTCAGGCAGTCCTTATATTATAGCATTACCGAACTGGTTGATCTTCCGAGTGGAGTTTGCGCATGGCGGTCGACCCAATATCGTCGAACAGAGCGCCTTTTCGTTCCGCGCGCTTGGTATTGGGTAGATGTGATATATTATGATAAAGATGTAGAAAGCGAGATACTCTCTTTGTTGGATGAAGTAAAAAGCTGGGACGACTTTAGCCCGTGTTATTCACCGTAGGAACTGAAATTTAATTTCCCGCTGCTGTAGTCATCATTCCAAATTATATCACTTTTCGACGCGGGGAATGCATGG
>JANLHZ010000086.1 GCA_024653775.1 Planctomycetota bacterium | reverse complement strand
TTCTCCTTGCAATTCCGGAAAGGGGCGTAGACACCTCCTCCGTTGCAAAGTTCGCGCCTTGGGTATTTTTATTTCCGCCTATCGTGAATAACGCGGGTTCATTCTCAGGCCATCAAGAACCGTTATATAAAATTTTTAATAAAAATTTGTGAGAGAGCATTACAACTGAATTTCGACAATCGAGGCGACACCGGCACAGTTGAATGAACTCTTTGCGACTTCGCGTCTTTGCGCGAGACTCCTCACCGTACGCACCATGAGTTGCGGAACAACGAGTATCTGTTCACGAATTCACACTAAGGCCTCGGAACAAAATAACGTTCGTTCGTCCAATGGCATCGAGGTAGTGGCTCATCGGAACTATGATTGCGACTTCGTTTTGAGTCGCTCACACAATGCGAACCTGACGCAAATCTGAGCGCGATTTTTGGTAACTTATTATTTTACGCGTCCTCAATTGTTGCCAGGTGAACTTCGGCGCGCGATATTCACTTAATGCGCAGCGCCATCGTTCTTCCGCTTTCGAGAGAAACGTACACGACCGGCGCCGCAAAGCTGAATCCGTATTTGACGTACCTGACGTTCGCATCCGCTATCCGGACGGGATAGCCCTGCTTAAGCGTGCCATCGTCTCCGAGTCCCGCTGCGACATTCGGACAATGGAACGCGTAGAGATAACCCGCATCCGTAATCGACCAGACGGTGCTCGACAGCCGGTCATACCAGACGCTTCCCGGAACGACGGATCCGATCATCATCTGCTCGTCGCGGGCGTTTGCGGCCGCGATCCAATCCTCGTCGGTCGTCCCGTCTGTAAGATCGAGCTTGAAAATGTAGCTCCTTCCGCCCTCGGAATACCCCCCGAAAATCCACGGCGTGTTGAACATCGACCTTGGTGTGTTAGCGATGACAGCCGTGTCGTCGGACGCCGCTATTTGAAGCATATCGCCCGCGCCGTCTGGATCGACGCCAAGGTCGTACGGAGCGAAAGGAGAGACGTTCGCTGGGCCGCTCATATTTGCCTGGTAGAACGTGTCGCCCGAGCCGAGGAACCACATTTTGTTCGTGCCGAGTTCCGCCGGGGCGGGGGAACTTCCCACGCCGTTTACGCCGAGGTTGAACTCCGCGAGCGAGCTTAGGTCCGCCGCGTCGAGTCGCACGACGTCGACGTCCGAGGCGTTGTTCGGTTTCAGCGAGCAGGTGATCTCGTTCGTTATGAACACAGCCACCCCGCGGCTGTAATCGAAATGAGGATCGGCTACGCGCTGCTTCGAATCGATGACGTCGCCGTAGCTTCCGAGCGGATCGTTATCGATGTGATAGAGCGCCGGATTTCCGTTCGCGAATGGCGTGTCGGGACCGGCGGTATTCGAATCGGCGATGATAAAGACGTCGTAAACTCCCGCGGTTCCCGAATAATTGAAAGTCGGCATCGAGAGCGGTCCCTCGCTCGCCTCGAAAGTCCACTCGTCGGCGGAAACGCTTGACCATGTGGGTCTGTTTGTCGCGGATAGACTTCCAGAGAATGGAACGCGCAGTTTTGTCAGGGAGTCGCTTCTGCCGTCGCCATCGCTATCGTATGTGAGATAGATGTCGTACTTACCTGAGGCAACGACGAGCACGTTTATCGAAGTGACCTCGCCATCGAACGCTAGCAGCGAATCCGGGAATCCCGAATTCGTTCCCGACCCGCGAATACCGGCAACCACCGCGCCGGTTTCCGCGTCGAGCGCGACGATCGAGTTCGACCAGTCCGACGCGCCCTCCGAAGCGCCCGTGGCGACCCAGTAGAGCTTATCGCCCCACATGCTTATGTAGCTGTGGTTCACGGGTCCAAGCACGCTGGATTCCCACGTTACGAGACCGATATTCGAAGAAGGACGCTCGTCCGCGCCTATATCGCGCAGAGAGTCGATGCTTGTTCTTGTCTGCGAGTCGAAATCGCGGACCGTCGTCGAGCCTGTCGCTTTGTCGATTGCGTTAGCGATGGTTGTCGCGTTCGATTTCAGATGGAAATCGTAGAGCGCCGGATTCGCCCAATACGTCGCGGCTGTGATCGACTCGACGTTCTGGGACTTTGTCGCGCCTGAGACAAGAGCGATCGTGCCGGTGAGAAGGTTCCAGTTCGCCTCGCCGTCGCCAGCGGCGCCCGTCGCGTGAATGTCGCCATCGACGCTGCAATGGTAGACGTATCTGAATTCGGAGCCTACGCCGCCCACGTTCCCTTTTACGAAGCAGTTTCGTATGGTCACGCCGCTAACGGAGCAAACTATATCCCCCACGATAAGCATCTCTTCGATTATGAGGTTTTTCGTGATGGTCACGTCGCCAAAGTACGGTACGCCCGATGTGCCGCGGATGGTGTCGCCCGCCGACGCGGCCGCGATAGCCGACGAGAGCGAGGGATACGTGTTCCCGGTGGTGACGTTCGTGAACTCCGGACTTCCGGCGTACCACCTGACGCGATAGAACGGATCGATGTCGAACCTTTCGCCATGGATTCGTCCGCTTCCGCCGCGGCAACCTACGATCGGCGACGACGCGCTCGCAACCTTGATATTCCTTGCAGCGACGGTGTTGCTCGAATTCGCGAATACGCAGGAATCGACGTTAACCATCAGTCCATCGTAACCGCTCTGGAAGTCTACATACGCGGTCATTCCGCTCTGGAAGTAGTCGAACACGCAGTTCGCGAAGTCGATCGTCGCGTTCGCGCCGCCGACGGAGATTGCGTACGACGTCGCATCGCCGGCGCCGGTGGCGTTTTTAGCGTAGCTGAAGTTCACCGATCCCGATGCGCCTATGACCATAGAAAGAACTCCGCCCGAGCTTTTCAGTAGTAGACCGTGATTCCCCGCGGAACCCGTCACGCTGAGCGATCCGTTCACCGTCATCGAGCCGCTCATTGTCAGAGCGGCGTTGTCGTCGATGGTCAGCGTCGCGCCTGAATCTATCGTCACGTCGCCAGGCGCGTTCGTGGGCGGAGCGGTCAGCACGGGATAATTTGGACTGCCGGAGGGTATAATGACGGGATCGCCTGCACCCGGAACGAGACCGTCTTGCCAGTTGGCTCCGTCGTTCCAGTCGCTGCCTGCCGAGCCGTCCCAGGTTTTGGATAGATCGAAAAGCCAGTTCGTGTTGTTGCCGGAATCTTCGCTGGTATCCGCAAAAATGGAGTTCGTCGCGGTCGAATCCTTGACGTCGACGTAGGTAACGTCTTCCGTCCCGGCGTCGTTTATGTTCCAGACGGAGCCGTCCGAGGAGCTGCGGAGCGTCACGTCTTTCGAAACGGATCCAGTCAGAGTAAGCGCCCCGCCAATCGTCTGGGTCGTACCCGCGGTAAACGTAAGCTGTTTGCCGGGGGTCACGCACGATAGGTTATTGAACGTCGTGTTTCCGGAAACGATCGAAGCGCTACTCGTCACGTAAGTAACCGTCAGCTTTGGCGCCTTGGTCGCGGAATCGTTGTAGCTCCGCGCGGTTCTGGTTCCAGTTCCAGAGGCGATGATCGTAAGCGCGTTTCCGCTTGCCCATCCCGGTCTACTTATCACCTCCTGCACGACGTCCGTCATATCCGGGGAGTTGTGCGTTCCATCCACCGCGGTCCACGATGGCACGCTGCTCCACGCTACCGAAGCGGTTGTCTGAACGCGGGACGAGATGTTGCTCGCGGTAGTCGTGAACACGGATGAATTGTCCGCCGCCTCTCCGACGAATGTAAGATTGGTGGCGGAGCTTCCCGTTTCGTCCGCGTAGAAGGTTATGTAGGCGTCCAGGATAATGGCGTCATTCGGGACCGCAAAGGCGGGGAAGCGCATTCCCACGTACTGCGCGTTGGCGCCGTCGTAGCCGAGCTCGAGGTCGCTCGTAAGCGACATCGCGCCCGTCGAAACGTTCTGCTCCGCATCGTCCGCGCTCGCGGCAACCTGGGACGTGACGGTAGTGCCCGCGCCGGTCGGAATTCCAAACGTCACCGTTCCGCTTCCAGCGTTGAATGTCCCCGTCTTCGCGAAGTTACCGCCGACGGTAAGCGTGGAGGTTCCGTTCATTGTGAGCGTGCCGTCAATGGCGATATTTCCATCCACCGCGAACGTAACGCCGGAGTTCACGGTCACGAGGCCGCCTCCCGCGTCTATGGTGACGTTTCCGGGAGTGAAATCCGGAGAAGCGGTAAGCACCGGATAGTTGGAAGCGCCCGCGGGTATGGTGGCGCTCGCCCCCGCGCTGGGAACATAGTAGTTATCCCAGTTGGACTCGTCGTTCCAGTCGCTGTTCGTAGCGCCGGTCCAGAGTCCGGGCGTTCCGAAAATCCAGTTGGTGTTGCCTCCGGAATCGAGTCCGCCGACGGTTGCGTCTATCGAGTTCGCCGCGGTCGAATCCTTCACGTCCACGTAGGACACGCTTTCCGTGCCGCTGTCGGTGATTGTGTACGCTGAGCTGTCCGAAGAGCTTCTGAGGACAACCTGTTCGGCGGTGTTTCCGGTAAGGGCCAGCAGTCCCGTCACGGTCTGATTCGATCCGGCGGTGAACGTAAGCTGTTTACCCGGCGAAGCGCAGGAAAGGTTGCCAAACGTCGTGTTGCCAGCGATTACGGATTCATCCTGGGTGTCGTAGTCGATGACGAGGCGCGGCACGTCGCTTCCGTTATAATCGAAGGAGCGTCCGCGACGCATTCCGGTGCCGGTAACTATTATCGTGAGAGCGTTTCCGCTTGTCCAGCTCGCGCGGTCTATGACTTCCTGCACTATGTCCGAAATGTCCGTCGTCTGATAGAAGCTCCCCGAAGTCCAGGCGGGCACGGTGTTCCAGTCTACGCTGGCGCTCGTGTTCGCCCTGGCGGTGATGTCATACGCGGCGCTAGTGAAGACGGAGGAATCGTCCACGTCCTCGCACACGAAGGTAAGGTCGGTCGCGCCGCTGTCGGTGTCGGTGGCGCGGAACTCTATGTATGCGTTCGAAATGACGGAGTTCCGCGGTATCTGGACGTTCTGGAAGCGTATCCCCACCGCGCGTGGCGTCGTCCCGTTGGTTCCGAGGTAGCACCTTCCGACGTTGAGGTTCATCGCGTTCGTATCGAGCCGCTGTTCCGCGTCGTCTGACGACTGAGCCACGCTGTTTGACGCGGAACCCGCGCCGCCGCTTGCGCCGATGAATTCGATCGTCCCGGTTCCTGCGCTGAATGTCCCTGAATTCGTCCAGTCTCCTGAGACGAAAACCGTCTCCGCTCCCGCGGAGAGCGACCCCGTGACGGGAATATCGACGTTTCCGAAATAGTGCGTCCCTCCCCCCGCGAGAGTCAGGGTTCCATCGAACGTGACCGCACTGCCTCGACCATCGAACAGTCCCTCGCAAAAGTAGCCGCTCGTGATCGTTAGATCGGTGCTCGCGCCGGAAAGATCGAGGTTTGCGCCAGGGTCGATGAAAAGCGAAGCGATGGTGGCGGACGAACTCAGCACGGGGAAAATTCCGGACGCCCCGGAAACGTCGGGTATGAGGACGACCGAGGTCGAACCCGGAATCGCGGCGGGGGACCAGTTGGAGGATGTGTCCCAGTCCGAGTCCGTGGCTCCCGTCCACGTCGCGGGGGTGATGAACGTCCAGTTGGTGTTGCCTCCGCCGTTTACGCTGCTTAGAGCCATGATCCCGTTCGACGCAGTGCTGTCGGTCACGTCCACGTAGGATACGCTTTCTACGCCCCCGTCGCTTATCGTCCACGCTGTGCCAGGCGAGGAGCTTTGCAGAACTATTTCGTTCCCGCCCGCTCCCCTCAAAACCAGCTCCCCATTCACGGTCTGAGTGGAACCCGCCGCGAAGGTCAGTACCTTTCCTGGATACGTGCATTCGAGGCTGTGGAACGTCGTGCTTCCAGAGATTATCGACGACGGATATCCGGAATACGAGATGGAAAGCGAGGGCGCGCCCACGCCGGAAGCGTCGTTCCAGGACTTCGCGTTTCGTTTCCCGGATCCTGTGGCTATGAAAGAAATAGAGTTCCCGCTGGTCCAACCGGGTCTATCTATCACCTCCCGTATTAGCGACGAAAGATCGGGAGTCTGGTAGGTGTTTCCTGCAGTCCAGGCGGAGATGCCGTTCCAATCCACCTGCGCGGCGGTTTTGGCGCGCCCGGAAATGTCGTAGGCGGCGGATGTAAACGTTGTCGAATCGTCAATGTCCTCGGCGAAGAAGCTGAGATTCGTCGCTCCGCTGTCGGATGAATCCGCGGTAAACGTGATGTACGCACTGTCGATCGTGACGTCCGACGGGATTGTTATGCCAAGGAACCGCATCCCCACATTTTGAACAGTCGCCCCATCGGTAACCATTTCGAGGTCGGAGCTAGTCATGTTCATCGCGCCTGTGGATGCGTTCTCCTCGCCGTCGTCGGTGGAAGCGCCGATGCCGACGGAAACCGATCCGTCCTGCGATCCGCGAAATTCGACCGTACTGGTGGCTGCGCTGAAGGTCCCCGTGTTCGTCCAGTCCCCGTAGACAGCGAGTGTTTCAGAACCAGACATTGTTAGCGTTCCCGCGATGGTTACATCACCCCTCACGGTGACGTCGATCCCCGACGCGATAGTCAGCGTGGCGCCTGCGTGAATTTCGATCGACCCAGGCGTATTCGTCGGCGCGGCGCCGATCGTCGGGAAGTTGCCGGACAACCCGGAGACATCGGGAATCGCCACTGCGACGCCTATGCCGGGCAACGCCCCGCCTTCCCAGTTCCCGGCTGTGTTCCAGTCCGTGTTAGTCGCGCCGGTCCAGTAGACTGGAACCGAAGCCTCGGTTCCCCAGTCGATGGTGGAGCCGAGCGCGCCGTCCCACTGTCCCGCGCCGCGGTCGTTTTCGAAGGCGGAGCCGCTGACCGCTCCGACGTTTCCGGCGGATGCGTCAACGTCTCCCGAATAGCTTCCGGCAGTGGAAATATTGTAGAGAGCGTTGGCGCTCGAATCGTCGAAGCTGCAATTCGAAACCGTGAAATCGCTCGATCCGGTTTCGAGGAACTGAATGTACGTTCCTCCCGCCTCGATGAAATCGAACACGATGTCCCCGCTCGAGCCGCCGACGATTACGATTCCGGATGGATCGACTCCGCTCTCGATTTTGATTCCGTCCGAGTCCAGCGAATAGATCATCCCACCCGTTACGTCGAGTCTTCCGTCGGAGGTGGAGCCGTCCTTCACTGTTAGCGAGTAATACGTCGAGTCTTGTGCGGTCGAATCGACGATGGCGGAGGTGTTCTGGACGCGTAGCTTACCGCCTACGGTTCCGTCGCCCACGGTGAGCGACGTGCCCAGCAGTAGCGAACCTGTGCCGTTGAGGGAGAGCGTTGGAATTCCGGAGCCGTGCACAGTCGCCGCGCCCGTGAGCGTGACGCTGCGCCCGTCGATTTCGAACGTTCCCGACTGCAAGTCGAAGAGTCCCGCGACGCTGAAATCCGACCAGCAGTTGTAAGTGGCGGTCCCGGCGTTCTGCGTGAGGTTGTAGAAATCTCCGGTCTCGATGATCATTTTCGATCCGCTCGCCGCATCGAGGGTGACGGTGCCGCTTCGTTCGACGAAGACGCCGCCGTTATTCAGCCAGCTTCCCGCGACGCTGACTCCGTAGTTGCTTCCGCTCGCGTCAAGGGTTCCGCTTGCGATGATGAGGTCGCCGTTAACATCGAGCGCATCGCCCGCGACTGTAGTCACCGCGAGCGTAGTCTCCGGCATGTCCCCGGCAGAGAGCTTCGCGATTTCCCCCGCGGTGAACACCCGATCGTAGAGCCGGACGTCGTCGAGTTTGCCATCCCAGTTGTTCGTCCCGCTCGCGGAGTTTCCGATGCTGAGGTTTTGTGAAGCATCCGTCACCCTCGACCCGGTTCCATTGGTATCGACCTGGTGGTCGACGACTGTTCCGTCGATGTACAGCTTTATCGAGGAAGACGCGGTGGTCCCTCCGTCCCAGGTGACGCATACATGGTGCCACCCACCCGCAAGACCTGGAGTGTCATTGAATATGACGAGCAGATTCTGAGTGCTGTATGTCACGCGGAACCGAAGCGCCCAGTTGTACGTCGACCCCCTGAATCCGAACAGCCAGCCGTTATTGCCGATGGAGTCCGCCTTTGTGAGTATCATACCCTTCGCGGCCTCGGTGCCCGTCCCTCCTCGTGTATCCGCGTATATCCACGCGGAAATCGACATCGCCTCGATGTCATCGAGCGTTTCCGGCGATCCGACGTTGACCCTGTCCGCTTCGCCCGCGTCGAACTCGAGCGACTGCGGATTTCGATACCCGATATTTGTCGAGCCTGTGACGGCGTTCGGATCGCCAGCCCAGGTGCCGCTGTTACCATAACCGGACGAATCGAGAGTGGGAGTCGAAGTTTCGTCAAGCTTCCAGTAACCGAGAAGACCGTCGTTCAGGGTGAGGTTGGCGAAATCGGTGCTCGAACTTACCGTCAGGTTCTGGTTCGACGTTGGTTTCAGCCACACGGTTCCCGAGTTCGCGTCGAAAGTCCCTCCGGTGTGGGAGAAGGCCCCGAGAACCGTCATTTTGCCGGAAGGCGCGGTGAACGTTCCGCCTGTGATCGAGAGATTTCCGTTTACCGTCACTTCCCCGGTTCCGCTCACCGTGAAGGTTCCCCCGCTTGAAACGTTTCCCGTGGCGGTGAATGTCACGCCGGTGCCTACGGTGAACGACGCGCCCGACGCAATGGTGAGGTCTCCAGGCGCCGCGGCAAGCGTAGACGCGATGTTCGGATAGCTCGGCTTCCCTGCCGGAATCGTGACGCTCTGCCCGGCTGTCGGGACGGTGTAGTCGTCCCAGTTCGTGGTGTTGGTCCAGCTTGTGCCCGCGATTCCGGTCCACATTCCGGGAGTCGCGCCGAAGTCACCTGTGATGACTATGCTGAACCCGCCCGCGTCGGAGCCTCCAGTCTGACTTTCAATCGTGTCCGCCGCTAGAGTGATGAGGTCGCCTTCCTCCACGGTCGGGCTTGTTCCGAGAGTGACGATCAAAGTCGTGGACGTGGGCCAGTTCATGGTCGCGCCCGTGCCCCAGGTTTTCGTCGCTACGGGGAGAACGACGTCCGGACCTCCGGTGGTGAACAGATTCGTCGCCTCGTCGAAGATGAACGTGACGCGGTCCCCCGCGTTCGGACCGCCGCTGGCGCCGTTATCGTCCGCGACCGCGCTGACGACGTTCGTGGACAGAGTCCCGCCGAAAGTGCCGGAAATCGTCAAGCTGCCCGAGTTGGTCGCGTCGGGACCGCCACCGCTCGCCTCTATCGTGTCCGCGGCTATCGAGATCAGATCTCCGATAGCGACCGTCGCGGGATTCGCGCTGCCGTAGATCGGCGGAGTGTGCAGCCAGATCGTAAGCTTGCTGTTTCCCGCGCTCCACACCGCCTTGTCGATCATCCCGAATTCATTCAGCCACGTGTGACCTCCCGGAAGTGGGAGAACCGTGTCGACGTTTCCGGAATTGACCGCGTAGCCGTTCGTCGAGCCGTCGAAGGTTAGAAGGACGTAGTCTCCGTACTCGATGCCGGCTTCGTACGGATTCGAAGAGCCGTCCGACGCGATCGCGCTAGCAAGATTCGGCGGCGTATCGATGAACGAACCAGAAATCACGGGCGGCGAGCCTATGACGTCGTAGACTTCCTGATCGTCCTTGATCGTGCCCGCCAAGATGGAGATTGCGTTTCCGACGCTCAGCGTCGCGCCAGACCCGATCGTGACGGTGAGCTTGTCGTTCGCTTCGGAAACCGTTCCCCAGACCGCACTGGTTATAGTTCCCCAGGTTTTCCCCGCGGGGAGCTGGAGCACGGAATCGATGTTCGATCCGATGCTGAACGCGTTCGTGCTGTGATCGAACCTCAGAATGACCGTGTCTCCATCGCCCGGCCCTGCTTCCGGACCAGCGCCAGCTTCCGCTGCTATGGCGCTGATCATCGAAGTCAGGTTCGCGCCGAAGGTGCCCGTGATCGCCACCGACCCGGTCGCGTTCAGAGTCTCGGCGGCGTTCTTGACGAGCGTGTTCGGAGTGCCGTCGCCAAGGTCGATGGAATTTCCAGGGGCGACGTCCGAGCCTACGCCCATCCTTACGACGACTTTGTCGTTCGAGTACGTGACGGTGCTCCAGGTGTAGCCCTGAATGTTCGTGCCCCAGGTTTTTCCGGCGACGGTGAGGTGAGTGTTCAAGAGAGCCGAGGTGAGCGCGGGCGCGTTCGTCGCCGCGGAGAAAACGATCGTCACGGTATCGCCAACCTGGATTCCCTTGCCGCCCGCGGACGCATCCTCAGCGACGGCGCTAAGGATGGACGGAAGGTCCGTCGGGTCCGGGTCCCAGTCGATCTTGGCGCTGGAATCGTCCTCGTTCGCGGCGCCCGAGAGAGTGCCGACGGAATCTTCGAAGGTGACGACTCCATGGCTCGCTCCGCCTCGGACGCCCTTCGCGCCGCTAGAACCGCCCGCGGAGAAGCGGACATCGTTCGAGGTGAACGCGCCGCCGAAGTTCGCGCCGGTGAAGTCGAGCAGAACGCCCGTGGTGCTGACCGGATCGTGGAAATACCCGTTCGAAAGATTGTTCGGCGCGCTTATCGACGCGCCGGCGCCTACCTGAAGTCCGTTCGCTCCAGGATACGCGATCTCGTAGTACTTCGCGTTCAGAGCGCCAGTTACGCTGAGCGAATAGCCGTTGGTGTTCGAGCCGTTCGTGACGATCGCGCGGTTCGTATCGCTGGTTCCGACGAGTTCGAGCGATCCGGAAACGCTCATTGCGTGGCTCGAACCTAAATCGAGCGTGGAACCCGGCTCGACGTCGAGCTTGCCCGCGATACTCGAAGACGCTCCTGAAAGAGTCAGGGTTTTGCCGTCCAGTATTTCCAGCTCGGTGTTCGTCCCGCCGCTTACGGTGAGGGTTCCCGTCACCGCGAGGTCCTGCTCGAGAAGGACGTAGGTATCGTCGCCGCTGATCGTGAGGTTCCCGGGAATCGTGATTGCGCCGAGAATGCTCCTGACGACCTGCGTTTCGCCCGCGAGATCCTTGTTCAGAATTATCGTGCCCGTCCCAGCGAACCCACCCTGCTCGACTTCGAAAATCCCGCCGACTTCGAGGGTATTGCCGTTCAGATCGAGATAGCCCTCGCCTTCGTCGACGGTGCCGAGATTGAAATCGCGCAGAACCGTGAGCGTATCGTTCAGGATCATATCCTGCCCGACGAGCGTTTCCTCTACGTCCACGGTCAGCACGGTAGACGCCGCGCTTACGTTCGGTTCGAAGGAATAGTTGCCGCCGATCGTGACCGCGGTGTTCGAATCCGGAATGCCAGAGGGAGACCAGTTCATCGGATCGTTCCAGAGTCCGGACATGTCGACTTCGCCCGCCGCTGCGAAACTTGTGGTGCTGGGAAGCGAACCGTTGGAATTCGCGTACACTCGAACGTCATCGATGTAGAATCCGTCTCCGTCCGCGGCGAGGGTGTTAGAGAAAGTCGCGCGGAACCGGAACCTCACCGAGCCGTTTGAAATGGAGAAACCTTTCAGCGTCATCGCGTCCGACGCTGAAACCGTTTCGAGAGTCGAAGACCAGTTTGCGCCTCCGTCGGTGCTCACTTCGGTCGTGAAGACGACGTTGTTCGTTCCAGGATTGTTTTCGATAACCTGTCGGCTATAGAAGAGGTAGACGTTGGACTCTGTGCCTGGGATATCGGACCACCAGTTGGAACTGAGGTTGAAATCGTTGTACGACGAACCGCCCGCGCCGATCATTTTTGCGCCGTAGGATCCCGAAACCGCCGCGTCCAAGTGGGGGTCTCCCTCATCGAAATCCGCGAAGTCCCACCAGCTAAGGTTCTGTGATCCCGAAGGATAGTAGTATATTGTATCGCCCGTGGTGAAACTACCGCTCTCGAACCCTCCGAGGAAATAGACTCCGATGTCGTTCGCGTACGCTGAAGGCTCGCTCGCGCCTGGGTTACCGTAATAGATGTAGTAGCCGTCGTCGGTGTCGCTTGCCGCGATCTGCGAAAAAGTCGGGAATATAATCGTGGTTTCGCTGGAGTTCCAGCCCGTGGTGTTCTCTTTGAACCAGACGACTCGATTCAGTTCCACGGCTGTATTGCCGCTGACGTAAAGCACCCTCACGTCGGCGCCAGACGCGAGCGATTTGCCCGCGGAAACTAGGGACGCGTGGTCGAAGGTAATCTCCACCGGCGCGCCGGCGGGCAGCGAAGACGATCCGGACGTGTTAGTGACGGTGATCTGCCTTTTGTACTGCCACTGCCCGTACCACTGAAGCTCTCTCACCCACACGATGTCCGCGGTGTTGACCTCATCCTGCTTGGTCCCGATGTTGGCGTCGGTAATCGCCTCGTAATTCGTGCCGCCGAACTCACCCGTGACGTATCCGTAGCCGTTACTGATGTAGAGCGTCCAGTCCGATCCGCCGTCCGTATCTTCGAAGCTGACGAATTTGTCCACGTTCCAGCCGTCTGTGAATTCAAGCTCCTCTGCGACGAACGACCCGGACCCGGATCTTTCGATGGTGAGGTTCGTGGAGTTGTTCGCGTTGTTTCCGCCGAACGTGATGTCTCTGAGGGACACGATTGTAGCGGAATCTGAAATCCGCATTCCGTCGATGCCGTAACTACCCGCCTGTAAACCGTCGATATCGACGACTCCGTTGAAAACCAGATTGATGGTCTCGCCTCCGCCGCCTCCGCCACCTCCGCCAAGAGTTGGTCTGTAATCGAATCCTTCCGAACTCGCAACGAACGTTCCGTCGATCGTCACGGGAACTTCAACATCGAAAGCGTTGAACCCCATCGTCGGCGCGCCGAGGTTCGACGAAAGCAGCCTGAGAGTTCCGCCCGCGGTGACGGTTGCCGCGTCGTTACCGCTTCCATCGCCGAACATCACCATCGCGTTGTCGGTGATGGTTACGGAACCTCCGCTTCCGGTCGCGGGTCCGATGGTGAGGGTGTTGTCGGTCCCTCCGCCGCCCATTCCGTTCTCGAATGCCCATATCGCTGCGCTCGAAACCACGACCGTCGCCTTGTTGGTCTGCGCGGGTCCAGCGACGAGCATCGCGGCGCCCTCGCCCATAAGGAGCGTGCCGTCGCCGTCGCTATCCGAATCGAGGATGAAGTTGTAAACGCCTGCGGGGTTATCCCAGGGGATTCCGACGAACATCTTGTGGCCATTCAGATCGAATGTCCCGTCGACGAGCGTGAAATCGTTCTGAACCATCATATCGCCCGCAAGAAGCACCGATCCTCCAGCTTTGTCGATGACGAAGTTGTAGAGCGGATTCACGCCGACGTTGACCGCCTGATCCGACGTTCCGCCGAAGACCACCGTCCCCGTGTCCGGAACGAGGTCGCCGCCGAAGGTCTGGAAGTTGCTTCCGGTGATCGTGAGGGTTTTATCGCCTAGATGAAGTTCGCCATTCGTGTCGATTGTAATGTTTCTGACCCGTGCATTCTCGTCGAGCACCGGCGAGTACGGATCTCCCGCGCGGAGCAGAATGTCCTCCTCCTCTCCGGGAACGTTCGAAGGCGCTTCGCCGCCCTCCCAGTTTGGACCGTAAGACCATACGTCGCTTGACGATCCTATCCACTGTTTGAAGTAGACCCATGTGACGTGAACGTCCCCGTCCGGATCGTCGTCTTCGCTTTCCCCGGTCCAGCCGTCGGTGGCGTCGCGATCGCCCTTGGCTCCGCCGCAGTTTTCCATCGTAAGCGAAATGGAGGATCCAGCGGGCACGCTGACGTTTTTCAGACAGTTCTGATCGAAGTCATTCAGCCGGAGCGTGTACGCTCCCGTCGTGACGTCGATATCGAGATACGTCCCCGACCCGGAAACTCCCTCGGAGAAGGACACGTCGTCGAACCTCGTTATCGTCGCTCCGCTCGCAATGTGGAAGCCGCCCGCGTCGGGCGACTCGACCTGAAGACCGAGAATATCGACCTCGCCTCCGGAGTTGACGTCTATCGAGAATCTGTCCGTCCCCGGAGTTCCGGAGGTCGTCATCACCGCGGGTCCTAGCTGAGCGAGGCTTTTGACCGCGCCGTCGCTGTTTATTCCAGCCGCCGGTAGAAGAAGCGTGCCGTTGCTGTCGATCATCAGGGTTCCGCCCGACCCAACGTTCACCCTTGCCGCGGTGGTGAAGGTCGCGCCGTTCGCGGGAATGATTCCGTCGCCAATGCTGAGCACTCCGCCATCGATGATGAACGAGTTCACGTCATCTGTACCCGTAAGGTTGTAATCTCCGTCCTGGAGCCACATGGTCGTCAGATTGGACGAATCGAGCACAAGTTCCCCAACCGAGAATCCGCCAAGGATTTCAGTTCCGAAACTTCTAGCGACCGGCTTGCTGCAAAGCAGACGGTTCATTTCTATCCCTGCGAAGTCGATGTTCTGGAAGCCCGTTCCGACGAGCGCTATGGTGTAATCGGTGTTCGTGAACTCTGGCGCGGTTCCTCCGTCGGTGTCCACACCCATAGATCCTTCGATCTGAAGCGTCTTCGTTCCGAGATCGAGTTCTCCGCCGTCGAAGAGGAAATTGCTGCTGACGTAGACGTCGATTCCGCTCCAGTCGACCTTGTTCGCAGGGACGCTTCCCGCCGCGACAACCACCTCATTGAAATTGATGCTGCTAACCCCGTTTATAGTCGCGTCGTCGGCTCCGGACGCCGTGAAAACCACCGGTCCCCAGAAGTTTGCGGTGCCGTAGAGATTGAGGTCGTCGCCTATCGTGAGCTGGTCGCCTCCGCCGCTGAATTCACCGACGATCGTCAGGTCCCTTCCAAAGTCCAGAGTGCCCCCGTTCCAGTTCAGATACCTTCCGGACGCGATGTAGACCGACCCGGCGCTACCGCCGTTGTCGATGCCCGCCCACATGCTGAACCCGCCGGTTTCGTTCGGAATAACAACGTCGTTCGAACTCGTCGGCACTCCGAGCGGATCCCAGTTCCAGCCGTCGTTCCACATCCCCGGATTCGTCGATACCGCCGAAAGCGAGTGCGTCGCTGAGTCGTTGTAGGTATAGACCTGTATCAGATCGATGTACGGCGTGATCAAAAAGCTGTTATCTCCCGCGTACGCCGTGTGTACGTGAATCTCCGTCGGGTTCGCGCCCGTATCGACGAACGGCACGTTAGAGACCCGCAGGTTGTCGTCCACGTAAAAATCGTAAGTACCAGCGGTGTAGTCGACGTCGATTGTGATCTTCTGGAACAGATTATAATAGAAGTATTGGTTGGTGACAGGATTGACGGATTCGCTCAGTTCCCACATTCCGGTGGTGTCGTAACCTACCTTCCAGGAAATCGGGTTCGCCTCGGTCCCTTCGCCATGATATATTGTGAGGCCGGAGCCGTTCGTGTAGGCGTAGAACGAAATCAACTCGTTCGTCCCGTGGCCGACGGAGCGGATCGCGCCCACGTAGTCCGCGTTGTCCGCGTCCGAAAGCTTCATCGCCTGCGACCCGTCTGGCATGGTAATATCGCTCGCTACCGCAAGCGTCGGACCGCCCGAAGGATCCTGCGAGAAACTTCCGAGGTCGGTTTCGAAGTCCTCTTCGAACGCGAGCGTCAAACTGTTGTAAGTCGGCGCGGAAGTCGAAAGAGTCCCGCCTGCCGCGAGGTAGTATATGTCTCCCGTAACGTGTCCCGCGGGAAGCACGAAGTTTATGTAGACCTTCGAGGTAGAGAACCGGATGACGTCCCGCGCAAGCTCTTCCCACGTTCCCGAGCTGTCCCGCAGAATGCGAACCTTCTCCATTCTCTCCGCTTCCGTAAAGCCGAAGCACCAGTTGTAGACGGTAGACGCGCTCGGATTTGAAACCGAATCCAGCCTGATCCTCACCGGATCGCTGGCGCCCGATGAATCCGTGCCGCTCACGGTCCAGACGTTCCAGCCTTCCGCGTTGAAGGTTTTGATGCTCTGATATATCGACCTGGACCCCGCTGGGTCCTGCGGAAGCGACGAAGCAATGACCGCGGACGGATCGTTCGCGCCTCCGCTCGCGGTTATCGTTATGTCTCCAGCGCCTATGTAACAGTCGACGACGTTGTCGAGGGTCGCGCCGGAATCGATGTCGAAGGTTATCCATACGTAACTTGTACCCTCCGGAAGACCGTACGCGAGGCTTCCGACAGTCGCTTCGCCGGCTGAGAAGGTGCCCGGAGTTCCGATCGGAGTGCCTGTGTCGAACGTTTCGTCGATCGTCGCGTACGCCTTCACGCCCGAGGAAGCGACGTCCGCGTCGTTCGTGTTATTCGAAGTCACCGTGATCGAATCGAGGCTGAGCGTCCCGCCAGCGTCCGTTACGTCGAACTGAAGCCGCAGCATCGGAAAATCGTTCGAACCTTTTTCCACGGGTTCGACCGACGACTGCGTCACGGTGATCGCGTCGAGGGTCCGTTCGTACGTGTACGTAACCACCAGTCGCGGCGGACTTCCGTCGTTCGACTGACTGATGGAGGCATAGTTCGAGTTTCCCGGGGTGAACTCCCCCGAATTCACGCGCATCCCCATAAACACGTAGGAATCAGTATCCGCGGCGGCCTCTATGTCCGTCAGCGCGGTGGAATTCAGGTCGATATCGTTATACCCACCAAAAGAGGCGAACATGTCCCACGTTGACGAATACGAAGTCGATGACGAATAAATGTCGGCCCACAGCGTCGACGCGTCTCCCGATGGAGGACTGGAACCGCTTTGAGTTCCCGGATCGGACGCTCCCTTCACCATCGTGATTTCCGGCGGCGTTCCAGTATACCAGTTGTGGTAGTAGCCGAATTCCGCGCCGATAACGAACGCTCCGGGCGGCACAGTCGAGCAGTCGAACCTCGCGGAATAGTTATGGAAGTTGTCGCTTATTCCAGTGTAGTAGGTGCCGACGTAGCCGCTACCGGTCGACCCCCACGATTCGGTTCCGCTAGACGCGTCGTCCACGTCGCTGTATATCGTCCACGCCGAATTCGAATTGATGGTTTCCGGACTCGGATCGATGACGACCGGGTACTCGCGTTCCTCCGCCATCAGCCACGAAATCGAAGCCGCGAGGCTGAAAGTGATTTCTCCCGTGGCCTCGCGCCTGAAAATGAACTTGCCGAGCGTTCCGGTAAACGGATCGTTCTTCTCGAACACGATGGGTTTTCCTATCTGGAACTTCGCTTCGCCGAGACGGTCCTTGAAGACTATCGCGCTTGAAGTCTCGAAGTTCCCCTCCATCAACTCTCCGTCCACGTACGGAAGCAGCCCGGGCGTGAGCATCAGCCGTCCCGCGAATGCGATCAGGCTGTTTTCATCGAACACCTGCGAATCTCCGAGCGGTCTTTTGCTCAGAACGAACCTATGCTCCACCCGTCCGGGATGGACGTGAAACTCTTCGTCAACTTCGCTGTAGACGCCGGGGTATCTGACGCTCGTTCCATCCGATTCGCCGCGAACCCTCGCGACCCGCTGCTCGTTCGCCTCGCCAGGGAGCGAGATCATTCGTCCGACGTGTCTCCAGCGCATGCCGGAATCCCGCGTGCCGTCGCCGTCCGCGTCGAACGTCGCGATCATTCCGCCTTCGCTAGTTTCCGCGAAATACGATGCAAGAGAGTTGGTTTCGTTCGCGAACGCGACCTCGAAGCCGTCGCGATTCTTCGACTCGACGATCCGCGGAGACTCGACCACGAGACCCGAACTGGAAGGCACCGGGCCGGACTCAGGAGTTACTCTCGCATCGATCGGCCTGAGTTTCCCCGCGGAATCGACGTAATTCACTCTGCCGGAAGCGATTACGGTTACGTACTCACCGCTTGTCTTCCGGAAGGTGTAGGAATCCGCGGTGCGCATTCCGGTGACTTCCTGATCCCGCTGAAGACCGTTCGCTTCGAAAAACGATTCTTCGATCGTCGGAATATCGTCCTCGAGAAGTGCGTCGATTTCACCGTCGCCGTCGTCCGCGGGAGCCTGATCCCAGTTGATCGCGGCGATTTTATCCGCAATCGCCACCGAGTCGCCTTCGCCGCATGAAACAAGAAATGAAGGAGCAATGAGAAAGACTGCGAATACGACGAGCCGCACTCGAACGCTGGTCGCGTCGATTGATCGACCTTCCCCAATATGTACCGAGTACATGTTGTCAGCCATCAACAAATCGACTTCCTCATTTATGCGCCAGATTCCACATAAACGAAATCACCGTACATAGATAATTGTGGCACATCACAAAAGTCTATACTAACAATTCCGCCGGTAATGTTCAATCCTGAACCGGCACAGTAGTGCAGAACAATCCATACGGGAGCGTATTTTTTTGCCTCCGCAAATATATGATAATGTACTATTGATAGGGTTGCTATCCAGACGGCTATTTTATCCAAACATTGTGCCATATCTATAGGAAATGACATTCATGTTATAAAATGAGCTAAAAATAACAGTGACAATCGAAACATGTTCCAATATGAAATGACATGCCGTCATAAAGATTAATTTATGCATGTCGCTTTGTATTTTACGTCAGGCAACTTGTAGACTATGATTAGTCATGGAAGAACGTGACATAAATCACTTCCCGCCGCGGTCAAATTTGGGCGCCTGTTTCTCACCCGTTACGACCGTCGTTCTGCGACCTTTACTCTGAAATTCTTGTCCGGCCCAGGTATCGGATTCACGCTGATTCGAAGATTGTAATCCGTGGGGTGCATATCGAGCCTCACCACGCGAAGGATCGACGCAAAAATCAGCATCATCTGCACTTCCGCCACGGGCGCGCCGAGACACATATGCGCGCCGAGGCTGTACGGCGCGAACATTCCCACGCGCTTTTTGTGCTCCCTGCGAGGTTCAAGAAAACGATCGAGGTCGAACTTCTCAGGCTCCACGAAAAACTCTGGAAGATAGTGCGTCACCGAAGTCGCGACGAGCACCGGCTCGCTCACGTCGAGGCGGTGCCCCGCGAACTCGAATGGCTTCACCACCGTCCGCGGTACGAACGGCGCGATAGGGAGCATCCGCATGGACTCGTACATCGCCGCGTTCAGGACCTCTAGCTTGGAGAGCGCCTCGAGCGTCATCGGCCCCGCCGGGAGCTTTTCGTCAAGCTCGGTTACGATGCGCTCCATCACGCCGGGAGTTTTCAGTATGAGGTAGAGCATGAACCCGCAGCTCGCCGCGACGGTGTCCATCCCCGCGATGAACGGCCCGATGGTCGAGCCGAGGATCGCGTGCTCCGGAAGGGGGGAGCCGTCCACGTCCTTCGCGTCGAGCAGGTCGTCCACGAGGTCCCGCGGCCGGCCTTCGCGAGAGCCAGTGCGGTGCGCCTCGACGATCTCCCGCGCGAATTGATGCACCCTCGCCTTCGCTCGTTTGTACTTCGGCAGTTTCAGAAAAATCCGCGGCATAGTTTTCAGCGCGCAGACGTGCATTATCGTGCGGATGAAATGGTTGAAGTCGTCGTAGTGGTCGTCGGGAGAACGCCCCGTGAGCGCAGTCCCAAGCTGGAAAGTCACTATCCGCTGGAACTCGCGCAGCACGTTCACGGGCTTCCCGACCTCCCACGAAAGCGCCGTCTTCTCCGCCATCTCCTGCAGCACCGGTAAGTGCGGCGCAATCGCTTTTTTCGAATAGCCGACCGCGTGCATCTTGCGGAAGTGCATGTGACGCTCTCCGTCGAGCGCGGCCATCATCGTGTCGGGCGCGGTCCCGAGTTCCTGCGCGAACGAGCCGAAGAGGTCGCGACTGCCGAGATGATCGTTCCACGCGCGGGACATCAAGTCGTTCGCCTCGGGTCCGGCGAGCACCGTCCAGCGAAGATGCGCCGCGCGGACGCGAAACACCGGTCCGAGCTTCTTGTAGAGCCTGACGAAGCACGCAAGCGGATCCTTCGCGAGTTCGAGCGCCCTTCCGAGCAGCGGAATCCCGCCCGCCCGCGGCGCGAGCGGCGCGGTCGATTCGCCGGATTTCCAGGTGACTTCCGCTGTTTCCGTCGTCAACTCTTCCTCTATCTACTCTTCATTAAAGATTCACCACTAACCACTTACCCAGTTAAATATTAGTGCAGATTCGTGTGAATTCGTGAACGGTTACTTTTTTGCTGTAGGCGAGACGACTACAGTCCCATCATTCCCGCGCGAAAAAAAATCCGTAAACAAATGCGCTGCCTTATAGCTTCAACAAGTATTTCTGCAGAAAGAAGAAGCAGGGATTGGAGGTTCGGGATCGCGCATAAGCAGGTAAGTCCGGAGTGCGGTATAAACTAACGTAGGCTGGTTCTGTTTATGCGGGTAACGATTTCGAACCACCCGGAGCCGTCAAGTTGCCGTCGAGTTTCTCCGGCGAGGCGAAGGTTTCGGGTCCACCGAGGGCGCCCTCGATCCTTTCTCGCTACGGCGGGAAGGACAAAAATGACATTATTTTCGTGCCGTCTACGAATTTAATGTAATGTTATTGGCAACGCTGATAATCGTACAAATAATTCGTAGACGGTACGAATATAA
>JANLHZ010000066.1 GCA_024653775.1 Planctomycetota bacterium | reverse complement strand
AGTTGTACAAAATCGCGCTCAGATTTATGTCAGGTTCGATTCGCGCGAGGAAGCAAAACCGGAAGCGTAGCCATAGTTCCGGTGAGGATTTTGCGACCGCGCGCGGAGCGAAGATGACGTGAAGGTGAGATGCGAGATGTACAAGTTATTATTTTCAGCCTCCTAACATAAAAAAGAGGCGTTTTTAGCCTTGAGATATTCGGACCTTGCTGATAGAAATTCATAACGTTCAGAAAACACTTCCCCTTAATCTTGGAGTATTTGGAATGTCGAAAAAGTACCTTTGGACCACAGTTTCGCTGACTTTGTTTTCGATCGCGTTTTTCGCACTTCCCGGGTTGGCGCAGGAAGGGGAGGCGCCGGCGCCGAGCTTCTTCGACTCCTACGTCACGTCAGGCGGCCTTATCGGATACGTCATCATTCTGATCGACGTGGTCATGTGGGGACTCGTCATCAACTACTTCATTCAGCTACGCAGGGACAAGCTCGTCCCGCCTATGCTGGTCGAGGAACTGGAAAGACTCTTCGAAGACGAAGCCTTCGAAGAAGCGCTCGAAATCTGCGAAGTCGGAACCAACGCTCTCGAAAGGATTATGAGCTCCGCGCTTCCGAAACTTCCCTACGGCTTCGAAACCGTCGACGAAAGTTTCAAGGCGGCGCTGGACGGGGAGTCGGTGAAGATGGCGCAGCAGGTGTCCTATCTTAACCTCATCGGCGCTATCGCGCCAATGCTCGGGCTGTTCGGAACGGTTACCGGAATGATCGGCGCGTTCAATACCATCGCGTCCAAGCCAAGCGTCAACGCGCGCGAGCTTGCAGGCGACATCGGCGTCGCGCTCGGAACGACCTGCCAGGGACTGTTCGTTGCGATCCCCGCGGTGTGTATGGCGTTCTACTTCCAGAACCGCGTCATCAGGCTCACCAACGAAATCGGCGCGATCTGCGAGGATTTCTTCGTCAGGTTCCGTCCGGAAGCGGAGTAGTTCAATCACGCGTCTACAGGTTAAAACAGACAGATACTGCAATTCTGGAAACTGAACTATGGCAAAAAAAAATAGAACGGCATCCGCTGAAATGGACATGACGCCGATGATCGACGTGGTCTTCAACCTGATCATCTTCTTCATGATCGTGTCCGAGATTTCGAAGCAGGACCTCGCGATTCTGGTGCTTCCATCCGCCAGTCAGGCGATCCCGGACGAGAAACCGCCGCCGGAGAGGATGATTCTGAACATCGTCAACGACACTCAGGTTCCGGGGACGGGAAGGTACTACATTTCCGGGCAGGAATACTTCATCCGGCACCAGCAACTGAATTTTGGAAACCCGATCCCGGCGAGCACCTCCGCAGGCGCGAAGGACATAAAGGACATCCTGCAACCTTACGCGCAGCGCGACTGGGATCCGAAGTTGATGTTGTCGGAGCAGTTTCTGTTAGTGAGGGCCGACAAAGGGGTCTTTTACAAGTACGTGCAGGCCGTGATGCAAATCTCGGCTCTGCTCGAAAGGGTTCATATTTACAAAATGCAGATAGCAATCAAGAAACGCGAACCTGGCTCATAGAGGAAAACAGGAATGGCAAAGAAAAAGAAACCAGCGCCGGAAAAGTCTCGCAGCGCCGAGGCGAAGATGGACATGACGCCTATGATCGACGTCACGTTCCTTCTGCTCGTGTTCTTCCTCTGCGCGACGAAGTTCAAGCAGCTCGAGCGCAGACTCGACGCGTTCCTGCCGAAGGACGTCGGCCCAGCGGCGGCTCCGGCGGAACCTTTAGAGAACCTCGTTGTCAGGGTCGACACCGTCGGCGAAGGCGAGAACGCGAGGCCGCGAATTTCCGTCGCGGGAACAACGCTCCCGGTCTCATACAATCCTGCATCGCCTGACGCATTCTGGAACGCGCTCGGGCAGAAGCTGTACTCGCTCAAAGACAAGCCGTTTCCAAAAACCGAGATCGACGCCGGCGACAAGTGCGTGTGGGAGTTCGTGGCGCTCACGCTCGACCAGTGCATCGCCGCCAAGCTCAAGGGGATCACCTTCGCGGCGAAACCGTAGTTCCATTCGCGGATCGCTGGATCGTTTTCGAACAAGCCTCTGGAAGCCGTCCTTTACTTTCAGCGTGGCTCGCCATATACTTGCGCTGTCCGCGATCGAGCGGCGCGCAGGAGCGAAATGAGCGATTCAAACACAATTGTCAGATCGGAACAGAGCGCGGCGTCCCGCGTGTTCTCCGGGATCGTCAACTGGTCGAGGCGCTGGATATGGGAATGGGTGATCCGCGACTTCTTCTATCACAAGATGTTCAAGGAGGACAGTGTCCCGGACAAGGCGACTGGTCTTACGTTCTCGAGCCTTTTCTTCCTGCTGACGATGCTTCTCATGTTCGCGTACTTCAGCCCGAACATTGAAGGACTCGGCTCCGAACAGCAGGCCTTCATCGCGAAGATCGTCACCTTCTTCGTTCCGGAAGACGCGGGCACGCAGGAGACGGTCCAGCAACTAAAGGACATGCAGATGGAGTTTCGGGAGGGGATGAAAAACGCGGAGGGCTGGACGAAGGTCGCGGGCTTCGGCGGAATCGTTTTCTCGCTTCTGCTTTTCGTGCGCTCGGTAAACATCAACTTCAATCTCATCTGGGGGATGGAGCTTCGCAGATCGAACTTCGATATGTTCGTCGGAACGATCCTGCTGCTCGTCGTAGCGCTGGTGGGGCTTCCGTTCGCGTTCGGACTTCCGCACCTCGTTCCGACGACGAATCGGCTGATGCTGTTCGCTTACGATCGGTCTCCGCTGTTCGTCGCGTACGCGGCGCTCGCGTGGAGCTACTACGCGATTCCACAGAAGCAGCCCGGCGCGCAGTGGCACCGTCATCTCCTCGGAGCGTTTGTCGGATCGCTCATCGCGCTGACCGCGATCTGGATCACCTGGTGGGGCGTCCACAGCTTCTACACCGAGTTCTTCCGCAGATTCGAATACTACATGCAACTTCAGGCTGTGCTGATCACGCTGATGCTGCTCTACATAATCTGGATCATCATTCTCGCGGGACTCGAAATAACGCATATGTTCGTCATCCGCGGCTCGCGCAGGCAGCGCAGGGAAATCGCAAACGGCACACTCGCTGTCGGAATGATTTTCTACCTTTACGACAAAGAGTTCCGGGCGAGACAGGCTCACCTGGGCGGACGCGAGAATCGCAAAAAAAGTTACGCTACCATCTCGGACCTATGCGAAGTCTTCGGACTCCCGGAAAGAAGAATTCAGCCGATCGTGAACGAACTGATCCGCGAGGAGTATATCAACCAGATGTCGAACGGATCGCTGGTGGTTTCGAGATCGACCGACGGGGAAAGGCTCGCAAACATCGTGAAGGCGGTCGACGGCAAACCCGAAGACAAACTCGGACGGTACTTCCAGCACCTGCATATCCCGGAGATTAGCGAGAAAGCGCACGAATGGTTCGCCACCTTCGAGGACGTGTGGAAGAGGCTCGAAACCATGTCGTTTCTGCCGGACCAGAAGGAATGGAAGACTCCGCTGCAGAGCGGTCCGAGCAACAGATTTCAGGGAGAAGCGCAGATTCCGACGAAGCCGAAGTCGGTGCATCCTGAAGTCGCAGACCTCGGAGATACGCTGCCGTCGGAGTTTATGGACGTAAAGGACAACCCCTCCGGCTGATGACGAAGAGATCGCTCCGAGTTTTCATCCTCACGGTGCCGGGCGGCTACATCGACCCGAAAGTGACGGGCGGATTCGCGGCCGCTTTTCGCGCCCTCGGACACACCGTCGAAACCGTCAACCGCATTCAGCTCGAAGAGTTCCTGCGGCGCAGCCCGGACGCGCAGACGAACTTCGGCGCGCACCTTCGGAATTTCGCTCCAGACTTCATTCTCGCCTACGGAACTAACGGGCAGCTTCCGACCGAGGAAGCTCCGGACGGCATCTTCGCGCGGCTCGGGTATCCATACGTCAGCTATTTCGGCGACGATCCGCGGTTCTGGCTGGACTGCGGAGACGCACTGTCGGAGAAAGTCGTGCGGGATCAATTCGCGTCGGAGCGCATCGTGAAGTTCATATACAGCCGGGACGTGCTCGCGCGGTGCGCTGACCTCGGCCCGCATCAGTTCCACCTCCCCCTCGCGGCGAACGACGAGATTTACAAACCCTACGAACTTTCGGAGGAAGATGCGAGGCTGGCGACATGCGACATCTGCTTCGCAGGAAACGTGACGACGCCGCGGAGGTTGCTGATCGAGCCGCTGGTGGACTACGACCTGAAACTCTTCTGCCGGGCGCAGGCGTTTCTGGAGGCGCATCCGAATTCCCCGCTGATCCCGAAAATCAAGGGCTGGATCGAGGACGAGGCGACTTTGGCGGGGCTGTTTCGCCACGCGCGCATAACCCTCGGACACACCCAGCCCGGCCTCGGCGGTCCGAACATGCGCGTCTTCGAGGTTCTCACTTCCGGAGGGTTCATGCTGTCGGACTTCCACGAGGAGATCGCGGAATTTTTCGAGGATCGGAAACACCTCGTGTTCTATAGATCGCCTGCGGAACTGAGGGACCTCGCGGACTATTTTCTCGCGCATCCTGAAGAGCGGGCAGCGATTTCTGAAGAGGGGCGCAATCACGTTCTCGCGAACCACACCTATCGTTCGCGCGCGGAATCGATGATCGACGTGCTGACACGAGAAAAGTTCATCGCCGGGTAGATATGATACTATATTCGTGCCGTCTACGAATTATTTGTACGTTTATCTTGGCCATCAATAAATATTACAGTAAATTCGTAGACGGCACGAATATAATGTTCATAAATGCGAAAGCGGCACTGAACGTTGCGGTCATACGTGAGTCAACAACGAAATCTGGTTTTGGAAACAACCGGCTGGGTTTCAAAGTCTCTTCGTTGTATCTTAGAAACTATCTCAAGCAAGCGACATCAATAAATTCGGAGCCGTCAAACGAGACGTTTGGCGGCTTTTGCGGACGAGGACGTCCGCGGTCCCAGGTGCTTGAGGTAGTATCTTAGCCGTATCTTGCAGGCTCCGACAAATGAAACTCTACAAGAGCTACACTCCATACCTACTGATACTTCCCGCGCTCGTCATATACTCGGCGATGATTCTGATTCCCGCGATGGCAACGCCTTACTACAGCCTGCATCACACTGACAAGAGTTACAAGAAACTCGACTGGGTGGGCTTCGATAACTACAAAAAACTCGCGCCGGAGTTCATCAAGGAGGAAGGCGCGCCATCGGATCCGACGTTCATAAGGTTCCCACGGACGGACGAGGAGATTTCGGTCCGATCGTTTGCGAGCGCGCTGAACAACAACGTCGTCTATCTTTTCCTGACTCTGCTTTTCGAGGTCGGGTTCGGACTTTTCCTCGCGGCTCTCGTTTCACGCGACGGAAGGCTTTACGGAATGTTTCGGGTACTGTTCTTCGCGCCTATGATACTTTCGCTCGTCGTCGTGGGGATTCTGTTCAAGGTGATGCTGCGCCCTGAAATCGGGCTGGTTCCGCAATTCTTCGGGCTGATCGGCATCGAGAGCCTTCGGACTCAGCAGTGGCTCGCGGACCCGAACACCGCGCTGCTGACGATTTCGATAATCAGCGGCTGGGTATACGCGGGGTTCTATCTCGTGCTCTTCAGCGCGGGACTGAAACGCATTCCGAAGGAGCTTGTCGAAGCCGCGATGGTGGACGGCGCGACTCCGCGGCAAGTGTTCTGGCGGATACAGTTTCCGCTGCTTCGAGACGTGACGAGCGTCTGCATTCTTCTTTGCATCACTGGAGCGTTCAAGGCATATGATCTTTTCTGGGTGCTCTCGAACTCGAAGCCGGACAATTTCACCCACATCGTTCCGACGTACATCGTCGAGAAGGCGTTCAACCACGGGGACCTCGGCTACGCAAGCGCGATCGCGATGATAGTTACGACGATAATCTTCATTGTGACCGCGATCCACCTCTGGCGGACGAGGAAACGCGAGAAGCTCCAGTTCTAGGATAGCAGATATTTTATTCGTGCCGTCTACGAATTTAATGTATTATCATGTCCCGAATTTCTGATCCACCGCGGCTACTGCATCCGCTGGCGGTACTGACGCTTCGCCCAGCCGTACCAGATGAGGGGAATAACGATTCCCACGCCGACGGTGGAGAGGAACCGGAAATGGTCGTTCGGGATTCCACCCTGCATCCGGATGCGGAACTCGTGGCCGACCGCGATCGCAACCATCACGAACCCGGCGATCTGCGCCATGTTCTTCCTCCGGAGATTTTCGCCGAGTTTGTACATCGTCACAAGCATCGCGATTCCGTAACCCGCGACGACAAACGTGAACACGACGCTGCCGCTGGTTTTGTAAAGATAGAGCGGCTCGATCCAGAGCCTGCGCAGAAGACCTTCGCTGAAAAAAACGATGATCAGCCCGAAAGCGAAAAATCCTGCTGTAATTGCGGCGATCTTGACCATTCGCGATCCTGTTCTGAGCGAAGCGGACGCGGATCCGCTTCAGGTCTACAGTTTGATATATCTCGCGCGCTAAGTCAACGTGGGCGCACGATCTCGAATACGCCGGACGCGTTCGATTTCGAATCCGAGACAGCTTTCAGCAAACTGTCCTCGAAGAGATACTTGTCCCAGAGGTAATGCGACGTCGACATGTGCGACTTGCCGGCGTCCTGGTAGGCGTCTATGACGGGACGTCGCCTTGTCGATCCGGGTTTGAGTTTCTTTACAAGCCCCGCGATGCTGGTTCTGTCGACGCGAACTGACTTCTTGTCCGACGGCGTGCGAACCTCGACTGTAAGTTCGCCGTCCTTTTTCACGACGTTAACCGCCGTGGTTTTCTTGGTCTTTGCCTGAACGCGCTTATGGACCATCCGGGTCTCGTCGCGGGTTTTCGTCACGCCGCGCTGGCGGTCCTTCTGATCGGCGTATTTCACTTTGACGGCGAGATTAGTAACCCTGTTCTGCGCGAAGTAATTGAGCGCGGCGAGGAAGATGTTATCGATCGCCTGCTCAAGCTCGTCCTTCATCACGACCTCGAAGAAAACGAACCCGCGTTCGTCCACGACCACGATGGAGCGCAGACTCTTCGAAGCGTCCTGGGAAGAGTCCACGAACGCCTCGAACTCGACGAAGATGTTGACGGTCTGCTCTTCCACGTGCGGGATAAGTTCCTCGTAACCCTGAAGTCCTTTCGCGGAACAGTCGATGCCGATGGGCATGAAATCCGTTTCCCGCTCGATGATCGCTCCGAAACATTCCTTCAACGTGTCGCAGACCACCGGGTAGACCTTCTTCCCGGCGCGCCTGAACAGCACGCTTTTCCCGCCGAAGCGCGTCAGAAAGTAGCGTCCGGAACCTTTCTTGAACCACGACGCCATATCGATGAGTAGTTTCGAAAGCCTGCTCTGGACGTTTGGAGTCGCGTAATCGAACGACGCCGCGTGGACGAGGAAGAACTCCTCGTTCGGCTTCCTGTTTTCGAGCAGTTCGCTGACGATGTGCGCGCACGCCGATGAGAGCTGGTTCTCCTCGCTGAAGCGCTGGACGAAATACTCGGTCCAGGAGTTCTCTACGAGGAGGGTGAGGCTCGAAACGAGGCTCCGTTCGCTTTTTCCGTAGTTGAGCGGGTCGCTGGCGCTGTTGAAGCCTTCGCGCGCCGCCTCGAAATCCTCCCGCGGGGGAAGGAAGTTCAGAAGCAGCACTATCCTGTCCGCGACCGGAGGAGCGAGCAGCACCGGATCGCCCGGATGCAGGTGCTTGCGCGTCTCGAAGAACCTCGCGAGTTCGACCTGGAGCTTCTTGATGTTGCGCTGGATCAGGTTCGCCTTCGGATGGATCACGCGCAGGTGGTTCGACGTCGTGAACAGACGGTTCACTATCAGGAACGCCGCGAGTTCCATAAGATCCTCGGACGTGCGTAACAGGTTGCTGCGCGAGTCCGCGATCTTCTCCGGCTCGAGGTTCCCGCGGTAGAGATCGTAGACGCAGACGCCTTCGTACAGAACCCTCTCGCGAATCGTGAACGCGTGGCTCTTGGCGAGTTTCCGAAACGGCGGCGAGAGGAACGGAACCTTCCCCGGCTTGCTGTTGTAGTACGCGTCGAGATAGTTGAAAAGCGACTTCAGGTCGCTAGTGGAAATCGTCAGTGGAATCTTTTCCCGCTCGACCTTCGTCTGCAAATCGTCGAGGCTAGTCTTCAGATACGCGCTGATCTGCTTTCCGAGGGTTTCCTGCGTGACGAAATCCCAGTCCTTGAAGAAGCGCATCTTCTCCTTGCTCCGGAAATCCCAGCGCCAGTCCCTTAGCATCGATGCGATCAACTCCTCGCCGGAGCTGAGTTTCTTCGTGTCCGAGAAGGTTATCGATTCGACGCCGACTTTAATGAGGAAGCACTTCTCGAGCAGAGACGCGAGGCTGCTATCATGTTTTTTTATCGCGTGGTCGCGAACGCGGCGAATAAGCTGCGCGTACGCGTCGAGGTTTTCGAGGCCCGTGGGGTTCTGGAACACGAGTCCCTTGAACTGCTCGCACGCGATCAGATTCCCCTCGCCTTCCTCGAAGTAGTCCATCAGGAGCGCGGTTTTCAGAACGCTCTTGAACGGGCTTTTCACGCCTTTGTAGAGCTGCCAGACCGCGCCGCCGAAGAACTCGCCTTTCGATATCTGCCCGACGTTTCCGATGTCGACGTATTCCTTCGCGTGCGCCGCGCCGGATTTCTTCAGCGTCTCGATCGTTCCGGCGTATTCCTCCTCGCTCGCGCCGACGGGAGCGACCCACCAGTTCGGAATCTTCCCCGCGAGAATCGTAGAAGAACGATAGAACTCCTCCTTGAGCAGAGTACCGAGCGCGCTGCCGGCGCTTTCCGCGTCGACCGCGCCGAAGTCGTTTCGCTTCAGACTCTTTGCGTCGCAGGTGAAGAAATGGCATTCGAGCTTGCCTTCAGTCAGCGCAAACTCCTCGATCTTCCGGAGCTTCCGCTCGATAATCCCTTTCTGCTCCGAGTTGACCGACGGGCTGAGACAGACCCAGAAATCGAGGTCCGACGCCTCGCCGAACGCGAGAGTACCGACGCTTCCCATAACCGCGAGGAACTCGATCGCGTGGTGGTGGCTCGACGAAACCGAACCGAATTTCTCACCCGCGAAAAGGGAATTCATCGCTTCGACGGCTTTCTGATCCGCTTGATATCCGAAAATCCCGGAAGGCGTCTCCACGCCTTCGACAATTGAAAGATGCTTCGGCTTGTTCGAGTGCAGGATGTACGGAATCGCGAGAATGACCTTCCTGCCATCGGGTGTGAGGTCAGAAAGGATCGCGTTCTTTTTGAAGAGCATGAAAAGGTTGTAGGCCTGCCGTCTTTTCCTGACGGAATCGGAGTCCACCTTTGCTGTTTCTTCTCTCCTCAATTTGAGTCCCTGGATAGTTGTTACGTCGCGAGAGAATCAAGATAACGAAAGTTTGTCGAAATGTCAGCACTCTGAGACTTAAAACCTCAAAGCATTTGGGGGGACCAGTGTGGGCGCGCATGCGGATTTATGCGTAAATGTTCGGTGAACCACATTCCCTGAATTACAAAACCGGCGTCCTCGCAGTTCTTCAGCGCCGAGACGCGGAGAGCGCGGAGATTCGCAGAGAA
>JANLHZ010000061.1 GCA_024653775.1 Planctomycetota bacterium | reverse complement strand
CCGCAACAATCGCCGCTTCATCAGCCGATGTGTCCGACTTTGCCCCGTTCGCGAATCTAACTACATCCGACGAATCGCAAGATATGAGAAAAACGAGGCATAGGCCCCCCCCCCGCAAACGGAAAGCCAGTTACGCATATATTACTCCGAGGAACGGTGAGAATCTCTGTAGAT
This sequence comes from Planctomycetota bacterium, assembly GCA_024653775.1. Classification (GTDB taxonomy): domain Bacteria; phylum Planctomycetota; class UBA8742; order JACQVU01; family JANLHZ01; genus JANLHZ01. The sequence goes on along the minus strand of JANLHZ010000061.1, from coordinate 36,198 downwards.
TTGCTTTGTATGGCAAGTGTATAGATTATGGTCTATTCAATCCAATGAGTTCAAGCACGTTTTCAGAAAAATTCTGTCCCAATTCCGCAATACCAACTATTAACTCCTCAAATGCTGCAGGAAGGTTCTCCGCGATTTACGAACAACGAATTACGAATTCTCCCTCCGCGGCGCTATCATAAGCTCTGTGAATCGGGCGATTACGGAGTTTTTCGAGGAACGGGTTCCAGAATGCCGGCAAAAGATAAAACCACGCCGATACTGATCGCGCTGCTCGTTTCGTTCGCGTTCGCAGAGGGCGCGTCCGCGAGCGAAGCGCTGCCGGACTTTGCGGTGCGGATGCTGAGGCGCGCGCCGCTGACGGATTACGCGGGGCCGGATTCGGACTACGGACAAAGGTCGGACGCGACGTTCATCGCGGAGATCGTGAACCAGGGCGCGAACTGCGATCAGAGGTTCCGCGTGACATTCAAGGAGGACGGCGGCATCCGCGAGCACATTCCCGTGGACGGCCTCGCTTCGGGAGCAGTGATCAGATTCGCGTTCCGCGTGCATCGCAAGAGTGCGGAGAACGAGCGCGCGATCGACACGGAAATTTCGGTGGCGGTGGATTCGGAGAACCTCATCGCGGAGTTCACCAAGGAAAACAACGAGATCGCGACGAGCGTACAGGCTCGCTCCTCCGGGTTCTACGTCCACCGGAGTTTCGCGCGGACGATCGAGGGCGCGGAGAACTCCATCGGGACGAAGTCGTTTCACGACTGGCTGAACGCTCACGTCCGAGAGCTGAACCGACTCTACCGCGAGTCCGGGGAAGCAAGCGATTCGCGAGCGAACGAGCGTTCGATTCTGCGCGTCGATTACGTGAATTTCGTAAGCGACGACGAACAGTTCGAGAGCTACGAGGCGGACCGGAAAGCGGAGGTGCGCTGGGACTTCCATCGTCTTTTCGCTTCGAAGGACTTCCTGCCTCGGATGGAGCTTCCCGCGGACGTCAGGCTATCGGACATTCACGCGAGATCGTGGATCGGTCGCTACGCGGACCCGGAGCGCGTCCAGAGCATCGATTACTCGCTGCTCCACGAACTTGGGCACGGACTCGGCCTCGTCGATCTTTACGCGTTCCGCGTCTTCGGGCGCGAAGTTCCGCGCGCCATTCGCGAGGAATTCGAAATCGGGATCGACGACGAAATCTTCTCGCCACGGGTGAACGGTCTGATGGGGAACGACTATCGCGCGGGACTCTCGAACCATTCCGCGCACGCGCTAGCGCTCAACTCCGGCGCGCGGCTCCATCCCGCGGACAGATCGCGCTACGGATCGGTCCTGACGATCGTTCCAGGGACAGTCAAGCTCGAAATAATGTCCGGAGGCGCGCCCGCGTCTTCCGCTAACGTGAGCGTCCATCATTCGGAGCGCGATCCCTCCCTCGGCTACTATGGCAGGCGCTTTCACGAAACTCCGGACGAGGAAGGCTACGCGGACGAACGCGGAGTTTACGTCCTCGGTAAAAAGCCGTTCGGGAGCGACTTCTACAGTCCATCGCATCCGTTCTACCGTCCTGCGGCTGGTGTGACGATGGTTCTGATCCGGTTCGAGGGTAGGCGCGAGATTCGATTCGTCGCCGCGACCGATCTTAACGCCAGCGCGATCGAAAGCGCGAGACTAAGGTTTCCGGGCGAACTGTTCAGGGCCGAGAGGCAGGAGACTCCCGCGCGGACGCTCCGGCGCCACCTTTCCGAAGCGGAGGTCACAGCCACGCTCGCCATCAGTCGGGAGGACGACTGATGGCGATGCTGAACACAGTTTTAGGCGACATCGACGCGCTCGACAGACTTTCGTCCCGTGGCGGAATCGCAAACCGCATCGATCCCCGCGCGATGTTGATCGCGACGGCGCTGTTCGTGCTCGCCGTCGTGTCGTATCCGAAGTACGAGATCGAGAATCTGCTTCCGTTTTTCGTTTACCCGATCATTATGATCTCGCTCGGAGCTGTGCCGTTCGGAGTGGTGGCGCGGTACCTGCTGATCGCGTCGCCTTTCGCGGTGATGGTCGGGATTTTCAATCCGCTGCTCGACACGCGGGAAATGATCGTCGTCGGTTCCATCTCGATTTCCTCGGGCTGGATCAGCTTCATTTCGATTCTTCTCAGATTCTCGCTCAGCGTCAGCGGCGCGCTGGTTCTGCTCGCATGCACGGGTTACGTTCGCACCTGCGCCGGACTCGCGGGACTCGGCGCGCCGAGGCTGCTGGTAACTCAGTTCCTTCTCCTTTACAGATTCGTTTTCATCCTCGCGGATGAGGCGTACCGGATGGCCCGCGCGCACTCCCTAAGATCAAGAGGCGCGCGAAATCCCGGAGTCTCCGTTTTCGCGTCCCTCGCCGGGCATCTGCTGATTCGCGCGTACGACCGCGGACTTCGACTGCATCAGGCGATGCTCGCGCGGGGTTTCGACGGAACGTTGCGGACGAACCGGGAACTGCGCTGGAAACCGGTCGATACCTTGTTCGTTGTCGTTTGCGCCAGCTTCTTCGCGGCGCTACGGTTCGGAAACGTCTCCCGAACGCTCGGCGAACTCGTGATGGAGACGCAGCGATGAGCCATCATATCGTCGAAGTGAAGGACCTCATTTACCGCTATCCGGACGGGACTCCCGCGCTCGCTGGCGTGACGTTTCGGATCGAGCACGGGGAATCCGTCGGAATAGTCGGCGCGAACGGCGCGGGCAAGAGCACGCTTCTCAGCCATCTTTCCGGCTGCATCATCGCGCAGTCCGGACTCGTCGCCATAGGCGAGATTCCGGTGACGAAAAAGACTCTGCCCGACATTCGACGCGCAGTCGGGACGATTTTTCAAGACCCGAACGATCAGCTCTTCATGCCGACGGTGGAGGAGGACGTCGCGTTCGGCCCGCTGAATATGAATCTCCCGGCTGAGGAGGTCGAAAGGCGCGTCGCAATGGCGCTCTCGAAGGTGAACGCGCTGCATATCCGGAAACGTCCGCCTTACAGACTTTCTGGAGGCGAGAAGCGCGCGGCGGCAATCGCAACCGCCCTTTCGATGTCTCCGGATATACTAGTGCTCGACGAACCAACCGCGGCGCTCGACCCGCGAACTCGCGGGCTGTTGATCGATCTGCTGCACGGGTTTACGCACACGAAGATAATCGCGTCCCACGACCTGGATATGATCCTCGATGTCTGCAAACGCACGATCGTAATGTACAAAGGCGCCGTGATGGCCGACGGCGCTACAGAGCAGATTTTAGCGGACATCGAACTTCTTCATAGAAGCGGGCTTGAACTCCCGATGAGAATGCAGAGCTGCCCGAAATGCGCAGGAAAGGACAAAGAGAGTTAAGAATTAAGAATGAACTAACAACTAAGAAACTATCGTAGGCACCTGGGACCGCGGTCGTCTATGTCCGCAAAAGCCGTCAAGCGTCTCGTTTGACGGCTCCGAATTATCGATGTCGCTTGCTTATACGTATCACCAGCAGTTATTCACAGCCGGAGCCAGAAGACTTGAGATAGTTTATAGCAACTAACGACTACTGACTACTGTTAATGCCCCTACTCGACGACAAAGGCAGAATTTTCGGAGCGATCAACGTCATCGACGCGTCGGCGCTGCTTTTCCTGCTTGCGTTCGGCGCGCTGTTCATCGCGTGGTGGACTCGCGGCGAGATAGTCCCAAGCCCGCTGTCACACGAATGGCCGCGGAGGATGATCGAATTCGACGTGATCGTCGAGGACCCGCTGGTCGCCGCGATGGTGAAACCTGGCGACGCTCCGGTGAACGCGGCTGACTCCCACGGACTACGGATAGTCAAGGCGCCGGTCGAGACGGCTCTGGCGGAACTGTTCGACCGAGAGCTTCCGGACTTCGATAATCTGCCGGCGAAAGTGTACGTCGTAACTCTGCGCGCGGAAGCAGTGTTTCCGGAGGGAAAGGAGTATCCGTTGATCGGACCGTTCACCGGCAGGCCTGCGACCCCCGCCGCGAAAGGCGCGGCTTTCGTGTTCGAGGGGAAGGAATGCTCGTTCCAGGGGACACTTTACGCCTGGCGGAATGCGGAATAAAAACAGTACATTATATTCGTGCCGTCTACGAATTTTTCGTACGATTACGAATGCCGCAGAAAATATTACTATAAATTCGTAGACGGCACGAATATAATGTACTATTATGCCCGCACGAGATGAAGGATCGTCTCGAAGATGTCGTACACGTGCTGGTAGCGCACGTCTTCGATTCCAGCGAGCGTAACGTCCACCACAGCGTCGTAGCACGCAAGCAGCGAGTATAGAAGCGGAGCGCCGTCGCGAAGGCGCAGCAGGTCTTCCAGCACGAGTTTCATCGACGGATACCGATGGCTCCGGTTTCTGGCTATCAGTCGCTTGACGAATAGACTCGCGGGCTTCAGTTCCGGATTGAACGATTCGATCTCCGCCGGCTCTTCGACGAGCTTTTTGAAAAGCACGCCCTCTGAGTCCTCGGCGTCGAATGGAAACTCGCCTGTGAGGCAGTGGTAGAACATCACTCCGAAGCTGTAGATGTCCGTAAGAGGATCGAGGCTCTTGCCTTCGAGCTGTTCCGGAGAAATATAAGGCACGGTGCCGAGAACGATCGACGAGTCCGACGCGCTTGAAAGTTTCGCTTCGCGCTCTTCGTAGTCGTCTTCGTCTTCGCCCAGAAACGGTTCCGCGTCGATTTCCTCGACTTCAGCGCGAATTTCCGCGAGTTCTTCCTTAGTCACCGGAGCGCCGCTGGAATCGAGATTCTGCCGCAAAAGCTTCTTCAGCCTCTTGGTGAACACCCGCTCGAGCCGCACGACCTGCCCCGCGCTAGGGATGTAATTCCGGGTGAGGTCGTAAACCTCACCCAAGTCTTTGACAAGCCCGAAGTCGGTGATCCTGGGCGCGCCATCGAGCGAGATCAGCACGTTGTCCGGTTTCAGATCGCGGTGGATCAGGCCGTGCTGGTGCGCGTGGAGCAGACCCTCCCCCACTCCGATCATCAGATCGATTGTGCGCTTAAGGTCGAATGGTCCCTCCCGTTCGAGAACGTTCGCCACGGAATCGCCTTCGACGAGTTCCATTACAATGTAGTACAATCCTTCGTGGCTCCCGAACTCGTGATAACTTACGATGTTCGGATGGTTCAGTTTCTTCGCGTACTCGCCTTCGAGCAGAAAGCGCTGGACGTAGGTTCTGTTCCGCGCGAGCGCCAGACTTAAAAACTTCACCGCGAAAGGTGCGCCGTCGGACTCCCGCTCGGCCCTGAAAACCACTCCCATTCCGCCTTCGCCTATGCGATCGCCGACGACGAATCCCGGAACCGTGGGGTTCTCGGGCATTTCAGCGGGCACGTCGATGACGTCGGCGACCATCCTGTACAGACCGGAGTCGGAAACGGCGTCGATAACCCCGTCCGACGTCGTCATAAATTCCGGATCGAGGGCGAGATCCATCCCCGTACCTGAGGTTCCGTCGCCCGGTTCAAGAAGAACATTCTTGCCCCACTGGTGGAAAAAGATCGCGCTGCACACCCTGCACCGAAGCCTTAGGCCGATGACGTGGTCGCCAAGGTTTTTTCGATTTCCACAATCCGGGCATTCGACGGTAATCGCCAACGCTGAACTCCTCGATGCAACAATTGATTTCGCAGATCAATATACTATAACTGTATTTGCCATCTTAACCCATAATTAATCTTCGCCTCAATTCGATTTCCACCTCTGGCAGAATTCAGGCGATCAGTTCCGCGCTTCGATTTATAGACCGAGGATTCAAATGTCAAACGAACAGAACAAGAACGAGCCGTCGCTCATCGGATCGTCCATCGGAGAAGCGAAGGAGATGGCGCAGAAGTTCCGTGGCGAAGTCGCGAGGAACCTCAGCCCGAAGTCGCTGCGAACCGCGCTGACGTGGTATTTCGGCGTGCTGATCCTGATTCCGGTTCTTGTGGTCGGTTTCACTTTCTGGCAGTTCTCTTCGTCGTCGATCGAATCCGTCGTCAAGGACAGAATGAACGGGATCATCGACCACACCCAGTCCCAGGTCAACAATTTCCTCGCGCCTGCGGTTAACGCCGCGAGTACGATAAGCGATCTCGTCACCCTGAACGTCGTGCCGCTCGAGGACCAGAGCGAACTTCGGCAGGTTTTCGTTTCGTACCTCCGGGAGTCCTCGCAGCTTCAGAACCTGTACATAGGCCAGAGCGACGGCAACTTCCTGATGGTCGAGCGTTTCGAAAACGGCTTCCGCAGCAAACGCGTGATCACGTCAACCCGCGAAAAGCTGGAGGGAATGTCCATAAGCGACGTGCTTCTCGTAAACGAAATGGACCGGGAAACGTACCGTAAGACCCTCGAGACGATGGCGGCAATCGTGGCGAACGCGCTCGCAGGCAAGGAAAACAAGATCGACGCGTGGGAAGAGATAGAGAGCAGAATCCGTTCGAGCGCGGAATTCCAGCCGAGTATCCGGCAGTTCCACGTCGCGTTTCCGGACGGTCAGTTCCTTATGATCTGGAAGACGGCTGAGAGCGAAATGAAGTCGAAGTGGCAGAGCGCGCCCACCGCGCAGAGGCTAGGCGCGGGGACCGACTTCGCGACTTACTCAGAGTTTCTCGGGACAGTGAGATTCCGGGACGCAAGAGGCGAAAGCGGCGACCTTCTGCTTCCGGTGCTGAACGAGCATCCTGGAGGCGCGCAGGTGCAGCTTCCGGAGAATCTGAAAGAGAAGGCAGCGCAGATTCCGCAGTTCGATCCGCGGGAGCGCACCTGGTGGAGAAAAATCCTCGAGACCGGAAACAGCTACATCTGGACCGACGTCTATCCCTTCGCGCAGTCCGGCTCGCTCGGCGTCACAGGAAGCCTGAGGCGCGACTACGAAGAAGGATCGCAGAACTATTTCGTCGTCAGCGTCGATCTGGAATTCGACGTTCTCGAGGCGGACGAACGCGCCTACGAAGAGGAAGCCGTGCAGATCGTCTACTACGAGACGTTCAACGAGAACGATCTTACCTGGAGCCCCGCGGCGGGTCCGATCGGAGCGTACGACTGCCGGACGCGGGGCTGGTACAGAGACGCGGTGAAGAGCGACTACGGAACGAAAGTCTGGCAGAACGTGTACGTGTTCAAGACGAGCAGATTGCCTGGGATCACGGTTTCGCTTCGGGTTCCGCAGGTCTGGCAGGACAAGAGCCGCGAGATGGTCGTCGGCGCGGACGTCGGCGTCAAGGCGCTCAGCTCGTTCCTTAAGACGGAGATCGCGGACAAAGGCCCGACTGCGTTCATTCTTGACGACTCGCTCAAAATCGTCGGCTATCCGATGGACGATCTTTCGAAACTCGTATCGATCTCGGACTCTGGCGAACTGTCCCGGATCACGATCGGCGACCTCGAAAACGCTTCGATCGGAGCAGTTGACACCGAAAAGATCGTTACCGCGCTTCGCGAGGGCGACGACACAGAGGGGTTCGAATACTCCCACGATGGCTCGGATTACTTCAGCGCGTCGAAGGCCGCGAACGTCGGGAACCTCAAATGGTACGTCATCGTGAGCGTTCTGAAGGAAAAGGTTCTCGGCGACATTCAGCGCAGCGCGATCATCACGTTTATGATCGCGATGCTAGGACTCGGAATCGCGATCTTCGTCGCGTTCAACCTCGGAAAGTCGATCTCGAAACCGCTCGACGCGCTCGTGCAGGCATTCGAGGTGGTCAAGGACGGCGAGTACTTCCACGTCAGGATGGAAATGAACGCGAATTACGAGGAACTGATGGACCTGAAAACCGCATTCGAGAAAATGCTATCGGGACTTCAGGAGCGCGCCCATCTTCAAAGGTACGTTTCTGGCGCGACCCTCGAAGCGATTTCCAGGGGACGATCGAGCGAGAAACACGACCTTGGCGGCCAGCGCGTCAAGCGAACCGTCTGGTTCAGCGACATCCGAGGCTTTACGGCGTTCTCGGAAAAGCGTTCTCCGGAGGAAGTGATTTCGATGCTGAACCTCTTTCTGAACGTCCAGGCGCAGATCATCGCCAAGTACGGAGGCGACATCGACAAATTCGTCGGCGACGAAGTGATGGCGCTCTTCAACGGCGAAAACGAGGTCGAACGCGCCGTGGACTGCGCAATCGAGATCGTCGAAAGAACCGAGGAAATCAACCGCGAAAAAGGCTCGGACATCCACGTCGGCATCGGAATCAATTACGGCGACGTCGTCAGCGGAAACATGGGCGCAGAGGGCAGGATGGACTTCACCGTCATCGGAGACAGCGTAAACTTCGGCGCGAGACTTTGCGGAGCCGCGAAGCCAGGGCAGATTCTTATGAGCGAGGCGAGCTACGAATTCGTAAAAGATCACATCGACGCGGAGCTTATCGAAGGACTCAAGTTCAAAGGTAAGTCCGACGGCCTGAAAGTTTACAGTGTGAGTAAATTACCGTCAAAAAATTAAAATTAGTCGCCAAGCGTCCGCTCAATTGAAGGCTCAATTAAAGATTGTCCTTGAATATTCGGAGTTAAATTCCGAATATTCAAGGAAGTATGACTGAACTCATCCATCGCACACGTTACCTTGCCCGGACTGAACGCGCGCTCGACAGATCGCCGATTGTGGCGCTGCTCGGACCGAGACAGTGCGGGAAAACAACACTCGCTCGCGAGATTGGAAAAACCCGCAGATGCCGCTTTTTCGACGCCGAAAGAGTCGAGGACCAGCGCCGGCTGGCGAATCCGGAATTTTCGCTCGGTTCGGAAAGCGGTCTTGTCGTGATCGACGAAATTCAAATGATTCCTGAACTTTTCGCGGCCCTGAGAGTCCTTGTCGATCGACCCGATCACAATTGCAGATTCCTGATTCTATGCAGCGCGTCGCCGGAACTTATTCGGAACGTTTCGGAATCCCTCGCGGGACGAGTCGAATTCGTCGACCTTTCCGGATTCGACGTCGAAGAAATCGAAAGCCGAAGCTGGAGAACGCTTTGGACCCGCGGCGGATTCCCGCGGTCGTTCCTTTCCGGAAGCGAGCAGGATAGTTTCGCCTGGCGCGAGGGATTCATCAGGACATTCCTCGAACACGACATTCCGCAGCTCGGAATCAACATCGCCGCGCCTGCTATGAGGCGATTCTGGACCATGCTCGCTCACTACCACGGCCAGACGTGGAATGCTGCGAAGTTCGCCGGATCGCTCGGAATCAGCGACAAGACTGCGCGTTCATACCTCGACATCCTGACGCAGACTTTTATGGTGCGACAGCTTCAGCCCTGGCATGAGAACATCGGCAAACGACAGGTGAGGTCTCCGAAGTTTTATATTCGAGACTCCGGTCTACTCCATAGTCTTCTCGGCCTTCAGGACGAACACGCGATTACAGGCCATCCGCAGGTCGGAGCTTCGTGGGAGGGATTCGCGCTCGAACAGACCCTTCTGCTCCTTGATTCGCCGGAGGCGTATTTCTGGTCGACTTACGGCGGCGCGGAACTCGATCTGCTTATCTTCTCGAACGGCCGCCGCTACGGTCTGGAATTCAAATTCAGCGAAGTGCCGGACAAAACCAAATCCATGTCGATCGCGCTGGAAACGCTCCACCTCGAAAGACTGCTTGTAGTAGCGCCCGTCGGCGCTGGCTGGCGGATTTCGGACAAAATCGAAGTTTGCTCGCCGGGCGAAGTTCCGGGAAGACTGGTTGTCGATCCCGTTCATTGATGCTGATCGTCCGCGAGCGGGCCGCCGAAGACGATGGCGCTGAATTTCAGCACTTCCGTGCCAGAGCCGGGGAAATCGAACGCCCGCCGCCACGCATCCCACGGAAGCCCCGCTTTCAGGCAGGTATGGCCGAGGAAGGTTTCCGCGTCCATGTCCCGCGACGACGCCACCTGCGGAAGCAGAAGCCCGGAGCGGAATCCGTCCCGCACAACGAGTCCATCGCGACCGACGACGATTTCGTCGATCGATTTCACCGACTCGGGCGGAGTCATCACGCTTATCTCCACGTCGAGAATCGTCGCCTCCTCGGGACGAACGGGCGGAAATCTCGAGTCCCGGATGCACGAAGCGACGGACATCTCCGCGACGACTTTATATATCGGCTCCCGTGCGGTCACGATTCCGAGGCAGCCGCGAAGTTCGTCGTCTAGCGTTTTGACGGTGACGAACGCGCCGCAGGATATTTCAAGGGTCTCGTCCGGCTCGAATTTCGGCTTTGAGCGGGCAAGTCCGAGGTGATAAAGAATTTCGCCCCGCGCTAGATCGAGGAGTTTAGTTTTCTGTAATTCTGTCAGTTCCACTGTCTTCGTTCCTTCCATAGACATTTTATTCTAACACCAGGTGGCAAATTTCACCCGGCCTAGCCGCGACAATTCTGAGATCAGAATTCCTATAGAAACGCGAATCGTCGCAGTTGAAACAAGCAAAACGTTCATAAATTACTTGCAATGAACTGCTATTGTCTGCTCGCCGGGGATTCCACGTGCAACTTTAACTTGTTTAAAGCTCCAAGTTAACGGAACCGGCTCAAGTAAGCGGCTGTAAACCGCCGATATATAAAAATCATTTTATCCAGAAACCGAAGGAAAAATCATGGGCGGATTTGCCATCGACGGACTTGTAAGCAACCTCGACACGCAGAGCATCATCCAGCAGCTCCTCGCTATCGAGCGCAGGCCTGTGGATCAGGTGCAGACGAAGATTTCGAAGGCCGAGGAGCAGCGCAGCGCGTATCTCGACCTGTCTTCGAGGCTTCTCGCCCTCCAGGGCACGTCCACGAGGCTCGGCAACGGCTCCATTTTCGACAAGACGAAAACGACCTCCAGCAACGAATCCATCCTCACCGCGACGGGGACGTCCGCGTCCACCCTCGGCTCATTCAACTTCCGCGTAGGATCGCTCGCGTCGATCGAACAACACACGAGTAGCGGATTCGCGTCAAAGTCCGACACCGTAGGCGCAGGCTCGATGATAATCGAACTAGGCGACTCCCGCATCAACAAGAGCACGTCCGTAGACGACTTCAACGGTTTCCAGGGAATCGACCACGGACGCATACGAATCACGGACGGAAACAACGCTAGCGCGGTCGTCGATCTGCGCTTCGCCCTGACGGCGGAGGACATCGTCGACGCGATCAACAACACCGGACTCGACGTCACCGCGGGCTACAGCACCGACGGAAGATCGCTGACTCTCGCGACCACGACCAGCCTTTCCGTCAGCGAGGTCGACGGTGGCAGCACCGCGGCGGATCTCGGATTCACCGGAGCGACCGCCACCATCGGAGCGCCCGGCACTCTGACTGGAAACAAGATCGTCAAGATCACCGAGGACACCGCGCTTTCGAGGCTCGGTAACGGCCAGGGAGTAGACTCGGGCACCACGTCCACCATTCGCGGCTTCATCATAAACAACTGGGACGCGGGCGTGACGAAAACGACCATCAGCTTCGGCTCCGACCCACGCACCATTGGCGACGTCATCGACGCGATCAACACGACGAACAGCGAAGGCGGCACGAAAGATTTCGTCGCGAGCATTTCCGACGACGGCTCCGCGATTTCGATCCGCTACGCCGCGGCGAACGCGAACAACGGAATCACCGTCATCGAAAACGGCGGCACTACCGCGAACGACCTCGGAATCCGCACCGCCGGATCGTTCGGTGCCGATATGCTCACCCGCGAACTCATAGGCGACGAATACGTCGCGCTCGATTTCACCGACCGCGGCGGCAACACCACGAACCTCTATCTAGAAGATCGCTCCACCTACGCCCATTCCGCGAACGTCGACGCGCTCACCGCCGCGACGTTCCAGGCGGGGAGCGTCCAGATCGGGAGCCTGAACCGTAACGGCATCAACATCACCGACGGCTCCACCTCCTACGTCAATATCGAGAACCGGGTGGTCAATTCCGCGGGAGCCGTCGCGGCGGGAAGTTTCGGAAACGTCTTCGATCCGACCGTCTCCACAACGGACAAATTCACGATTTCGGGCACGTTCAACGCCACCGCTCCGGGCGCGGGCGAAAATCACGTTCTCTTCAGCGTCACGGGAACCGGAGGCGAACAGATTCAGATCGCGTACAACGACGCCAACCAGCTCGTCGCCACACTCGACGAGGACGGCACAGGGACCAACTATACAACCATCACATCCAGCGCGAACCTGACCTACGGCGCGGGCACTGGAAACACCTTCGCGGTGGAATTCGACCTTACGGCGCCCGCGAACCCGCAGGTGAGGTTCACGATCAATAACGCAACCGATGCCTATAACGCGGGCGCGGACACTGGAACCGGTTTCGACGGCGTTTTCAACGCCAACGCTGCCACTGAAATCCACATCGGATCGGACGACGGCACCGCCATCGCGGGAAGGCAGGATGTGAACGACCTCACCCTCGCGGACCTTCGAATTTACGGAAGGGAACTCACCGCGGCTGAAATCGCCGGCGTCAGCGACTTCACAACGGATATGCAGGGCAAGACCCTCGTTTCCACCCTCGACAGCGCGAAACTCAGCCAGCTTAACGGCGGAACCGAAAACGCACAGACGACCACGGGAGTCGACGGCTCGATGAGAATCACCGACACCGCTGGCACGTCCTTCGAGATCGACACCTCCGCAATCGCAGATTCCGGAAGACTGATGCTCGCGATCGAAAGGGCCGCGTTGTTTAGCGGAAGTAGCGTCCAGGCGTCGGTTTCGGAAAGCAATCTCGGACTGAAGATCGAAGACACAGTCGATTCCGGAGGCACGCTCTCCGTCACCGACGGCGTAACGGTAAACGGCGACGGCGCGGCGACAAGGCTCGGGCTGAACGTCGCTGGAAACGCGGTCAACGACTACACCATCACGAATCAGAACGTCCAGCGGCAATATATCTTCCGCGAGTCGAGGCTCGAAACGCTCAACGGCGGAAATGGAATCACTCTCGGCAAATTCCAGATTACAAGCACCGCGGGAGTCACTTACGATGTCGATCTCGTCGACAGTTCGAACCCCGTGGAGACCATCGAGGATGTGTTCGCGAAAATCGCCGCCGCGACCGCGAGCAAGGTTTCGGGTCGAATCAACGACACCGGCGACGGCATTCTTCTTGTCGATACCGCGGGAGGCGGAGGCGAGCTGTCCATCTCCGAGCTTAGCGGCGGCAAGTCCGCGACCCAGCTCGGAATTCTGCGCGAAACCGGGGACGCCGCGACTACCATCGACGGCTCCTTCGAAAAGACCGTCACGATCACGTCAACCGACGACATCGTTGACGTGCAGAATTCCATCGCGGACCTGGACTTTCCGATCACCGCAACCGTGATTAACGACGGCTCCGCGGGAACGCCTTACAGGCTTAACCTGCTCTCCGACAACTCCGGCACGGAAGGTTTCTTCAGCGTCTACACCACGGGAAGCACGTCTCTTTCGATGAGCGAAACCACCCGCGCCCGCGACGCCGCGATGCTCTACGGCTCCACCGGCGGGGGATCGAGTCCGGTGCTCGTCCGCAGCAATACGAACTCCTTCCTCGACCTGATTCCGGACGTCAACCTCACGGTCCAGAGCGCCGATCCGGACAAGCAGGTCACGGTTTCGGTTTCGAGAGACACCACGGGAATCGTCGACGAGGTCGAAACGTTCGTCGAGGACTTCAATTCCATCGTCGAGAGAATCCAGGAACTGACGGACTACAACACCGAAACGAAGGAACGCGGCGTCCTGCTTGGAGACGCCACCGCGCGGAGGATAATGTCGGACTTGCAACTCCTCGTTATCAACGCGGTCGACGACCTCCCCGTCGGGTCGAACAGCCTTACGAACATCGGGTTCCGCCTCAATCGCGAAGGCGGCCTCGAACTCAGCAAGTCGACGTTCCTGCAGAAACTCGCGGCGAACTTCGAGTCCGTGCGCGATATTTTCATCCAGGCGCCTTCGCTTTCGAATTCGACGCGCGTCGCCGACCTGCTCGGAGGCCAGGGACTCGGAGACATCGCCGGAAACGACATGCGGATCACAGCGAAAGACGGCACCATCTTCGATATCGACATTTCGAATACGACCTACATGAGCCAGATTCTGCAGAAGATTCAATCGGCGGCGGATACAGCGCTCGGCGCCGGTAATTTCACCGTGCAGATTTCGACCTCTGGCAAAAAACTCGAACTGATCGACGGAACTGGCGGCGCGGGAGAACTGAAACTCGCGTCCATCGGATCGAGCACGGTTCTAAGCTCCCTCGGCTTCACGAAAACCAAAACCGAAGCCACCGCAGCCGACGACACGCTCGAAAGTTCATCGATCGACATCTTCAACCGCAGCCACGGCATCGGTGGAAGACTTTCCGACCGACTGAACTTCATCACCGACCCGATCGACGGAACGATAGCGTCTCGGACGGACGGAATCGACAACGAGATCGAAGACTACGAGAGGCAGATCGAACGTCTGGAGGAGCGAATCGCTGCGGTGGAGGAAAGACTTCAGCGCGAATTCACCCAGCTCGAAGTCTACCTCGGCGAAAGCCAGAACCAGATGCAGCGCCTTTCCGCGCAGCTCGGCTCGCTTTCGGGGCTGAGACGTTAATCTTCGATCCTGCAAGTGACTACAAAGTAGAGCCGTGGTCCGCGTATTCGGATTCACAAAAGTCTGGGTACATGTGTTCCTCGCCACACTTCACACATTCGCGAAGATCGTGAGGTAGATTTGAATCGAGCCACGCCAGCCCGCAGGAAAAGGAGAGACCGATGACCCGCCGCCCCCTTGTTCTTGCGATATTCGCAATTGTCATTATTTCGCCTGATGCCTCCGCCGGAACCAACGCGGGAGAAGTCGTCGGGAAAATCATCGGCGAATTGCTGCGGGTGATCGTCAAAGCCGCGCTCGAGAGTCCGGGCAGATTTCATTCCTCGTCTTCGTCCTCGTATTCGTCGTCCTCGTACTCTTCGTCGTCATCGTCTTCGAGGCGCTCCATCTACGGCTCGACCTACGTTTCGCGCCGCGAGTTATCTGGCAGCGATTCATCCGACGATGCTATCGCGGAAGCGGACGTGAACACGACTCTCGTTCAGTCGTCCGGCGTGACCATGTCCGGCCTCCGTGACGAACCCTCGGACGGACAAAACGCCAAGCTCGCGAATCCGGAGGCGAGCCAGCTCGACCTTTCGATGCAGTGGTACTTCACCACCCCGCGGACCGGGTCGTACACGAAAACCGGGTTCGAGATCAATATGCTCGGATCGGACGAATCGATGCTCGTCTACCAGTCAGAGGACCAGCGCCGCGATCGTCCGAAGGAGGAAACGATCCCCGTGGACGTTTCGTTCTACACCTTCAGATGGCTGCTCGGCTTCGGAAAACGAAGGGAGAGCATCCTGCTGGACGACGCGAGAACCAGCGAGGGAATCACCGGCGGCTGGAACTTCGGACTTTCGCTTCACCTCCTCGACTTCGATACCCAGCGCGGCCGGCCTCTTGCGGAGGCGGGTTACGTCAATCCGCGGATCGACTTCTCCGCGAACCGCGAGGCGGACGCGCTCATAACGCTCGACTTCGGATTCGATTTTCGCATCCCTGTGTACCGTGACGGAAGGTTCGAGGTCGGCTTCGAAACGCAGGCCTGGTACGGAAACGGCATCATCGAAGACGTTTTACTCGGTATCGCGGAGGGAATGGCGGAAGACGGAAACGACAAGATCGAATCCGCGGAACCCGATAAACCCGTCCTCATCCGCGGCCTCGACGATATGATCGCGGAAGTCCGCGGCGACGTTTACGTTCAGATAAAACGCCTCAAAATAACCTTCGGAGTCTCCACCCGCAGACTGAAAGTCCACAACCTGGTGCAGCGAATGGACGCGCGCTACTGGGGCTACCTTATCGGCGTGACATGCACGTTCTGAAATCGTGGCACGGTCATCTTGACCATGAGATATTTTATTCGTGCCGTCTACGAATTATTTGTAATATCATTTTCCTTGCAGGCGTCTCGCCTACAGCCTGAAAATACTGCGCAGACGGGACATCTGCGCTACTTCAAGCGATCGCGCCGTCTGCAAAACCAATTACCATTTATTCGACGACGATCCTCCCGCCGGCAGGAGGGAGAGTCGCGTCAGCGCTGCGGAGATACGCGGCGAGAAGATCGCGGAGATAGATTTCGTGAGTTTGCTCGATCTCGCACTCGCCGAAGAGGGTGAAGCCGTCGCCGCCGTTGTGAAGGAAGTCGAGCGTGCAGACCTTGTAGGTTTTTTCATCTTCGACCGGCGTGCCGTCCGGAAGAAGCAGGTTTGCGAATTCGAGCCGTTCGCCGGCGCGACGCGCGACGATCTTTCCCCCAGCGAGCTGGAGCGCTATCGGATACGAGTTTCGTTCGAATCCCTGCCGGACAACCGCGCGAATCTGCGCGCCGGTCATCGAGAGCACCACGGGTTTGTTATCGAAAGGAAGAGCCTCATAAATCTCGCTTTCGTTGAGCGGTCCCGCGTCGAACGACGCGCGTAGCCCTCCCGGATTGACAAACGCGAAATCCGCCCCCGTCCGGCTTATGAGCGCGTCCGTCACGAGATTCCCGAGCGGAACTTCGAGGGAGCTTCGATTCGCTTCGATCGCCTCCGGAAGTTCGCAGATGACGGTGTCGCGCTCGCGGAACTGCCGGCCGAGGTCGAGCAGCGCGCTCGCAAGCAGCGCGTCGGGAACGATCTCGATATTCTCGTAAAGCGAGTCTTCCGCGCTCGCCGGCCTCGAAAGCGACCTGAACTCGGGCATCTCCAGGCTTACGATCTCGCCTGTGCCGGAATCGACGTCAATGTCCACCCGGCAGAAACCCGCGCCGTACGATCCCGCCTCCATCAGCGCCTTGCCGTCGATCATCCGCGTTATGACGCGATGCGTGTGCCCGCCGATGAAGACGTCGACGTATTCCCGCGGCGTGCGGCTCGCGAGTTCCCACAGCTCGCCCCCGGTTTCGCCGGCGGTTTCGTAGCAGCCGAGATGGCCGAGCACGACAATAACGTCGGCGCCTCCTTCGCGCAGCTTCGGGCAAAGGTCCGCTATAACCTCGTCGTACCCGGTGAAATCGATGCTCATTACGTTCACGGGATTCGTCGTTACAGGTGTATCCGTGGTCGAAAGCCCGATAACCGCGACCTGCACTCCGTTCGCCTCGAAAACGTGGACGCGCTCGAGATTATCCATCGCAAGACTTTTCCCGGTGCGATTATCAGTGACGTTCGCGGCGAGGAATGGGAACTCCGCTTCGTCTACGCGCATCCGAATCGCGCCGAGACGATCCGCCGCGGCGTCTGCAAGTTCGTCCGGGCCGATGGGTCCGAAGTCGAATTCGTGGTTCCCGAGCGCCGCGGCGTCGTAATCGAGAAGGTTGAACCAGCGGATGACCTCCGCGCCCTCGTTCCCCGCGCTTGCCCAGGTTCCCTGCATTATGTCGCCTGCGTCGAAAAGGAACACGCGGTCGCGGGCGCGTTCGATCGCATCGCGGTAGCTGGCGAGTAGCGGGAATCCGCCAAGGTTCTCGGGAGTCAGATCGCGGTGGCTTCCCCTGCCGAAGATGTGCCCATGCACGTCGTTCGTCGAAAGGATCGTTATCTTGACCACATCGGACTTACGATCCTCGCGGTTCGAGACATTTTCCGAACGCTCGGCGCCGAAGCCGATAAAAGAGATTGCCGCGATCGACAGAACTAGCGTCAGGAGGAGTGTAAATTTAGATTTTCGCATAATTCGTTTCCGGCTGTGATTTGCGTGGTTGAAAGGAATACCGAAGATAGAATATTATTGAGGCTCGAAGCCAGAATGCGCCCTTGCATTAACAAGAAATTAACATGGCGACCAAAACGAAGAATAGTGTCGAAAAAGACATCGAACGAATGACGAAGATCATCGTCAAGAAGTTCGACCCGGAGATGATCATCCTTTTCGGCTCGCAAGCGACGGGGAAAGCGCGGGAAGACAGCGACATAGATCTGCTGGTGGTGATGGATTTCGAGGGATCGAAACGGGATTTGACTGTAGATATTAAAGTTGCAATACATCCTGTCTCCAGAGCGAAAGACGTCATAGTCACCACGCCTTCGAAGTATGAAAAAAGAAGGGACATTCCCGGCACGATACAGAGGATCGCGTATAAGGAAGGGAGAACTCTCTATGCCCGATCCAAATGAGGTGCTTGATGTTGTTCGTGAATGGATCGAGAAGGCTGAGAGCGATGTTACCATTGCTTCGAGGGTTTTGAAAATGCGCGACAAGTCCCTCGCAGATAACGTGGGATTTCATATCCAGCAATGTCTTGAGAAATACATCAAGGCATTACTAATTTACTGCAACATCGATTTCCCTCGCACACACAATATAGTCAGGCTTGCAGAATTGCTGCCGAAGGGAATCGACCTTGAAATGTCGATTTCCGAGCAGGAGAAAATTTCGGAGTATGCCGTCGAAACCAGATATCCGGGCGACAGAGAATCGGTAACGATCAAAGAAGTTCGCGAGGCTATGTCTTTGGTCAAAAAAGCCCGCAGTCAAATCAGAAAGCTGCTGCCGAAATCGGTCAAGACGAAGCGAAAGACGGATAAATGACCAGAATCGAATTCACGAACAGCTATACGAAAGAGCGCGAAGTCTTCACCCCCGCGGAACCGGGACGGGTCAGGATGTACAACTGCGGCCCGACGGTCTACGGCTACGCGCACATCGGAAACTTCCGCAGCTTCCTGCTGTCGGATGTGCTGCGCAGGTTCCTCGAACTCGAAGGATTCGAGGTCCGGCAGGTGATGAACATAACAGACGTAGGCCACCTCACCGAGGACGACATCGAAGCCGGAGAGGACAAGGTCATCAAAGCGGCACGAGAGCGCGGACTGACGCCTTTCGAGATCGCGGAGGAGTACGAAAGCGCGTTCTTCAAAGACGCGAAGCAGCTCAGGTTCAAGCTCGCGCTCGAGCACGCGGACAAGCCGGAGACGGAGCGCAGGGAGTTCTTCCCCCGCGCAACGAAGCACATCGCGGAGCAGCTCGCGCTGCTTCAAACGCTGCTCGATCGCGGTTACGCGTACGTCACCGACAAGGGCGAGGCGTACTTCGACATATCGAGCTTCACGCGCTACGGTAGGCTCAGCGGGAACACGCTCGAAAAGCTGAACGCGGGCGAGCGCGTAGAGATTCACCCCGACAAGAAAAGTCCGTTCGACTTCGCGCTGTGGAAGGTCGATGACGCCCACCTGATGCAGTGGGATCCGCACGCGAGAGAAACCTGGGAAGGCTGGTACAAGAAAGTCCCGGTGCATATGGACGATCGGCTCCGGCGCGGCTTCCCCGGCTGGCACCTCGAGTGCTCCGCGATGAGTATGCGCTACCTGACGGAAACCATCGACATCCACACCGGAGGCGAGGACAACGTATTCCCGCACCACGAATGCGAGATCGCGCAGTCGGAAGCCGCGACGGATCGGCAGTTCGTCCGCTACTGGATGCACGTAAGGCATCTTCTCGTCAGCGGGAAGAAGATGTCGAAACGGGACGGCACCTTCTTCACGATCAAACAGATCACGGACGAACTCGGCTACCGTCCGGAGGTGCTTCGCTACGAGCTGATCCGCGTGCATTACCGCCAGCCGCAGAACTTCAATATCGGTTCGGACGCGCTCGCGAGGCTGAAGGAAGGAAATCTCGCGGGGCTGCACCTCGAAAACCTCGAAGCCGCGAAGACGAACCTCGCGCGGCTGAACGAGACCGTCGCGAAACTCCGCGCTCCTGCTCCAGAGGCGGAGCCGGTTTTCGGTTTCGAAAAGATCGCGCAAAAGTATGGCAATGAGTTCCGCGACGCGCTCGGCGACGACCTCAACGTCTCCGAAGCTCTCGCGGCGGTGAATATGTTCGTGAACGAAGTCAACAGGCTCAAGCTGAACGCGGACGACAGCGCGGTCGCACTCGATCAGATGCGAATTTTCGATTCCGTGCTCGCGATTATGGACATCGAGGAAAAGGCGCAGGAAATCCCGCCTGAGGTCCACGCGCTCGTCCAGAAACGCGCCGAAGCCCGCGCCGCGAAGGACTTCGCGGCGGCGGACGCAATCCGCGACGAACTCGCAAATCTCGGCTTCGAGGTCAAGGACACCCCGAAGGGCGCCGACATCCGCAGGCTGAATTAAAAACTATTAAAAATAGATGCCCCAAGGCTCGTTCCCTGAACCTTTAACGATGATCCCTGTAGGATGTTAAGCATTTCAACTTAATTCTATGCCGGTTCATATAGATATGCTGCACACGTCAATACATTACTTCCGCGACATCCCATATATTCAGCTTTGGGTAAAGTCACATGGGTCAAGGCAGGTGTTTGCAATTCCCGACCAACAATTAATTATGTCGATTGATAATACGCTCGATATTCTCAAAGAAATAGAAAGTAATTATCAGAGTGATTTATTAGCACATAGAAATCTGCTTCAAGCGAGGTGCGATTTTACTAATCTCGATTTTTCACGGGCAGATTTAAGCGGATTTGATAGAAGAGAGATTTGGAGGATCGGGTCATACATTATCTTCGCAATTAATGCCCACGAGGTAATTGCAAAGACGTTTGAGTGGCTACTGATAAATCTGAATAACCTTTCCTCTCTATTCGGTAAAGACTCGTTTAAAGGTTGCATTGAAACGCAAAATCAAGCGGTAGAGAAATATAAACTTTATCGTAATAAAATATTTGCTCACCCATCTTTTTGCCGCCCAAGGGGTGACAACCTATCTTTGCGACTATCGTCCATTGATTGGTTTGCCGGGGTATCTTACGGATTTATCCCCACGGGCATACAATTGCCTGGAGCTTCAAGAATACTTAACGATGAGCCTCTGAAAGGTAGTAAAGGAGAAATAAAATTTGAAACTATTGACTTTGAGCTGATGACTAACGAGTTCAAAACGCTATTTGAAAAGTGGTGCAGCCTTTTTATTTCCGCATCCGAAGCGCTGACTTCCGCCTCTAAAGACCAGATAGTCTCATATTGCAAAAAATATAACCTCGAAGTGCAACTCATTGAAGTTCTGAAATATATTGAGGATCCGGAAGGAAAGCGCACACAGGTACACGATGTGCTTTGGAGTTGTTTGACAGATAGAAACCCATTCTGAGTGATACCAGATTATTTCTGCATTGGCAGTTGTTGCGGTAAATCCCTCGACCTCGCCGGGATTGGCTGTTAGACTTGGTGCTTCGTTTCGCCAGGTTCGCGGCGAATTTGTTCAATCAAAAATCCAAGATCAAAATTCAAAAATCAAAATGGCTATTGTTGCAAGCTTTTGCGCCCTGTGTTTACTTCTGGCGCTCGGGAAATTCATTCGCGTCAAGATCAGATTGCTCCAGCGGATGTACCTGCCTTCATCCGTGATCGCAGGGTTGATCGGACTTGCGGTGGTCTACACGCTGAATCACGTCGAAACCACTGAAGTCGTGGACGGCGTCGAAACCGTCACAACGCCTTACGCGGAGTTCGCCGGCACCTACACCGCGGGGTGGTCGACGCTGCCCGGATTTCTGATCAATATCGTGTTCGCGTCGCTGTTCCTCGGAGTGACGATCCCCGGTATCCGCGCGATCTGGCGAATTTCGGGGCCGCAGCTCGCGTACGGGCAAATCGTCGCGTGGGGGCAGTACGTCGTCGGAATTGGACTCGCCGTGGGAGTGCTCGCGAGTTTCTGGGAACTGAGCGCCGGATTCGGGGGGATCGTCGCGGTCGGCTTCGAAGGCGGGCACGGGACCGCGGCGGGACTCGAAAAGCAGTTCCTCTCGCACGGCTGGCAGGAAGGCAAGGACTTCGGGCTTGCCGCGGCGACGATAGGACTCGTTTCCGCGGTTGTAACCGGGATGATCCTCGTCAACTGGGCCGCGAGACGTGGTCATACGCACAAGCTCTCGAAAATCGAGGACATGCCCGAAAGCAGTATCGTTGGTGTGTTCCAGCCGCACGAGCGCCCGAGCGCGGGCAAGCAGACAGTCAGCGCGGACAGCGTCGACACCCTCGCGCTGCACCTCGCGATCATCGGCATCGCGATTTTCATCGGCTACGCGATCCTCACTGGTCTGCAGGGACTCGAGGACTGGATCACGCTCGAACTCTACCACGGGTGGTATCCAGCCCCGGCGGAATTCGCGAAACAATGGGCGGAGCGCAAGCCTTTCATGAGCGGATTTCCGCTGTTCCCGCTCGCAATGATCGGCGGACTGTTCGTTCAGATACTCGTTTCCAAATTCGCGAAGGTGAACGTAATCGATCACGAACTTATGCAAAGGCTCAGCGGGACGTCGCTCGATTTCCTCGTGATCGCGGCGCTGTCGACGATCCGCCTCGACGCGATAGGCGAAAAGCTCGTACCGCTGCTTATCGTCTGCGCGGGGGGAATCGTCTGGAACGTTTTCTGCGTCGTGTACCTCGCGCGGAGGCTACTACCGACGCACTGGTTCGAGCGTTCCATTGCGGAAATGGGGCAATCAATGGGCGTGACCGCCACGGGCCTGCTACTCCTTCGCGTCGTCGATCCGAAAAGCGAAACCGACGCTCCAAGCGCGTTCGGCTACAAACAGCTTATGCACGAGCCTTTCATGGGAGGAGGACTCTGGACCAGCACCGCGATCCCGATCGCGTTCATTTACGGTCCGTGGACCGTGTTCGGCATCGCGTGCGGCGCGATCTTCGCGTGGCTGGTCGTGTGGGCGCTGCTTTTCCGCGGGAAGGAAGCACCCACCGCGGTGTAACCGCAAACGCGAAAACGAAATATTGAAAAGCGATCACGCGAACAAAAGCCTGCCCTTTGGCTCAGGGATTGGACGTCCAAGTCTCTTAGCGGTTTCTATCCACTCGTCGATAACAACTTCGATCGCCTTGATGGCGTCAAGGTAGGTGGAGCCATCTGCCGCGCATCCCGGTAGTTCTGGAACCTCTGCTATGAACGCCTCGTCTTCCTTGCTCCAGTAAATGATTACTTCGTATTTGTGTTCAGTCATCTTCACTTTCCAATAGCTTATGTTCAGAAATTATCTTCCGCACCTGTTTAATCTGGTACGCCTTCGCTTTTCCAGACTTAGGCTGAATGTTGATTATCTCCTCGATACCTTCCCGACTGAAAATGTAATGATCCCCTTTGATACGTTCCTCGAATCCAAGACTTGAAAGCACGTTTCGCAGTCCGTCGAAAGGAATATTGGAATCCGACGACCCACTCATAATTTGGATGAGAAGCTTTGCAGTCTTGCTCATTTGCGAATCTTAACATGAAAAACTCTTTGTTCCCTCGAAATAGATGCATGCAGCCCGAGTCGTGTTTGGATTGCTTCGACCTACTCATACCTGAGCGCCTGTATCGGATCTATCCGGCTCGCGCGGAACGCCGGGTAGATTCCGGCGACGATCCCGAAGCCGATGACGATGATCACCGTCTGCACAACGTGTGGCCACGAAATGCTGTAACGAACCATATTGCTAGGCTCGATGTAGAACGCAATCTCGCAGAGAGGAATCGCCGCGGGAATGCCGAGCAGCGCGCCGACGGTCGAGTACACGACCGCCTCGGTGAAGAACTGCACGAGAATGTCGATCCTGCGCGCGCCCTCGACCCTCCGGATTCCGATTTCCTGGTAGCGCTCCATAATCGACGCGAGCAGCACGCAAACGATCACTATCGCGCCGAGCGTGAGGCAGATGATGTAAAGCGCGGTCGTAAGCGATTTGTATTCCGCGAGGAGGTCGCGACCTCCCTGCTGCTGCACGATGAACGCTACCGACGCGTTGTACTGGATCGACGACGCCACGCCGCGGGCGTTCAGAAGGAGTTTGATGTGCTTCACCGCAAGCCCGAGGTGATTCAGCCGATGGACCTTCGTGAAGAACCAGTCGTAATAGTTTTCGTGGTCGGCAAACCAGGTGATAGGAACGTGGATCGTGTGGTTATCGCGTTTCCAGTCGTCGGGCTTGATCCCCGCTCCGCCCACAAGCATCACCATCTGTTTCAGATAGTTCGCGGTTTCGCTGCGCACTTCTCTATCTCCAGACGCGGTAACGAACCCTCGGTCGTCGGTTCCTAGCGCGTCGTCGCTGCGCATTTCCATCACGCCAACGATGGTAAAGACTTCGCTCGTGACAGTATCCCTCCCGAAACGGATTTCCCGCTGCGCGACCCTCGGCTCCGGCCTGAAATGCACGAGAATGGTTTTCCCGAGCGCGTCCTCCTTCTTCCCGAACAGCGACTCCGCGAGTTCCGGCTCGATAACGCACACCGCGGCTTTCCTCGCGACCTCCTCGTCCGTGAAGTACCTGCCCAGTTCCTTGTCGACGTAGAACCCGCGGGCCTCCGGGAGATCAGGCTCGCAGCCGAGGACGGTGCAATTCTGCAGGTCTGAAGTCGAAAGACCCGGAATTCTGGGCGGCTCGTTCGTCCGCGTCCGGGGTCCGCGCCGCGGAGCGTTATCGCCCTCCGTCGCGGCGTCCTCGCCACCGTCCGGAGCGCCTGCGTCGCCTTCCGCCGCCGGCGGAACTTCCTGCCCGCGTTTGTCCTCGGTCACGCTAGCGACAAGCGACTGCGGGTCGAGCCGGACGGCTTCGATTATCGAAATCGGCTTCTTTTCGATTTCATCGTCGCTGGCGTCCGGATTGGTCGAAACAAGGTTTTCCCTGATTTCAAGGAGGCCAGCGTCGTCGAGCTTCGAGAGTTCGCCCGTATTTTCGGTCGCGAAAATCGAAATTCTGTCCGACCCGAATTCGCGCCGACGATCCTCCGCGTTCTGGGACGCGCCGTTGACCACGCTCGGCGCAAATATGGCGACCGCGCTGCCGAGGATGGTCGCAAGCAGCACAAGAAAGCTCTTGAACGGCCTGAGCATCATCTGACTCAGGGCGATTTTGATGTTGACGAAGATGTTCATGTTTTACGGCTCAACTCCCATGAGCACCAGAGGAACTGCGGGAACGCCGCGTCCTTGCCGAACAACATTATACAATTCACCTTCGTAATATCCTACCCCTGAACTCATCTGACTCTGCATGGCTTTCATCGGCAGAATTTCAACCGCCACGCGATCCTTGACGAAATCTGTCTGGTTGCTTTTTATACAGCACCGTCTATCGCTTTTTCGTTTGCAACCTTTGTGGATTGTCTTTCGGTAACGCCTTCTGCGGAAGCCCAACCTGAAAAACACCGATCTCATCTTCCAAAGGCATCCGTTTTCGCAGAAGCTTCTCACGCCTGCGAGCCGTCTCCTCATCCCGAAAGAGTTCGACGTCGGAAGGAAGACCGCGCCACACGGAAACGACGGCCCACAAATGCTTCGATTCCTTCATAATTCTATTTTCTACCGTGATTAGATTCATCGAACCGCCATTCAACCGCCATATCCTTTAGGCGGTTCTAAAGATCGAAATAGCGGCAACTCATGACCTTTTCGCTTGGCGACTCCTGCGATGGAGTTTTCCTCGACATCTTCATTTCCCCACTGAGTCCAGCCTTCGCGTTCAAATCTTGCAAACACCTCAAGGTACGGTCCGGGAGAACAAGATTCTATAACGTCGTATATTTCGTCCGGCTTTCTGGAATGTTCCCTCTTTCGCGACTCAAGGACATTTACTTGTGTTCGTCCAGGCTGAAGCGTTCGCATACTCCCTCGAACGCCAAAAAGTACAAGTTCCGTCACATTTCTAAAATAGAAACCGACTCCTCGCCCGTCCGGTCCCCCATCTTTGCGAACCTTGTACCAAACAAGGTTGCACTTATACGTGAAACCCCACGCCTCCATTACTTGCAAGCCCTCCGCCAAAAGGGCATTTGGAACCCAAAGATAAAGATGCGACTTCGACGCGGCCACTTTAGAGATCGGAAGCTCCTTAATTTCCCGTAATTCCATCGTTGGATATCGAAGTAACCGGCGGTGCTCCGGCGCTACCTTTCCCGTTCTATTCTGAAACTGCCACGGCGGGTCGGCTAAAATCGTTGTAAACTGAGTTTCAACCTTAGACAGCAAGTCGTCCGATGGTGTTGGTTGCGGAATATTGAATACTCTTGAACTCATGGATGCCCCACGTTCAAAATTTCACAACTTCGCTTGGAATCCCGATTAAGAGAAGAGGACACGGATTTCCGACTCCTCTACGCACACGTTCCTCAAGTTTCCGCCAATGGGTTGTCGATTCTCCGAACTTGTCGGATACGAAAACATGCGCCCAACCAGCCACGAAAGACCCCATCGACTTCGCCTTCTTCTCAATTAATTTTAATTGACGAGGCGTCGGCACGTAAAACTTTTTTAAATCGTCGGCTTTCAGTACTTTCCTCGATAGCGCGAACTTCTCGATAAACTCACGAAGAGAGTCCTGAAGACTAGATCCCCTCGTGATTATCGATCCTACAGAAATAACACCATCCGCGTGGAGGCGCTTGAAATTTTCCAGATCGCGGTCATAGAACGGGTCCTTATTGTTCCACTCTATTTCGAGCGCGAATGTGCCGGAGTCGAATTCCTTTACATGATCGATTTCATGCGACTGCGACTCCTTTTCTTTCCCGTCGACGATCTTCTTGATTTCGAACTTGTGCTTTCTCCAGCCCAAATCGGACAACTCTAGCCTGAGTCGCTGGGTCATTTCGCCTTCCCCGCCGCCACCGAGAATAAGTTCTTCAACTGGAATTTTGATCGTGAGTAGAGCTTTTTCGATTTCTTCAACTGCGGATCCCATGTCGTGCAGAAGAATCGCTTCAGCGTGATGAAGCGTTTCGATTTGAAATCCCCGCTTTTTCAGTTCGTCAAACATGGCTTGACAGATCTTAGATCTTCAGGGAGCGATACAATAGCTCCCGCAAGGAATTTTCGTCACGCTCGATCGTCCGACACGTGTTCGTTAACTCCTCAAACATCTTTGTTCTTTCCGATCGTTGTAATTTCAAAATTCGATTGCGCGGGACTATTTCCTGAAACTTTTTCGCCGCCGCAGGCGTCAATCTTTCTGAGAGGCATTTCCTCCAGAACGCCAATTTTCAAGGGAGATACTGTAATGACGAACCTGAAATCGATTCTCGCCACGCTTTTGCTGCTGCTTATGGCCGCGAACGCATTTGCCGACGGCTTTATCATCATCGAGCGTCCGCCCCGGCCTGAGCCGGAGTTCCGGGACTATTTCTCGCTCGAAGTCAAGTATCATAACGTCACGGTAGAAATAAACGACTCCGTCGCGACAACGAGCGTGGATCAGGTTTTCCACAATCCGTCGCCGCAGGTTCTCGAAGGGACTTACATCTTCCCGCTTCCGAAAGACGCCGCGGTCGGGCAGTTCAGCCTGTGGATCGGGGACGAGGAGGTCCAGGGCGAGGTGCTCGAACGTAACGAGGCGCGCTCCATCTACGAGGGAATCGTCCGCAGAATGCAGGACCCGGCGCTGCTCGAATACATAGGGCAGGGCGCGTTCAAGGCGCGGGTGTTCCCGATTCCCGCCCGCGGCGACCGCAGGATCAAGCTGAGCTACACGCAGGTCCTTAATCCAGAGAACGGTTTCATGCAGTACCGCTACCCACTGAACACCGAGAAGTTCAGCGCCCGTCCGCTCGATAACTGCCTCATCGACGTGAACGTCAATTCGCAGATCGGAATCGGGTTCATCGATTCCCCAAGCCACGAGTGCGAAAGCGAACGCAAGGACGATCACCACGCCCGCGTGACTTTCGAGCGGACGAACGTCAGACCCGACAAGGATTTCATCGTCAACATAGGGCTTCGTCAGGACGAGATCGGACTCACCCTCGACACCTACCGCAGACCCGGCGATCGCGACGGCTACTTCCTCTGCATGATCGCGCCGCAGGTCGAGGTGAAGCAGGAGGACATTATCGCGAAGGACGTCGTGTTCGTGCTCGATACTTCGGGCAGCATGGCCGGCGACAAGATTCAGCAGGCGAAGAAGGCCCTGCTCTACTGCGTCCAGAGCCTCGCCGAAAAGGATCGCTTCGGACTGATAACGTTTTCGACGCGGACGAACCTGTATTCCGACAGGCTGAAGGACGCGAGCAGCGCGAACGTGGACGACGCGGTCGCGTACATAGAGGAGCGCGTCCGCGCCGCGGGAGGGACCGACATCAACGGAGCTATTCTGAGCGCGCTCGCGATGAACGACGGAAGCGACAGACCGTTCTACGTCGTTTTCATCACCGACGGAAAGCCGACGCTCGGCGACGAGACCGACCCCGCGCGCATCATTGCGAACGTGAACCGCGCGAATACCCATAACGCGCGCATCTACACCTTCGGAATCGACGAAGACCTAAGCGTCAACCTTCTCGAAAGGATGGCAGCGGACAATCGCGGCACCACGAGCTTCGTCACGGGAAGCGAGGACATCGAGGTCGTCGTGAGCAACTTCTTCCAGAAGGTGTCTTCGCCCGTGCTTACGGACGTTAAGGTCGAGTTCGTTGGAATAAAGACATACGACACGTACCCGACTGAACTTGGCGATATTTTCCACGGCGAGCAGATCGCGATGTTCGGACGCTACGAAGATTCCGGAGACAAGGCGATCAAGCTCACCGGAACCGTCAACGGCGAAAGCGTCGAGTTCGTTTTCGAGCAGAAGTTCACGGGCGAACGCAACGACCACGATTACGTCGCGCGGCTGTGGGCACAGCGCAAGATAGCGTATCTGATCGACGAAATCCGCCTCCACGGAGAAAACCGCGAACTCGTCGACGAGATCATCGCGCTATCCCGCGACTTCGGGCTGATGTCGCCTTATACGAGTTACCTCGTGGTCGAGGACGATATGACGACGACGACCCGCCCGCCGATGCAGCAGCCGAGAAGGGACGGACGCTGGGGCGGAGGGCGCGAGCAGACCGGCGCCAACGCTCCGGATGCGCCCACGCCTCCCGCGACCACGACCGCTCCGGGAGGACGACTCGGCGAGCTTCTGCGGCAGTCTCTCGGAGGCCAGCAGGACCAGGCCGAAGCCCAGGCCGGCTCGGGCGGAGCTTCAGCGCGTCCGGCGGAACCCGCGGAAAACGGCTCCGCGGACGACTTCGGACGGAGGTTGTCGAACGAACTTCGCGGCCGGACCGAGGGCGAGCGGGGTATCGTCGCGTCGGAGGAGAATCGCCGCAACCGCGAGCGCACGAATCTCGACGAGCAGAGCGAGGAGGAGCGCGAGGTCGTCCGCACCATAGGCGACAAGACGTTCTTCCTGCTCGAAGGACGCTGGACCGACAGCCTGTACACAGCGAACTTCCGCGGCGAAGTCAAGAAGATCGTCGCGTACTCGGACGAGTACTTCGAGCTTCTGGACAAGGAAGGAATCTCGCAGTATCTGAGCCTCGGCACGAGAATGCTCGTGGTCGTCGATGGCGTTGCGTACGAGATCGTTCCGGAATGATCTGAACCACGGAATGCACGGAAGTCACGGAAAGGGTCGCCCTGCTACGGCGACCCTTTTTTATTTGTGCTGTCGGTTTTAGAGTTTAAATTTCCGTGTAATCAGTGTGTTCCATGGTTAAAAATTCTGGCTACCGACTACTGACTACTGACTACTGACTACTCGTGAAAGTTCTACATCTGTTCAGCAACTATAAATGGACCGGACCCGCGGAACCGGCGGTGCTCGTGGCGAAAGCGGTCGCTGGTCTCGGCGCGGAGGTCGAATTCGCCTGCCAGCCGTCGCCACGGGGTGCGCCGCGGGATCTGTTCGATAACGCGGTCGCGCGCGGAATAACGCCACTGCTGGGGTTCAATCTGACCAAGCACCACAGGATTTTCGGAAACGTCAGCGTCTCTGCAAAGCTCGCGAAGTTCATCAGGGAACGCGGCTTCGACGTCGTTCACGCCCACCAACTGAACGATCACCTCATAGGCGGAAGCGCCGCGAGGCAGGCGGGAGCGAAGATCGTCCGCACCATCTATGACGGCGAAATGCCTGAGAAATCCTGGCGCTACGGAAAAGCCCTCCGAAAGTTCACGGACGCGCTGATTTCTATCTCCCCGAAGGTAGGCGACGGAATCTGCGAACGGTTCGAGTTCCCGCGGGAAAAACTCTTCCGCGGCGAAACCCCGATCGACTGCTCGCGGTTTGCTCCGGGAGACGCGAAGCCGGAAACGCGCGCGCGACTTGGAATTCCGGACGGAGCGTTCGTCCTAGGCATCGTCGCGCGGATCCAGCGAAAGCGCAACTGGGACCTCGTGCTCGACGTCGCGCGGCACTACAAGGAGTCCGGAGAGAACGTCACTGTCCTCGTCATAGGCCGCGGGACTAACGCGGAGGAAGTTCTGCTCGAACCGATGCGCAGGGATTCTCTCGCAGGACGGATCGTTGCGCCGGGGTATCAGAAGGGGGACGATCTAGTAGATGCGTATCGCGCGATGGACGCGCTGATGTTCCTCGTCCCCGGAAGCGACGGAAGCTGCCGCGCGGTTCGCGAGGCGATGGCGTGCGGCGTTCCGCCTCTCGTAACGAACGTGGGAATGCTTCCGGAGATGGTCGCGCATAACGTTTACGGCTACGTTCTTCCGGAAACCGCAAAGGCGTTCATCCACGCGGTCGATAATCTCATTGCCGATCCCGAAAAGCGCAAGCGATTCTCGCAAAAAGCCGCGGAGCACGCGCGCGAGAACTTCGACACAGGAGTCGTCGCGAAAAACGTGATGGAGGTTTACGAGAGTATTCTCAAATCATAGCGTCGTCATAGACCGCGTCCTCTAAGACGCGCCGCTCAGGACTTTGCGTCTATGCCGTAGAGCCAGATGTTCCGGAGGCGCTTTGCGTCATCGTCCGCATCATCCGGAGTGTCGATGACGTAATCCGTGAATCCCGGACCCGCGCCGAGCGTGACGGAGACGCTTATCAGTCGATCGTTTCTAAGCAGCGAGAATCTGAGCGTCGTCCCCGCGGGCGTAGATCTGATCCGCTTTTCGAAGGTCTGCGAGTTCGCCTTCACCTCGTCGATGGCTACGATGACGTCCTTCGCGCTGAGACCGCCAAGGTCCGCGGCGCTTCCGTCCGGAACGTTCTTGATCTTCACGAACCCGCCCGCGTCCTCGAACTCGATGCCGAGATCGCCCTCGGTTTTCTCCGTGGCACGGGCATCTTGCCCGTGAGTTTCCACGGCCGTGACGGCCGTGCCACTCCCGCCCGCGGGTTTTTCCGGAAGCTTCGGATGCAGATTCGCGCCGACGAATTTTAGCGAGTCGACGATCGGATAATCCTCTTTCGAATGAACGAGCGAATCGTAGAGCGCGCGGTAGTCCCTGCCCGCGACCTCGCCAATCCCGCGGCGCACGATCTCCTCCGGAAAACCCTGCGACGGATCGCTGCGATAAATCTGCCACAGCTTCAGCATCACGTCGAAGAACGAGCGCTCGCCATTCGTGTCACGATGAATGTGGAGGTCGAAGACGAGCGCCGCGAGCTCGCCGCGGAGATAGTAGCTGATGCTGCGGTTCTTCGAGTACTCGTCCTGGATGTACTGGTCCTGCCAGGTGTCGATCGAAGTCTCCGCGAGGGTCTTGTGCCTTCGTCCCGGATGCTGCAAATACCGCTTGTACGCGTCCGCGAGGTAAGCGAGATACTCGTCCCCCGTGATCCGCTTCGCTCCGAGGAGCATCCGCTCGTCGTAGTAGTTTGTAACGCCCTCCATCAGCCAGAGTAGCGAAGTATAGTTCTCCCTCGCGTAGTCGAACGGCCCAAGCTCCTGCGCGCGGATTCGCTTGACGTTCCAGACGTGGAAGAACTCGTGGGAGATCAGCCCGATGAGTTTGTGGTACTGCTCGCGATCTCCGAGGAGGAATCCCTTGCCAAGAAGGGACGTCGAATTCAGGTGCTCGAGTCCGCCGTAGCCATCCGTGAAGATCATTATGAACAGATAGCGTTTGTAAGGCGCGCCGCCGAAGCTTGCGATCTGATAATCGACGATCGCTTTCGTGTCGAGGACGAGGGTTTCGATATTGACGTCGGTCCCGCCGACCATCGCGAAACTGTGCGAAACGCCGCCCGCCTCGAACTCGCGGACGTCGATCTTTCCCGCGATGAAAGGCGTGTCGAATAGTACGTCGAAATCCGGAGCCGTGAAATTCTCCGTCCTAGGCCCTCCCGACTTCGAAGCTGGATCAAGAGGGCATGCGAGCCTGAATCCCTCTGGAACGTCGATCGACAGTCCGATGCTTTTTCCGCTGAAATCTGGAAGCTCGAAAAAGAGGTTCGAGCCGAGAGTATGGCAGAACTCGTCGTCGTAGTACGTGGTACGGACCGTGAGGTCGAAGCCGTAGACTTCGTACTCGATCTTCACTTCGCGCTTTTCATTCACGGAAAGTTTCCAGCGATGCTTGTCGAGCTTTTCGAGCGTCGTGCCCTGGCTGCTGCGGAGGTCCATCACGTTCCGCGCGTAGTCCTTGATCTTGTAATGCCCCGGAGTCCACACCGGGAACTGGATGATCGTCTCCCCCACTTCAGCAGGCGTGAAAGTGAGAGCGACCTTGAGCTTGTGGGTAGACGGACGGTCGAAACCGACGTGAAAATGCAGGTTGTCAATTTTCATTTATTCGAATCCTTTCCGCGGCGGAAAACGAGTTTGCTTTCTATTGATCATATCCGGTCTGCAAGCTGGCATGTGCAAGATGTGCGAGGCAATTGACTTTGCCGAGCTGCGCTGATATAAATGTCCAATTGAATTATGATTGAATCGAAATTGCGTTTTCACGGGGGAGTTCGGTTTATTTGCCCCAGACATTAGTTTGTTATCATTCGATTCGCGTACTTTTGAGTGCGTTCGTGTTGGCTTTGACTACAGGGCGTTTTCATGCCAGAATTTGAGGTAAGTTTGTACTATTTTCAGTCCCCTTTTTGATTGCGGGAAACCAAATGGACATTTTTGCTATTCGTGCGTTCCGATCTCATTTTCCGATACTTGCATTTGCGACGCTGATTCTTTCTTCTTGCGCCGAAGCCGAGACCCAGGAAAGCTCGGAGGTAGAAGCGCTCAGTCTGAACAGATCGAAAATGGTCGCGGTCCCTATTTCTGGAGATATGTTCGGCGTGCAGGCGCTGATTTCGAAATGCGCTCCCGCGGTTGCGACTATTTCGGTCGAACACAATAGGGCTTTCCCTGGCACGGACGAAATCACCACTGGCGCCGGGGTGGTCGTCAGCAGCGACGGATACGTCATCACCTGCGACCACGTCGTCGAGCGCGCGAACGCGATAATCGTGTCCCTTCCGGACCACAGGCCGATGTACGCGGAATACATTGGCGGCGACGACGAAAGCGACATCGCCATACTGAAGATCGACACCAAGATCGAACTTCCTTTCATCTCGTTCGGAGATTCGAGCACCCTGAACCCTGGCGAGTTCATCCTTGCGTTCGGGAATCCGTTCAACCACTCGAAGCGAGACGCGTTTCCTTCCATATCCTTCGGAATGGTCAGCGCGCTTCACCGGATCACATTTCCGGAGAACGGACGTCGCAGGTACATCGACGCGATCCAGATCGATGCGAGTATCAACCCCGGAAACTCGGGAGGTCCGCTGATAGACGCTACCGGCTCCGTAGTAGGCCTTGTCGGCGTGATTTCCTCCCCTACCGGCTACAATACCGGTGTCGCCTTCGCGATACCTTCGTCCACGCTGAAGTACGTTTTCGACTCTGTCCTCAGCGGTACGGAGATTCATCACGGCTACATCGGCCTCATCCCGAAGGAACTTTCCATCGAGTACTATCGCAAAAACCAGAAACGCGACGGAGTGCTCGTCGGGTCAGTTCTTCCCGGACAGCCGGGAGACGTGGCGGGCATTCGTCCGGACGACATCATCGTTTCCATCGACGGCGAACCGATGAGGAATACGTCGGATTTCTACACCTATGTCAATTTTTTGACGCCTGGGACGGAAATCGAAATAAGGTATGAGAGACGTGGCCGCGAGTACACGACAAACCTTATGGCCGGCGAAAGACCAAAAGGCGAATGAATGATTTCGTTGGCGGTTGAACAAGGAATGAATATCTTTTAGAAGATTGGCTCTTCATATCACATTTTTGCACAGCAACGTAAAATGCGGCTTATCAAACTGTCCGACATCCCCCGCGGAGAGCCACTCAGGTGGCCGATTTACCACGAGTCCGGACATCTTCTTTTTGCGAGAGGAGAGATAATCGACGAAGACCTGATACAGGTTCTGCGCGAAAGCTCTATCAGGCAGGTCTTCGCACTCGACAACTACAAGATCAAGCCGGAAAGGTTCCGCGAGCAGGTCCGCCATAAGCAGGTCAGCGTCATCGGACTCTCCGCCCGCGACATGCTGAGCCAGCCTGTGTTTTCGAACTCCGGACAGCTTCTCGTTCCGTCCGGGCAGTACATAAACGACGACTACAAAACCACGCTCATCCGCAACAACATCCAGAACGTCGCGGTCAAGAAGAACTCCCGCGAACTGAAGCTCAAGCAGGTCAGCGCGTTCAATCGAAACCTGAGGCTCCTCCAGAAGAAGCAGGCGAACGGCGAGACCTTCGAAGGCAAAGCGGACGAATCGGACATCGCCAAGACCGTGAAGCCGGGCGAGCCGATCAGCGATTCCTTCGTCGAGAAGGCGGAGAAGTCGATGCAGGCCCACGTTCGCCCGTCGTCGATGACGCTGGTAAATCTGATGCGCAAGCAGATGAAGGTCGTTTTCAGCGAATCCGAGAAGCAGCGACTTTCGAAGTTCTACCAGACCCTTACGAACGAGACGGAAGTCCTGTTTTCGCACCTTCGGAACAATCAGGGCGTGCAGGGCGCGAAGGTCGGCGAACTCTCCCAGAAGATTATGAAGGAAGTGCTCACCAACCAGAACTTCCTCTTAAGCCTTACGCGGATGAAGCAACGCGGCGATTTCCTTTTCAACCACTCGCTGAACGTTTCCATCGTCGGGATGAACATCGCGATCGCGCTCGGGTATTCCGAGAAGCAGGTCCGCGAGATCGGCGTCTGCGGGCTGCTCCACGACGTCGGGATGCTGCTCGTCAAGCCGGAGATCGTCGGGAAGAAGGGAAAGCTCACTTCACAGGAGATGGCGGGAGTGAAGAAGCATCCCGCGATCGGGCTGAAGCTGCTGCAGAACATCGAGGGGGTGGATCAGCTCGCGTGCGTCGTTCTGTTCCAGGAGCACGAACGCGGCGACGGCTCCGGTTATCCCCGCGGCCTCAAGATGGCGGACATCCACGACTTCGCGAAAGTGATTTCCGTGGCGGACGTGTTCGACGCGCTCTGCAATTCGAGGCCGCACAGGGGGGCGCAGATTCCGTACAAGGCGGTCGAGACGATCCTCCGCGCGACCAAGCTCGGACAGTTCGATAAGAAAATCGTGACGGCGCTGCTGAAATGCGTCGGTCTGTTCCCGATCGGAAGCTGGGTGCAGATGACGGACGCCAGCATCGCCCGTGTGATCCAGTCGAACTTCGATAACTTCGACAAGCCGGTCGTGAAGATATTCTTCCGCGGAGAAAAACGACTCGACGAACCCGAAATCATTGATCTCTGCGATAAAAGCGGAGTTACAATAGAAAAGGCGATCGACTTCAATCAGAGCGACGAGGAACTTCTGAAACTGTTCTGAGTCGGTGAGCCGGGAGTCTCGTCCGCGGAACCGAGCACAAGATGACGCAAACAATCACATCCGAAGACGCAGAAAATAACATTCATAAACTTCTTGAAGAAGTTCTCGAAAATAGAGCCAAGTTCACGATTACTAAAGATGGTAAACCTGCGGCAACAATTGAGCCGTTAGAATCAGAACCAAAGGTAACAAAGATTTCAGATTTAAAGAAACTAATCGAAAGCCTGCCTTCCCTCGGTGACGACGCTGAGGACTTTGCGAGAGATGTCGAATACGCTCGGAAATCCCAAACTCTGCCTCGGACAATAAGCTCATGGGAGTGATCATAGACACCTCGGTCATCGTCGCATTCGAGCGTAAAGGACTTGCAGCTAAGCAAGTTCTAAGTCGTGATCACAATGAAGACGTTGGCATCAGTGTCATAACGGCAGGAGAGCTTGTTCATGGCGTTTTAAGAGCGAATTCCGATGAAAGAAAGAATACGCGCGTAAATGTTCGGTGAACCACATTCCCTGAATTACAAAACCGGCGTCCTCGCAGTTCTTCAGCGCCGAGACGCGGAGAGCGCGGAGATTCGCAGAGAA
>JANLHZ010000048.1 GCA_024653775.1 Planctomycetota bacterium | reverse complement strand
TTCTCTGCGAATCTCCGCGCTCTCCGCGTCTCGGCGCTGAAGAACTGCGAGGACGCCGGTTTTGTAATTCAGGGAATGTGGTTCACCGAACATTTACTAAATTATTTTACTTTTCTTAAGGCTTTGTGTACGAACGAACTCGCTCCGCGGAAAATCTGGAATCCGTGAAACGCCCGAATACGACGTGATAAACGTCACTTGCGTGCAAATTAATACAGCGAGGTAGGTTGATACTCCGCGCCGTTTAGCACATCCTTATCAGGTCGATAGATAGTTAGTAGCCTTTTTCCGCTTACAGGCGGTATGAAGTGGAGGAGAACGTGTCTACGCAAACAAGGTCTATATCGTGCGCGCTTTCGTTCGCTTTTATGGCGTTAACGTTCGCGGCCTGCGGCGGGAGTCGATCCGACGTCTCTACCGCGCAGACGGCGGCGACCTCGACCGCATCCACGGACGAGGAGATCGAATTCCAGGTCGACGGCAACCTGTTCGACCTCGGCGGCTCGGCGCTAAGAAGGCAGGGATCCGGAGTTATCAGCGCGGTCAGCGCGGCCTCGGGACGACCCGCGGCGGACATGCGCGGCTCGCACCTTCCGCTCGTACGCACCAGACACGAGAACACATTTCGCGTGACGTTCAGCTTCGCAAGGTCCGGAGACGTCATCTCCGAGACCACCGCGACTAACGGAAGGTTCGCGTCGAATCTGAGGTTCGGCCGGTCGTTCAGAAGGGAGCCGATAAGGATCGAGATAAGGCATCCGCAGACGAACGAGCTTTTCTCGGACCTGACGCTCCCGCCGACTGGGGCGGACGACAACGATACGTTCGGCGTGGACGTCAGCACCCGGGCGGACGGAACCGCGATCACCGAGGTTGCGGAAATGGACTCAGGCGGAAACGCGAAGGACGGCGCGCCGAGGATAACGGTCGACAACGGCTACGATCTCGACGGCGACGGAGAAAATGACAGCGCCGCGAGGATCGACTTCGCGGACGGACTCAGCGTCATCGATTCCGACCTCGACGGCAACTTCGGCGAGACGGGGGACCGCGTCGATCTTAACGGCGACGGCGTGATAGGCGCAGACGAAAGCGCACTATTCGTTGACCTCGACCTCGACGGAACCGCGGACAGCCGGACGTTTCCGGATGGTCTCTCGGTCGAGGACTGCGTGGGCGAAATCCTGCTGCTCGAATCGCAGTCGGAGCTTGTCGTGCCCGGCGGGTCGGTGACGGTGGAGGTGATCCTCGTCGCGAACGAAAACGGATCGCCCGTTGGATCGCTCGTTACGCTGAGTACCGAAGCGGGCACGTTCCTTCGCACCGGTACGCCTGCGAGAACCGTTACCGTCGAGGGGTCGGACGTCCTTATCGACAGCGCGGGCAACGCGCATTTCCTCGCGACTATCGTGGCGCCTTCGCAGCTCGAGTCGGACTCGCTCGCGCTCACCGCCATCGTAGGGAAGACCGCGGGGAATTTCTCGCGGACACTCGAACTCGCGATGATCGAAAACCCCGGGCCGACGCTTACTTCCGTTTCGACCCTCACGGGCACGCTGTCCGGAGCCATCGGCTCGCAGGTCGTGATTTCCGGAAAGAACCTCGCGAACGAGACTGACGACACCGAAGTCCGCTTCGGCGGCTCACTCGCGGAAATCGTCAGCGAGTCGAGCGCGTCGCTAACCGTAACGATTCCCGCGGACGCGGTCACGGGTCCGCTGTCCGTGGCGGTCGGCGGGCAGGTCGCGCTGACGGATTCGTCGTTTTCCGTGCTTCCGGGAGTCAGCGCGATCACGCCGGAGAACGGCGGGGCGGGGGTCTCGCCTTCGTCGAGCATCATCGCGACGTTCAGCGAAAAAATCAGCGGAATCGACGCGAGCACGTTCATACTCGAAAAAGCCGACGGGACGGACGTACCCGCGAGCGTATCGCCCGAGTCGGAGTCGGACGTATACACGCTGACTCCGGAGGAGGCTCTCGATCCGCTTTCGAGCTATGTTGTGCGAGTTCTTCCGGTTGGATTCGTCAGCGCGTTTCTGACGGGAGAAGCGCCCGACGTCACCGGACCTTCGCTCGTCAGCGTATCCCCGGAGAACGGATCGTCCGGAGTCGCGCCAGGGCAGATCGTAACCCTGACGTTCAGCGAGCCGGTGAACCCCTACTCCGCGCAGACCCAGATATCGATTTCATCCGAAGGCGCGATCGTAACGAGCACCATGACGTTTTCGCAGGATTTTACTCAGGTCGTACTCACACCGTTTTCGACGACGATATCGAGCAGCGGACTCGTGCTCGCGGGACTCGCGGGCGGACGGACGTTTGGCGTCAGCGTCGGCGCGGGACTGACGGACTTCGCGGGCAATTCTGTCTCCGCGACACAGTCTGCGAGCTTCGGGACCAGAGCCGCGATTTCGCACCTCTTCCCGCCTTCCGGACGCGCGGGGCAGGAAGTCACCATCTACGGCGGCGGATTCAGCGAGTCTTCCAGCGGGAACGTCGTTAACGTCGGAAACGTCCTCGTCACCCCCGTCGCGAGCGGCGCGAATCAGGTGACGTTCGTCTATCCGGAAAGCGCGGGAAGCGCTAGCGTCAGCGTTACCACGGGCGGAAATACCACAGAGGGCGTTTCGTTCACTCTGACCGCGCTTCTCGACGTCGTAGGCTACGCGAGCGCGGGGCAGCTTCCGTCGGAGCTTGCGTGCTCTCCTCTCGGGACAACCGCAGTCGTCACGGACGAAAGCAGGGGCAGGCTGATAGAATTCGACGCGGAGACCGGAACCGCCACGGGTCGCGCGCTTTCGCTTGTCGGACTCGTGACGGACCTTCTTTACTCCGCGGACGGAAGCACCATTTACGCCGCGAACTTCGGGACAAAAGCCTCGGCGGGAGGCAGCGTGTTCGTGATCGACTCAGCGAAGATGCAGATCACTGGTTCGATTTCCGTCGGCAAACGTCCAGTCAGACTCGCGCTCTCTTCGGACGGCGGGACTCTCTTTGCAACGAATTACGCCGACGATACGCTCGCGGTGATCGACCTCGAAACGCTTTCGACCGCGGCATTCATCCGCACTGGCAAAGGCCCGAACGGCATAGGGATTTCTCCGGACGGATCGAAGGGGTTCGTGGCGAATTATTTCGACGGCACCCTTACGATTTTCGATCCGGAGACGCAAGCGACGGGCGCGACGATCCGCGTTGGAAGCAATCCCGCGCGGGCCGAGGTTTCTCCGGGCGGACTCTACGTCCTGGTAACGAACTACGGGGACGGCACCATCAGCGTCATCGACACGAGAACGGAGCGCGTCACGAAGACTCTGAGCCTCGGGATTCAGCCCGTGGCGATCGCGTTCACTCCATCGGGCGACAAGGCGTACGTCACGACGAGAGGTCAGGGCGCGGTGCGGGTGCTTTCGCTGAATTCGGAGGGCGTGACCCTCGAAAGCGCGGGCATAGGCGCCGGGAGGAACCCGAGCGGAATCGCGGTGACTCCGGACGGAACAAGGCTGATGTTCAGTAACCGCGGCGACGGCAAAGTGCAGGTCGTTTTCATCCGCGACATCGCGCCGACGATAAGCTCGCTTTCGCGAAAGTTCGCCGACGTCGGAGGAACCGTCGAAATCTACGGCCTGGGCTTCAGCTACGACGCGGCGCTGAATACAGTCAAAATCGGTAGCGTGACCCAGGAAATCGACGCGGACGCGTCATCCAGAACGAAGATCAGGTTCACCGTCGGGACGGGCGCGACGAGCGGACTTCTGCGGGTGATCTCTCGCGAGCAGGAAAGCAACCCGGTCTACTTCGAGGTAGGGACCGGCGGACCGACGATCCAGAGCGTCAGGCCTTTCCAGGGCGCGGCGAACGTAATCCTTGACGCGCAGATAGAGCTAAGGTTCTCGGAGCCTCTGAGCGCGTCCAGCGTCACCGCGTCGTCGATAAGAGTCACTGATTCGGAAGGGAGCGTCATCGAGGGCACGCGGGCCCTCGGTCCGGAGAAGAAAAAGGTCATCTTCACTCCGACGAGCGCTTATCCCTCGAACAGCCTGATCAGCGTCACGATCAACTCGCTGCTGCTCGATCCCGACGGAAACTCATTCGATTCCGACACGCTCTTAACGGGGGCGCAGTCCTTCACTAGCACGTTCCGCACTACCGAAGTCGTCTTCACTCCGCCTTCGATAAGCGACTTCACGCCTAGGTCGGGAGCGTTTTCGGGCGGAACGCAAATAGAGATCACGGGAACGAATTTCGGCGCAGGCACCATCGTTTACATCGGAGGACGCCGCGCGACGGAGGTCTCGGTCAGCGGTGAAACGCAGATCGCGGCGGTCGTGCCCGCACTCGCGGGGTCTGGATCGACTTCGTCGAACGCCGTCGAAGCCACGGTCCGCGTCGTAAATCCCGACGGCCTTCAGGGGACCGCGTCATCGAAATTCATCTACCTTCCTCCGGTCGTTCCGCTTTCGGTCGAGCGGATCCAGCCTTCGGTCGGTCCGATCGCGGGCGGGACCGCCATCAAAATCCATGGCTCGGGCTTCTCCGCGAACACCGTGGTCAGCTTCGGAGACGTTCCAGCGCAGACCGTGACGCTGATTTCGCCCGTGGAACTCGAAGTAACGGTTCCCGCCGCGCCCGCGGGGACGAGGTCGCCGCTCGCGGTGAACGTCACAGTCGCGACCGGCGCGAAAACGTCCACCCTCGCGCTCGGGTTCCGCTACGCGCCCGCTCCGACGATAAACAGACTCCTTCCTTCCACGATCGAAGTTACAGGTGGAATAGTCGAAATCCGCGGCAACTACTTTGTCACGGACTCGCACGTCTTCGTGAACGACCAGATAGTTTACAACCTCGATTCCGCAAGCGCCGGCACGCCAGATCTTACTTTCGGCGTGGTCAAAAGCTCGTCGCTGATCGAGCTTTACATTTCTCATATCCCCGACGGAAATTTCGTCGTTCGAGTCGTCAACCCGGACGGTCAGACTTCGAACCAGGTCACGCTGACCGCGGTGGCGCCCGCGCCGACGGTATCGCTTGCGCTACTTTCAGAGACCGTAGCCATCGATAACCGCGCGTTCTCGAGATCAGGCATATTCAGTTT
The DNA here is from genome assembly GCA_024653775.1 of Planctomycetota bacterium. Classification (GTDB taxonomy): domain Bacteria; phylum Planctomycetota; class UBA8742; order JACQVU01; family JANLHZ01; genus JANLHZ01. The sequence goes on along the minus strand of JANLHZ010000048.1, from coordinate 16,215 downwards.
TGCGGGCTTCACGAACTCGCGCCTCGTGGTCGAACTCTTCGACGGAGAAAACCCCATCGCTATGGCGCTCGCGGACGACTTCGGCTCGTTCTTCTTCGAACTCGCGGGCAGAACCAGCGACGGCGGGCATTCGTTCCGCGCGGTAATCCGCGAAAACGAAACCGTCGTCGCGATCAGCGTTCCGATAGTCGTCTCGGTAGACTCGACGCCGCCGGAAGTGCACGCAAGCCCCGCGGGCGGGAACTTTCAGGAGCCGGTGAGCGTCGATATAATTTCGAGCGAGCCGGGACAGACATATTTCAGCTTGATCGAAGCGGACAGATCGACTTTCGCGCGGTTCACGGATCCGCTGACCATCTCCTCCGCGACCGAGCTTCGCTTCTTCGCTGTGGACCGACTTGGAAACGAGAGCGAAGTCCGCCGGGAAACGTACACGTTCGTGGCGGAGCCGCAGCCGCCTACGCTGACGGTAACTCCGGGCGCGGGGGTATTCGAGACGCCGATAACCGTCGAAATCGTTTCGGGCGATCCTGAAGCCGACATTCGCTACACCCTCGACGGCTCCACGCCCACGCAGGAATCGACCGCGTACACAGGTCCGTTCTATCTCGAAGCGGACGTAACGATCCACTGCATCGCATTCGGCTCGAACGGACTACGTAGCGACGAAGCCGTGTGGTCGTACAGCTTCGATTACCGCGGACCTTCCGTCCACGCCTCGCCCCCCGGCGGCGAGTACGGCGGTCCGGTGGAGGTCACGGTTACCTGCGACGACGAATCCGCGACGATCTATTATGCGAGCGAAGAAACCAATGGTCTGTACCACATCTATAACGGTCCGATAACGGTTTCCACAAACCAGACTCTGGCGCTTTACGCCATCGATCGCGATGGAAAATACGGTCCGTACATTTACGAGGTCTACTACATAGACACAGTCGCGCCAACGGTGACCGCGTCCCACGAGGGCGGGACATACAACGCTCCGATCACGGTCTTCCTCGATAGCAGCGATCCGAACGCGACGATCTACTACACGACTGACGGCTCGGTGCCGACGACAACGTCCACGATCTATAACCCGGACGGACTCCATCTAAGCGCGACTACGCTGCTGAAATTCTTCGCGATCGACTCGGCGAACAACGCGAGCGCGATACAGACCATCGCGTATCAGTTCGCGGGGCAGTCGTCGATCTCCGGAACTGTAATCAGCGCGACCGACAGTTCCGCGGTTTCGGGCGCGAGCGTCGAACTCTACATAGGCGACACGGTTTCCGGAAACCCGGTTCAGACGATTACCACAGGTAACGAAGGCGCATTCGTCTTCAGCGGACTCACGCAGACGACTTACACGTACCGCGCGTCCCGCACCGGATATTTCAGCGCAATCGCGTCCGTCTCCCTTGACGGCGTGTCGAACGCCATCGTCAATCCGCTTGCGCTCTCTCCGATCGTCGTCGCGGGTCAGTACCGCATCGTGCTTACGTGGGGCGAAACTCCAGGCGATCTCGACGCGCACCTCGTCGGACCGATGTCGAGCGGGTCAAACTTCCACGTCTACTATTCGCAGGAATACAGCCCGGACGAATACGTGAGCATCGATAACGACGACACGGATTCCTACGGTCCGGAAACGATCACGGTAACGAATTTCTTCAGCGGGACATACAGGTATCAGGTCAACAACTACTCGAGCGTCGGACAACTCGGCAACGTGACTCTCGGAAACTCCGGCGCAGTGGTGGAGGTCTACGACGATACCGGACTCGTAGCGACGTTCAGCGCCACAGAGGGCGCGGTAGGAACCCTCTGGGACGTATTCACCCTCGACGGCGCAACCAAAGAGATTACCGTCGTCGACGCTTACATGACCGCGGTAGAGACGAGGACGGAAACCTCGGAACCGATACTTGCGCTGAGCGTAACTCCATCGGGCGGAACTTTCTCTTCCGCGCAGACCGTGACCGCGAACGCCGATAACGCGCAGGTCTATTACACCACGAACGGAAGCGCGCCGACGAATCAATCGAACGTTTACGAAGGACCGATCGCGATAAGCGCTACGACAACGCTGAAAGTGCGCGCGATTGACTCTCGCGGCTATCAGAGTAGCGTCGTAACGAATGTCTACACGATCGACGTCACGCCGCCCGAGCTTAGCGCGAGCCCCGCCGGAGGAGAGTTCGGCGATTCGGTGACGGTAAGCATCGTCTCCAGCGAGAACGCGTACATCTATTACACGCTCGACGGGAGCACGCCGACGATAAGTTCGCCATACTACTACGGCCCGTTCACGATCGCCGCGAGCGCGACGCTCAAGTTCTACGGCGTCGACTATAACGGAAACGTCAGCGGAGTCTCCGCCGAGGTCTACGACATAGTCGATAACTCCGCGCCCGTCACCACCGCGTCTCCGCAAGGCGGGTACTTCAATCAGTATCCGAGCGTAACTCTCGAAGCGAGCGAATCCGCGACCATCTATTACACAACCGACGGAAGCACGCCGACAATCGAATCGACCGTGTATACGACCGCCATCGTTCTCGAAAGCACGGCGACGCTGAAATTCTTCGCTGTGGACGGTTCGAACAACGCGGAGAACGTCAACACCGAGGAATACATCGTCGACGCGGACCCGCCAACCGTGAGCGCGGACGTTAAAGGCGGAACCTACCAGACTCCCGTCACAGTAACTCTCACCGCCGACGAAACCTCTGCGATCCATTACACCTTAGACGGGAGCACGCCGACGTCATTCGCGACGGTCTACGTCGATCCGATTTTCCTGAACTCGAGCGCCACGCTGAAATTCATCGCGATCGACCTCGCGAGCAATGCGTCGGAGGTTGGGTCCGAAACCTACGTCATCGATGTCGTTCCGCCCGACGATCCGTTCCTCTCCGCTTACTCCCAGCAAACCGAGAGTTCCAGCGTCACGCCCACGACCGCGCTTTACGTGAACATAAGCGATGGCAGCGCCGCGACCTCGTGGATGCTCTCCGAGACGCAGAGCACTATGCCGACCGCTGAGAATCCGAACTGGGTGACGGTGAAGCCGTCGTCGTTCACTCTTTCATCCGGCGACGGCGTCAAGACGCTCTACCTCTGGATCAAGGACGAGTTCGAACTCGTGAACGTCGGTCCCGTGAGCATTGCGATCACGCTCGACACCACGCCGCCGACGGTCTACGCTACTCCGCCCGGCGGCACCTACGGCGCGGGGCAAACGGTGTCGCTCTATGCGAGCGAGAACGCGACGATATACTACACTGTCGATAACTCTACTCCGACGCTGTCGTCTAGCGCCTATGCCGTGCCTATCGACATTTCTTCGGATACCACGCTGAAATTCTTTGCGCGGGATACCGCACAGAATTCCGGAAGCGTCTCGTCCGAGGCATACACCTTCGACTTTATCGCGCCAACCGCGATAAGCATCACAACGCTCGATCTCGACGCGGACGGCAGCGTCGACTCAGCAAAGTTCGTGATGAGCGAAAACGTTCTCGATTCCACCGCGAATCCGCAGGTCGCAACCATCGGAGGAGTCGTCGCGACGGGGTTCGACACAGGCGAAATTGCGAACGATAACATCTTCACAATCACCCTTGCAGGGGCCGGCGTCCTCGGAACTGACCCGAAGGACGTCGTGACGTCTGGCGCGCTGATCGAGGATATGTACGGAAATCCGATGCCCGATCTCGCGTCCGGCGACATTCTCGAAGAATCGAGCGCGGGTCCGGTACTTCTGAGCGCGGTTTCAAGCCTGTCGCTTTCCGGAAACGATCTCGTCGGCGGGACAACCATAACGCTGACGTTCTCCGAAGGCGTGACTGTCGATAACGACTCGGCAACGACTCTATCCGACTTCGATTTCACAGGCGTGAACGCAGGCTCTCTTTCCGCGACGTTCGAGGCGTCAGGACAAACAGTCACGATAACTTTCGCGTCGGGTTCGACACTTGGCGACTGGCTGCAAACGACTCGCGTCACGATGACGAGCGGACAGCAGACCGTGAAGAATTCCGGAGGCTACGCGGCGCAAAGCGGAAACCCGCGCATCATCGCGGGTCTCGGTCCAAGGTGGACGGGAACCGCGAACGCCAACTGGAGCAATGCCTCCAACTGGTCCGTCGGAACCGCGCCAGACGCGTCGTCCGTGGCTTACGTTCCTGCAGGAACTCCCATTCAGCCGCAAACAGCTCCTTCGGCGAGTATCCTCGGTCTGATAGTGGATTCCGGCGCAACGCTGACCTTCAGCTCGGGAACGTTCTCCGTATATGGGGACATCTACCTTAAAGGCAGCGTCGCCGGTTCAGGCGAGCTGTACGCCTATGGAACCGGGTCGGAAATCGAGGGGAACATTCCCGTCACGTCGATTTACGGAAGTTACTCCTGCTCGGGAACCGTCAGTTCGGCCGGACTGCTAACGGTAATGCCCGGAGGAAGTCTGCTGCTCGGTGGAAACTCGGTCAGCGTGGGTTCCCTTACCGTCCGTCTTAACAACACCTCGAATAAAGGCCTCAGACTACTCGACGAAAGCGACGAACTTATCGTAACCGGCAACGCGACCTTCACCACGGAATACAATAACGGCAGCGCGACAAGTAACGGAAGTTACGTCGCGGGGACGATCAGGTTCCGCGGCAACTTCACGCAGAGCGTGAGTTCCTACGGCTCCGGATACGCGTTCATCTCCACCGGGACCAAAGTCGTCTTCGACGGCTCGAACCAACAGAACGTCTCCTTCGCGAACCCGGGGCTGACCTCCTCGCGATTTGCGGACTTCGAGCTTAACAATGCCGCCGGCCTTTACTTCAGCACCAATACGTACATTACGGGTAACGCCACGCTGACGAACGGCAACGTCACAAGCGGAGGCGGCGGAACCGTATACCTTGGCGGCAACCTCGCCGACCCGGTGGGAAATCGCTGGCAGGCCTCTATCACGAACTTTTTCGGAACCACGACGAATCTGCCCGCGGGAGTCGTCAGCGCTGTTACGGTATCCGGAACCATGTCTCTTCCACGCGACTTCACAGCAACTGGGAATCTTCTGGTTTCGGAAGGCGCGACTTTAACGCTCTCAGGGAATACGCTGAACGTATCCGGAACCCTGACGAACGTCCTCAATAACGTGGCGGGCACCGGAATCGTGATGACGAACGCGCTCGACCTCATCTACGTTCAGGGGAACGCGACCTTTACGGGAGGGTACAATTACGGTTCAGCCACCAGCGCGGGAAATTACACCGACGGAACTATCCATTTCCGCGGTAACTTCACGATGAACGCGTCAAGCTATGGAACGCACAAGGCGTTTATTTCCACGGGCACTCACGTCATTTTCGACGGAAACGTCCAGCAGACGATTTCATTCAGTTCGTCGTCCACGATCGACGGAAGATTCAGTACCATCGAGGTCAATAACGCCGCCGGAGTATACTTCAGCTCCGCGGCGCACATATTGAGCGACTTCACCTGCCAAAGCGGCGACGTCACAAGCGCGTCCGGCGTAATCACCCTCCACTCGAATCTGTTCGACGCATCGAACGCGAGATGGAAAGCGACGAACACCACCCTCGACAACGCCGCGCAGGTTTCGTTCCCGTCGTCGCTCGATTCGAACCTCACGATTTTAAACGAGGTTACGCTTTCGGGTAGTCTCAATGTTCTCGGGAATCTCACAATCTCGGAAGGCGCAACCTTCACGCTCGGCGGGAACAGCGTAACGGTCGACGGAACCTTCACGAACACGCTGAACAACGTCGTCGGCTCGGGACTCGTGATGACGAACGCGCTCGACGTCCTTACTCTCCAAAGTAACGCGACCTTCACGGGCGGTTACAACTACGGGTCAGCGACTAGCCTTGGCAACTTCACCGCGGGAGAAATCCACTTCCGCGGTAACTTCACGATGAACGCTTCATCGTACGGAACCCACAAGGCGTTCATCTCCACGGGAACTCACGTCATTTTCGATGGAAGCGTCCAGCAGACAATCAGCATGAGTTCCACGGGCGCAAGCGACGGAAGATTCTACAGCGTCGATTTCAACAACGTGGCGGGCTGCTACTTGTCGAGCGCGATACGCTTCAGCGAGGACGTCACATGTCTCGCGGGGGACGTCACAAGCGCGTCAGGCGCAGCAACTCTCAAAACGAATCTGATCGACGCATCTAACTCCCGCTGGAAGGTCACGAACACCACCCTCGACAACGCGCTTACGACCTCGCTTACGACGTACATGCAAACGAACCTGACGATAGTTGGCGAGATCGCACTGTCGAACAGCATCGAGATCAGCGGCAGTCTGACTATCTCCGAAGGCGCGAAGTTCACGCTCGGAGGAAACACCGTCACCGTCGGAACGAACTTCACCTGCACCATCAGTAACTCTCCCGGAACAGGGCTGATAATGACGAACGCGATGGATTCACTCGTAATCCAGGGAAACGCGACTTTCAGCGTCGCGTACAATAACGGCACTGCCACCAGCAGCGGAAACCTGACAGCGGGAACGATTCAGCTTTTCGGTAACTTCACTCAGAGCCAGGCAAGCTACGGATCGGCTTTCGCGTTCGTTTCCACCGGCACGACGGTCGAGTTCGTTGGAACATCGCAGCAGACAGTGAGCTTTACAAACCCGGGCATCGGCGCATCCCATTTCGACGACGTTACGTTCAGCAACCAGGCGGGCGTCAAATTCAATACATCGGGCGCCATTGGCGGCGTCGCCACGATCGCGTCGGGAACCGTGTCTGCGAACTCGACTTCAATCGAAGTTACGCTCGCGGAAGGTCTCGTCGATTCATCGGGAAGCGCGTGGACCGTCTCGAAAACCTACCTTGGCGGCACCGGAATGGCGGTCACGCTACCCGCTTCCATTTCCACCGACATATACATCCAGGACGATGTCCTGCTTGCGTCAAACACCACGGTGAACGGTAACTTCACCATTTCCGAGGGCGCAACTTTCACGTTGTCCGGGCACACGCTCGCTGTCAGCGGAAACTTCGCTGTGACACTGAACGCCACCGCGAATTCAGGACTGGCGATGACGAACGCCGCGGACGTACTCGACGTTGGCGGAAACGCCACCTTCAGCACCGGATACTATCAGAGCGGAGCAACGAGCAGCGGGAACCTCTCGCAAGGAGTCATCAACCTCGCGGGCAACTTCATTCAGACCGTCGCTTCAGGAGGACCGGGCACGGGATTCATGTCGAGCGGAACGAAGGTGGTGTTCGACGGTTCGTCCCCGCAGACCGTCTCGTTCTCGAACCCTGGATTCTCGCTTTCGCACTTCGATGATGTCGAGATCGATAACGGAGCGGGCGTGACGTTTAGTTCCGATGTCTACGTCGCGGGTTTGCTCGACCTCGTCTCTGGAGTCGTTACCCAGGCTTCGAGCAAGAACCTTTACTGTCAGACCGCTCTTCCCACGATCACCGCGGGGACGTACAGCGTCACAAACACCCGCGTCGCAGGGACCATCGCAATGACCGAGAACCTCACGCTTTCGGTCGCGACGTGCGATATCTTCGTCGACCCGGGTTATTCCCTCAGCGTGGGCGCGTTCACACTCGATATCGGAGGCGATCTTACGGTGGAGGTATCGAACGCCGTCTCAGACGGACTGAGACTCCTCGATTCGCTCAGCGTCGTGATAGTCCACGGAAACGCGACGTTCACCACAGACTATTATAACGCTAGCGCCACCAGCAGCGGCAACTTCGTCGCGGGAGAAATCCACTTCGAGGGCAACTTCACGCAGACCGCGGATTCCGGGGGAACCGCAAACGGATTCATATCCACCGGGACGAAGGCGTTCTTCGACGGAACGAACCCGCAGACCGTCAGTATGTACGCTTCCTCCCTCACCGCGTCGAGGTTCGTCGATGTCGAGATCGCGAACGCCGCGGGAGTGACGCTGAATTCTAGCGTCCGCGTCACCGGAACGCTGGAAGTGACCGCTACAGGCGCTCTGAACCAAACATCGTCTTACGCCACCTACTATAAGAACGCGTTGCCTCTTTTGAGCGGAGGGACGTACAGCGTCGCAAAGACCCGCGTCGAAGGAAACATCGCACTCTCGGCCAGCGTATCGTTCAGCGAAACCGTCAACGATCTCTACGTTGACCTCGGATATAGCCTCGACCTTGCGACTTTCTCCCTGTCCGTTCCGGGGAACCTCGTCGTCGAGATTTCGAATACCGCGGGCGACGGCCTCAAAATGACGCAGTCCGGATGCTCGGCATACGTAACCGGCAACGCGACTTTCCTCACGGAGTACTACAACGCCTCCGCCACCAGCGAGGGAAACTTCGCCGCGGGAGACTTCTACATCTACGGCGATTTTACAGCGACCGCGGACTCAGGCGGTACGGCAAATGCGTTCATCTCCACGGGAACTGTCGTTCACTTCGCCGACGGGCAAGGCCCGCAGTCGGTATCGCTTTACGCTTCGTCCCTCAGCGGGACTAGGTTCAAGGATGTTTCCGTCGAAAACACCGCGGGTACGACGTTCGTGTCGAATGTCCGTGTCACGGGAACCATCACGGTAAATACAGGGGCCTCGCTGACCCAAAGTTCGACTTACGCGACTTATCTTTCAAACGCGCTTCCCGTGGTGAACGGGAGTTACACCGTCGCAAAAACGCGCTGCGAGGGAAACATCGTTATGAGCTACAGCGTCTTCATGACGGACCCCGCATGCAGTCTCTATGTCGACATCGGCTACTCCCTCGCAATGGGCGCGACTTTCGGGTTCACGCTTGAGATTGGCGGAAACCTCTTCGTCGAAGTTTCCAACACCATAGGCGACGGACTGATAATCGATAAGCCCGACGATAACCTTATCGTCCACGGGAACTGCGAATTCAGAACCGAATACTACAACGCTTCAGCGACCAGCGAAGGCAACTTCACGGACGGGAAAATCTATTGCTACGGAACGAGCTTCGTCGCCACCGCCGACTCGGGAGGCACGGCGAAGGCTTTCATCTCCACCGGGACGCAGGTATACCTCCAGCCACAGAGCGAGATGACCGTGACAATGTACAGTTCGAGCGCGGTGGCAAGCCGGTTTGGCGGTCTCTTCGTCAATAACGGAGGAACCGTGACCTTCAGCGGAAACGTCTACGTCGATGCCGCGATCGAGCTTTCAGGGAGCAGCGTTGTCGGTACGACCGGCGGAACCCTCACGGTTGCGGGTATTTCCGCTAACTCGGGCGGAGCCGCCACGATCTCGGGAGCAAGCATCGAAACGGGAAGTCTGTCCATCGGAGCGGGGAGTACCATCAACCTGATGGAAACGAACACCATCAGCTTCACGCAGGCGAACGGAATCGACGTCTACGGAAGTCTGAACGCGCTCTTCGAGGGCGCGACCACGTTCCAGAGCGCAAATCCGGGCAGCACTTACTGGGGCTGGGTCCAGCGCACGGGAAGCTCGCTCGATCTCTTAGGCGCCACGGTGAAGGGACTTTCGGCCTCCGGAATCCAGATAAACGCCGACGTGACCATCTCGTACTTCGGTCACGTGAACTTCATCGATCCGGAACCTGCGGGAGTCTGCATCGACATAGTCGCTCCCTACCCGTCGCTAGAATTTGCCGACCTCAGCTTCGACACGGAATGCCAGTTCAACATCCAGACCGCCTCCGGAAGCAACTCGAATCTCTACGTAACCGGCTACGGCGCTTCGGATGGAACCACGGGCAAAGCCGGTCCGAACTTCGACAACCCGGGAATGAGCTTCAACATCAACTGGATTCAGGACGGAACCGCGACAGTCGTCACCGGGCTTGACAATCCGGATGCGAATGCCGCGGTCGAGCCGAACGCGCAGGGTTTCACGATGATGCAATTCCTGATAAAGGCCGGCATTGCCGAGGACACGACCATCGATCAAATCGTCGTCGCGTCCTCGGGTTCCGGACACGACGTGAACGAACTCGCGCCTTCGGGGGTCAGCCTCGTGGAGGACGTCAACGGAAACGGGGTGTACGATTCCGGAACCGATATCGTCCTTGGCACGCCGGGAACGTATTCCGCGGATGACGGAACCGTAATCTTCAGCGGACTTTCGTACACGATTCCTTCCGGCGCCACGAAGGCGTTTATCGTGATCTACAACTTCAGTTCCGCTGTGACGGGAAACGGCTTCGCTGCTTCGATCGCGGACGGCGGCGGCTATCCGGACCTCACGTTAACTTCGAGCGCGGACAACCCCCGTGGGACGATCGTCAGCGGCGCGGCGATGACGATCGGATAAACGGGACAAAGTTAGGTCGAACGCTAAAGCTCCCCGAACTTTCCGGGAGGATCGTAATCGTTCATTCTTCCCGCGAAAATCCGCGATACGAATCCGCGCAGTCCGGGAATGCGGATTCGCTCGATAAGCGCAATTAGCGGGTAGACGATTTTCAGCAGCCTCCTGTGCAGGACGTCTTTACGATAAAGTTCGTAATGAGCACCGCGGGAAAGAAACGCGATCTCGCCGCGACTCGAGACGCTGCCGATTTCGTCCGCAAGTATCGTGGCGAGGAAGCGCACTTCCTCGAACTCGAAATCCTGCCACGGACAGACGTAGAGACAAACTTCAGCGGACGCTTTCGCGCGCAGGTTCTCTATGTCCACGCAGTAAGGCGAAAGATAATTCGAGTCCGTGCTTACCTTTTCGAGCCTGTGCCTTACCAATTTGCCCGCATACGAGAGATCGTCCGGCTTCGAGCTGACGATCGTCGTTTTCGCGTTCGGGAAAGCCGCGATGATTCCAGGCAGAAGCTTCGCCATCGCGTCTTGCGAGCAGCTTCTGAGGATCGTCAGCTTACGGACACTCGTCGGCTCAACTAATTTTTTTAGAGACATATTCCGCGTAGGTTTTCATCCTGCATTTGACGGTATGATCCGATATCGCCCTCGCGTATCCGGCCCTGCGGATACTGTCTCTCGCTGTGTCGTCCGCCAGATAATACCTGACTTTCTCCGCGAGTTCCTCTGGCGACGAGAACGTTTCGATCTCCGAGCCGCGCCTGAAATAGCGGTCAACGTCCGGATGATCCTCGACGAACTGGAACCCGGCGCAGGCAGGAATTTCGAAAAGCCTTTGGTTTCCGAACGCGAGTCCTTCGTCCGTCGTACCGCCGTGGCTGTTGAGCGAAATCCGGCTGAGGTTGATGATCTTGCACATGTCGCTACCGCTGACTGAGCCGCCGCGAAGCACAGAAGGATTCCGCCGCACGAGCTCGCTCCGCTCCCAGCCCGGCCCCCAGATGCTGAGGACGGATGGATCGATTTTACAGATCGCTTCCTCACGGGACGGATAATGCCTTCCGACGAAACTCACCGTCGCTCCGAACCTCGCGCGGTCCTCCGCGGAAGGCTTCAGCGGTTTGTAAGTGCGCGTGTTGACCGAGTGAGGAAGCATCAGCACGTCTCTTGCTCCGATCCCGCGGATTTCGGCTTCAAGCTGCGACGAGCATGTGACGACGAAGTCCGCGGCGCGAAGGTATCGGACGGCGTTCGCGGGCGAAAGGTTCAGCGGCCCGCCCCAGTTGATCGCGGTGACGACGCCTTCGCTGCGAAGTCTTTCGATGAAACCCTGGCTCACCGCGTCGATCTGATCGTTGTGAATGAACATTACGCTGCTTAGCCTGTGCTTTTTCACTGCGTGGTGAACGCGCGCCTCCGACGACCTGACGCAGCTTTCGCGCAGCCACGGAACCTTGTAATAATTTCGCCGGACCTGCTCCCAGAGGAACGGAAACAGCGACAGCGCCCAGTCCGAGGTAAGACCCGCGTCTTCCGTCGAAAAAGTGACGCAAGGAACCCCGATTTCGCTGAGCGCCCGGCCCCATTCCTCGTGGAGGGTGTTTGCCTCGCGCAGCTCCTTCGAAAGCGACCTTCGCGCAAGTAGCGGCCTCTGCTGCTGCGCCTTCACGATCCTGTCGATCAGAATCCTCCATCTCGTGTAAAACAGTCCGGCGCGCAGCATCGGACAATGATTGAATTCCACCGGAGCGTTTTACAAGCAGGCGCTTATGAATAAATAGGGACGGACCCATTTATTCGCTCAGGAACACTTCGATCTGCTTGAGCTTTTCCGTGCATACGCCGCGGTAGACTATCCACTCCGGATTGTCAGCGGTCCCGTCATTGGAGAGGTAATCCTCGAACATCGCCCTTGCCTCCAGAAGAATCGCGTCCCGCTCGTCTCCGGTGTATAGCGCCAGAGCCATCTCGAACTTGTTCAGCGCGAGCCTGAACGCGGCCTCCTCGGCGAGAGACGGATTCAGCGCGGCCCGTTTGTAATAATCCTCCGCCGCGGAGAAGTCGCCCATCATTCGGCAGATGTTCCCGAGGATTCTGTGGTAGTTCCCGCTATCGCTGTCGATGCTGGCGACGATCTCGTAGCATCGTCTCGCCTCCGCGAAGTAGCTGAGGTCCCCTGTAGCGTCCGCCATTCTCGCCGCGATTCGTCCCTCTTCGAGCGCCGTGCGGTATTTGCCGGAGATGTCGTCCATCATCGCGCGCGCGCTCAGATATTCCGGAGTGTCCCTCCTTCCGGCGGACCGATCGAGATACCTTTCGAGCATCTCGTAAGCCTTTCCGAAGTTTTCGTCCTCGTAGTGGAGCTTTCCGAGTTTGTAGACTACCTCGTAGCTTCCCGGTGACAGCCGCAGGGCGAGATTGTACTCCTCCACGGCTTTTTCCCTCTCAGACCTCCGCATGTACAGATCGCCCGTCACGGAGTGAATCTGCCGGATGTCGACGTTCTCGTTTCTGGCGCTTTGAATGTGCTCCTCCGCGAGATCGAGATTGCCGCGATTCATTTCGCGCTCAGCCTTTGCGAGGTAGATGTTCGCCCGTTGATTCCGCATCGTCGTCTCGTCCTCGCTTTTCGGATCGCTGACGAAGTTCCGCCACATCCTCGAATAATAGAGGCTGCGGTCTTCGGAGTCCTCGGTTCCCTGGCCGTAGAGGAACGACGCGATCTGGTACGAAATCTTCGCGAGGTTTTCCCTTCCGATTTCGCTGTCCGCCATAGGCGACATAATCTCGAACGCGTGCTCGAGGTAGCGCACCTTCCGGGACGCGTCGTATATCGAAAGCTGTTTGCATATCTCGAAAAGGTGATCCCGCGCGGCGGTGTCGAACACGTTAGTCCCGACGAGCGCGGAAAAATTCTCGTACGCGATCGAATAGTAGGTGAACGCGAGGTTCGCGAAGTTCTGTCGTTCCTCGCCTTCCGCCCTTGCGAAAAGGAGGTCCGACGCCTTGGCTTTCTCGAAGGCTTTCTGGGCAAGCTCGTTCATCGCTGCGAATCGACGCTGGTCGTTTTCGTCGAAGAGGTTCGCTTTCTTTTCGAGATAGTCGATCGCAACGCGGTCGTCCCCGGCCTTTTCGTAATGCGCCACGAGGAACTCTATCGCGGCGTTTCCGTTTTCCTCCGGGACGGACGGAAGTTCTTCGTCGATGAGGTCGACGTACCCGTCGGTCAGCGCGACGAGGAAGTTCTCGTCTGGCGATTCCCGCGAGCGCTCCTGACTGATCAGTTGATCGAGCAGAATCAGCATCACGTTTTTGACAAGCGCGGTCCGGTATTTTCTGTAGCAGTCCCGTAGAATCCCGAGCGCGCGGGTGCTTAGCGCGAGCTTCTGCGCGTCCGAGTTCGGAGAGGTGAGAGTGTCCGCCCTGGCGAGTAGATCGTTCGCCTCGAGGAGTCTGATGCTGCACCAGAGCTTCATCGCGGGATCGCAGTCCGGAACCAGATCGCATGCAGAATCGATAAGCGACTCCGCCTGCGCGAGTTCCTGCGAGAACCTTCCGAAGTTCCCCGGCCCGGCTTCCGCCATCCTTCCCGTCACGCGGTCGACGATGGCCGACGCTTCCGCGGTGATCACCGCCGCGCGTCCGAGGAGGTTTTCCTCGTTTTCCGGATCGAACTCCGAGCACTGTCGCTGCATTTCCCTGATCTCGCTGAGGGTGCTCTTCACAAGGCTGTTCGAGCCGAAAAGCGTCAGCACGTGCTGTAGTCCGATCTCCTCGTCCGCGCGCCCCGGTTTACCCGCGAGAGCCTCGCGGATGCGATCCCTGAAGACGCTGAAAAGCATATCGACGAGCCGTTGTACTCTTCCAAGAAACTTGTCCGACAACGCGGCGCGCGTCTCCTCGATGCGCGCAAGTCTCGCTTCGAGGATGTCGTCGTAGTCCGTCGTCACGGGTTCGCCCTCCGCGAAGTTTTCGAGAACGCCGACGATCCGCCTAAGTTCCGCCACGAATTCCTCGGGCTGCCTCGAAACCACTTTCACCGGATCCTCGCTCGTCAGAAACTCCGCGATAGCGTCCTTCACCGGAGCCGCTACAGCGCCCGCCTCATTTTGCGGGAACGTCTCGTCCAGCATAGCGAGGATTTCCTCCGTGGAAAGTTCCGGAGGCTCCGCGCCTTCCGTGGCTTCGGGTGTAAACGAGTCCACGATTCGCCCGACCAGACTCGACGCGATCCTTTCCCGGCACGCGCCCACGTCCTCGTCGTAGCGTTTGAAGACGTCGCGGAACTCCGCCATCGCCGAGGAGTAGAGCGAGTAGCGCTCGTTGTTCCACCTCGTCTGGAACGAAATTATGTTGCCCCAGAGACCCAGCAGCAGCGGCTCCTTGTCGAGCGCGCCCGGCTCTCCGAGTACGTCGCTGTAAAACGAGATGACGTCCAGAAGATTCGCGCCCAAAAGCGAAGGTTCCGTCGATATTTCCTCCTCCTCCTCCGCTGTTTCGATTATCAGATTGAATCCGTCGTCGACCGCCGCAACTTCATCCGCCGCGTCCGAAGCCGTCTCTGCTCCCGTAGCGACTTCGTCCAGAGCATCTTCGGACGCCTCCGGATGAACGATATAATCCAGAACGCCGAGGGCTTTCATTCTTTCGAAGAGTTGATTGTACCTGTCTGTGCCGAGAGTCCTAAGGTAGTGTGTGAATTCGCCGCGGTACTTCACCCCGATATCCGGAAAACCCTCGTAGCTCGAGTAAAGGAACCACGCCTTCGTTTCGCGCCATTCGATGTTCTCTTCCCTCGCTTCGAGTTCGCTGTCGATAAGCGTGCGCATCCGAAATCTCGCGCGTCCCAGATCCTTCAGGAAGTCGCCTTCGAGGTCGTTCTCGTCCATAAGGATGATCCGCTGTTCTTCAAGGAGATACAGATTCGACGCCGCGCTCGATAGAACGTTTCTAAGCCGCGGCAGCGTGAACTCGTCCCTCGCGCGGAACAGAACCTGCACGAAGTTGTGCTCAGCCGCGCCGAAGCTTCTTCGGTTGAAAAGCATGGTGCCGAGCTGGAGATACGCGTCGTCCATTTCCGGGTTCAGGATGATTGCCTGGCGGAGTTCTTTCTTCGCCTGTAGGAACCGCTGCTCTTCGTAGAGCATCAGCGCGTAGTTGAAGTGGGCGAAGGAATTCGTTTCGTCGGTTTCGATGGATTTCCGGAACTCCTCCACCGCGCGGGTCCGGAGGGTTTCGTCCGATTTTCCGAGTTTCTTGTACTGGGCGAGATAAAGCTGCCCTTTCCGGTCATGGTACTGACTCCGGAGCCTCCGCGTGATGACCTCAGGCTCGCCCCGCTCGACCTCGAGCAGCGGCGAGGCTTCATCTAAAAGTTCCTCGACCTTCGCGAGATCGTTCCTTTGCAGCGCGATTACGCTCAAGTTTATCAGAACGCGCACGGGGTTCCAGCGGAGGGTTTTGTGCTCCTGACTCCGCGCGGCCTCTAGATGCGCAAGCGCGCGGTTCTCGAGTTCCCGCGCCCGCTCCGGCGGCTTCTTCGCCGACTCTTCGAGATAATAGCTCGCTAGGTTGAAGTTCGCGGTGAAATGATCGCCGTGGTGGTTTTTGAGGACGTCCGAGAAGAGAGTCTCGCTGTTCTTCCAGACCCCGATCTGGTCGAAGGTTTTGAAGGAGTAGAACGCGAGATATGTAACGAGCAGAGCTATGCACGCGATGGACGCGCGGTTGACTGCGATGAAGCTCTCGAATCCGTCGAGCGCGTTCTGGAGAGAAACCTTGTGCGCGCGCCTTCCGATGGTGGAGGTTTCGTTCACCGCCGTCGGCCGGATGCGCTCCGTCTCTCCTGCTCCCTGCTCCCTTCTCCCTTCTCCCTTCTCCCTGCTCCCTGCTCCCTGCTCTCTGCTCCCTGCTCTCTGCTCCCTGTTCCCTGCT
>JANLHZ010000046.1 GCA_024653775.1 Planctomycetota bacterium | reverse complement strand
TTCGAACTGGCAGGTGCGTGAGGACGTTGCGAAAGCGCTTGGAGAGCTTGGACGTGACGCGCTTACCGCGCTTGATGCGCTTCAAAAAATGTCCACGACATTCGAACGCTCCCCTTCCGTCCGCGCCGCCGCTAGTCAAGCAGTAGCAAAGATTGAGTAGCATCAGGTAGCAAACGAAACCGGCTACTTCTTCGCGGTTTTTTTAGCGGCTGCGCGGGACTTCGCGCCGGTTCCGTCCTTTTTTCGTCTGCCGTGCTGCTTCGGCAGGGCTTCCGCGCGAAGTTTTTCCAGCTCCGGACCGTAGCAAACGACCATATTCCTGCCTCCGTTCTTCGCGGCGTATACGCATTCGTCGGCCCTCGTGTAAAGCTCTTCCTTGCTTGTCATCGGTTCGTCGTAGACGCTTACGCCAATGGAAAGAGTGCATGGGACGAGTTCTCCCTTGTCGCTGAAGAAAGCGGTGCGCTGGACCTCTGCGCGAATGTCCTCCGCGATCTTGCGCATCTCTTCGATCGTGACTTTGCCGCGCGTAAGGACGAGGTTCAGTTCCTCGCCGCCGTAGCGGAACGTTTCCGCCTCGTTCTTCTCTCCGTGGTTTCGAAGGATTTTCCCGACCTCCCGCAGGATGATGTCTCCCGAAAGATGGCCGTAGGTGTCGTTGACGGCTTTGAACTTGTCGATGTCGATCATCAGAAGCCCGATGGCGGTCTTCCCGAGCTTTGCGTCCTTGAATGCTTCCGTCAGGAACTCGGTGAAGTACGCCTTGTTCCGAAGTTCCGTGAGCTGGTCCGTCGTGCTCTTCTGGCGCAGAATGACCTTGGTGAGACTCAGGGCGAACAGGGCCTTCATATGCTCGAGGATGTCGAGATTTTCCCTGATTTCCTCGCCGCTGTCGCTGTGGGGCACCACGATCCGCAGCGCGCCGATGTTCCTCCGGTTAGCGGCGAGGGAAATCGTGTAGAGATTTGCCTGCAAAATCTGCTTCGAGACGACGCACTCGTCGTTTTCGATTTCGAGCAACCCGCGGATTCCGAGAAGGTCGATCTCGTCGCGGAACTTCAGTTCGGATTCGATCAGCCTTGCCGCGGCCTGGTGCTGGCCCGAGCGTTCGTCGAGAAGGAACAGCGTCACGTCTGTCGCGCCGACCTGGCTTTCGATATACCGGAGAACGAGTTCGACCGTGGCCTCGAATCCCTCGGTGTTGTTCATGAGGCGGTTGAATTCCGCGGCGCTCGAAAGGAGTTCCTGCTGCCTCGACGCGCGGGCTTTCAGGCTTGCGATCTCGTGCTCGCGCTGGAACGCCGCGCTGTCCTGCGCGGTTTTCGCCTCTGGCTCCTCGTTTCCGAAGAACACGTTCCCGAGCAGCTTGAACGCCTTCCCGAAAACGCCGCTCTGGGAGCCGTCTTTCCGATTTGCTGGAAATCTGTCGCTGGCAGCGCTGCTCTGCACTATGACTCCTCTGGATGCGTGGCGGGAAATATGGCGGGATATAGGACTCGCGGAACAATAAAGTCGTCCAAAATCGCGCTCAGAGTTGCGTCAGGTTCACATTGCGCGAGGAAGCCAAACCGGAGTCGTAGCCGTAGTTCCGTCGAGGATTTGGCGACCGAGAGCGATGCGAAGATGACGTGAATATGAGATGCGAGATGGGTGACTTATGTTTTGCGAGTCCTAACTTCGCAGCCTTCGAAAGGCAGGAAGTTTCAAACCGCTTATCGGCAGTCCGGCTACTCTTCTTGAGAGTTTGATCTTCGGGAGTTCGGATCGGGGCGGTTCTGGAGGAAGCCGTCGTCGCCGTACGCGAACTCCGCGAACTCCTCGCTCGGCGGCGGCTTCATTTCGAGTTCCCGGTATCTTATGGGCTGGTGATCGAGCGTGAGTTCGGTATCCTGCCCGTGCTCCTCGATCGACGCCAGATACACTTCCAGTTCTTTCTGGTACTCTTTTTCGAGCCTCGCCATGTCTTCCTTGAAAAACTGCGCAGTGTGGGAGACGATGCTCAGCGGCCCAGAGACTCCGAGGCAGAGTTCGCACGCGTTTGGAAGCATCATCCGCCCTGGAGCCTCCCACACGGACTCCGAGAAAATGTCATTCGGGTACGTGTCTCCCTCGTCTGCGTTGATCCATCCCCTGGAAACGCCATCCTTGTCGACGATCTGATAAAGCGCGTATTGTATGTCCTTTACGTTGTCATAAATCTCCCACTCGTAGACGTAGCCGACGTTTTCCTGGGTGATCGTTTCGGGAACGCGTTCGAATTCGCCTCCGGTTGGCATTTCGCTCGCGCCTACCTGCTCGTAGGTGCGTCTCCATTCCCTCGGGCCGAATTCCCGCTTCAGCTCCTTGCGGACACTGAAAACTTGGATCAGCGCCTGACTCACCGGCTCGCTCGGTTTCGCGTACGCGGCGAAATTCGCGTCCCAGATTCGATCGATCTCCGAGTCGTAATCTACCACCTTCGGCTGCCGACAGGCAGCGAGCGCGCAGATGCTGAAAGCTAAAACCGCTGTGTATTTCATTTGCGCCTTTCAGGCCGCACGAAAGGGGAGCTTCGAGTCTACAGCTTTCCGAACCGCTTTTCAACACATGTTTGTCCGCGATAGTTTGAGAGCCTAGTGCGAACTTGCGGAGTCGCTGATATGATTGTTACGCGCCTCCTCACTCCGCTAAGCCCGCTATGAAAGCTCTCGAACTAAGCGAAATCCCACAGATCGAAGGCTCCGTATGCGCCATCGGAACCTTCGATGGCGTGCATAGAGGCCACCTGGCGGTAATCGGGAAGGTTCGCGAGACCGCAAGAGAACTGGACCTCGAAAGCGTAGTAGTAACTTTCGACGTCCATCCGATGGCGGTGATCAGAAACATCCCGCCAAGAAGAATTCTATCGCTCGAATCGAAAGTCCGGCTGATAGGCGAACTCGGTATCGATCATGTAATCCCGATAAGGTTCGGGCGGGACATCGCGCAGATTTCCGCGGAAGATTTCACCGACCGCGTGTTCTTCGAGACTCTGAACGCGTCGCGCATCGTGCTCGGCTTCAACAACTGCTTCGGGAAGGACCGGAGGGGCGACGTCGCGTTTCTGAACGAATACGCGGGGCTTCGCCGCGGGTTCCGCGCCGTGAGCGTCGGCCCGGTGTATCTGGACGACGAACTCATAAGTTCGACCCGCGTGCGCGAAACGATCCAGAAAAACGATCTTGATCTCGCTGAAAGGATGCTGAGCCGAAAATACTTTCTCGAAGGCCGGGTGAAGAAGGGCGAGGGCCGCGGCGCGTCGATCGGAGTTCCAACGGCGAATCTCGATCTGTTCCACGAAATTATCCCGCCGAACGGCGTCTACGGCGTGCTGGCGGAATTCGAAGGCCAGCGCCACCCGGCGGTAATGAACATAGGCGAAAACCCGACATTCCACGCGGAGCACATTCCGACGAAGATCGAAGTCCATGTGCTCGATTTCAGCGCGGACCTTCTTGGGAAGACTGTGATCGTGACGCCGCTGAAATACCTTCGTCCGGAAATGAAGTTCGACGGCGTGGCGTCGCTCGTCGCGCAGATTCACGCGGACATAGCGTCGTTCCGTGTGTTGTTCCGCGAGTTGCAGTCGAAGTCATGAATTTCAGGTTTGAAGTCCGATCCCAAACCGCGGATACGAATTGAAGTTCGCAGAATGGAGACCCTGCGCGCTCGAATCCGCACTCTACATCTATCGCATACATCACGAAGCCCACAGTTCCTTGTGCAAATGATCCGGCGGCGCGAACTTGTCCTCGAAGCTCTTCGGGTGCTCGTCGTCCTTCACCGGGACGCGATCGCCCGCTACCACGGGGCCGGCGCTCGATGAAATCTGAGACACAAGCAAGCGGGAGTCGACGATCTCGTACGAACGCGCGATTTCGCGGATGTCGCAAAGTTTGCAGAACTTCAGCGCTTCATCGAGGTTTTCCGCGTGGATGGTGAACGTCCTCGTGAATGCGCCCATTACGTTATACTTGCCGAGCACGACTATCTCGTACACGTTCACATGCTCGCGTTCGTCCGCGATGAACGCGCGAATTCCATCGACCGGCGCCTGATTGTCGAAAAGCGTCGCGCCTTCCCGAAGGATTTCGAGCGCCTGCTTGCGTTTGCCGATGAGGATCAGCGCCTCCGCGAAGTCCGCGAATGTCCGCGCATCCTCCGAGCCAAGCTCCACCGCCGCCTCGAAAAGATCCGACGCCCGCTCGGGTCGTCCGAGCGAAAGCTCAACGAATCCGACCTGCGCGGGATTTCTCGGGTCGAAAGGATCGAGCTGCATCGCCTTCTGCGCCTTGGCGAGCGCTTCGTCGATCTGTCCCAGCGCATACAGGATCACCGACCAGTTGTAGTACGCCGACGCGCACCGCGGATGGATTTCCGTCACGTAGCGGTACTCCTCGATGGCTTCGATGGGTCTTCCGGTGTCGCAGAGAGTATTGCCGAGGTTTATCCGGACGTCCACGTCGAAAGGATCGATTTTCAGCGCTTCGCGATAGTTGTACTCCGCCTCGCCGAACAGCCGCATCTGCTGCTGCATATGGCCAAGGTAATAGTACGCGTCCTCGTTGTACGGATCGACCGCGACCGCATCTAGGAATTTTTCTATCGCTTTGATGTGTTTCCCGGCTTCGTTCAGGATGTGGCCGTAGAAGCAGAGTACGTGGGAGCGTTCCTGCGGGTCATCGCAGAGTTCGACGGCTTTGTCGAGGGCGTCCCTCGCTCTTCCGTACCGTCCGGTCATGCTGTAGAGATTTCCAAGAGCTTCGTAGAACCGGTACGGCGTTTTCGATATCCGGAGTCCCAGGTTGAAGTAGGATTCCGATTCATCGATGCTGCTCATATAGAATTTCGCAAGTCCCATACAGTAGTAGGCGGACTCGCGGTATTCGTCGTCAAGCGCTTCGACGCCGAGGGATTGCAATAAGTTGAAGGCGTCCTGAAACTTTCCCCGCTGACACAATTTGAAGGCCCTCAAGATGTCCGGATGCAATGGAGGAACGTGAAACTGAAACACTAAGCGCTCCGTATGTTGGACTTTGTTGGGAGTACTCTTTTTGCCTTTCTTTTCGACCCGACCGGCCCCACTGAAATCGCGTTCGGGACGAACTGCTTAAGTAAACTACAACATTCACAATTGCGACACTCTTATAATTAAAATTGCAAAAAAAATTGCGGTGATAAAGTAAACACAGTTCCTGCGAGTTTCAAGCCCCATTCATTCCGCGATGTCTGTTGCGACAATGAAACTTTCGCGGTAAAAAGAGCGTCTTTGCCGCTACGACCAGTTCGGAACGTCGTGTGACTTCCAGGCGTGGCGACGCTTTTAAGTCGTTGTTTTACATCTCTTTGATTCAATCACTGGCGGAGAAAATGATCGTCCTGAAATTCGGCGGCACTTCACTCGGGAACCCGGAGAGGTTTCGCACCGCGGCGTCGATCGTCAAAAGCCGCGCCGGAAGCAAGATCGTCGTCGCGAGCGCAGTGGGAGGAGTCACCGATCTCCTCATCGACTGTGCGCAAAAGGCCGTGAAGGGAGAGTCCTACTCGGCGACGCTCGGCGAAATCGAAAAGCGGCACGCCCTGATCGCCTCGGAACTGGCGCTGAACGAGGAAAGCTTCGAGTCTCTTTTCGCGGACCTGAAGGGCGTTTACAAGGCGATCAAATCGCTAAGGGTTCTCGGCCCGCAGATACTCGACAAAGTTTCGAGTTACGGCGAGCGGATTTCGACCCGTCTGTTCGCGGAATTCTTAACGAAGTCGGGCGAGCCTGCGAAAGGTTACGACGCCTACGACGTCGGCATGGTCACAACCGCGGACTTCGGTAACGCGCGACCTTTGCCCGAGTCCCGCGAACTGATGAAGAAAGCGCTTACCGGGCTTTCGCACACCGCGGTTGTCACCGGCTTCATCGGGAAGACCCAGGCGGGCGACGTCACCACGCTTGGCCGCGGCGGGAGCGACTACAGCGCGGCCCTTGTCGGAAGAGCGGTGGAGGCGAGCGTCATCGAAATCTGGACCGACGTCAGCGGAGTTATGACCACCGACCCGCGCGTAGTTCCCGAAGCGAGGACCGTCAGCGAGCTGAGTTTCGCGGAGGCGAGCGAGATCGCGTTCTTCGGCGCGAAAGTTCTGCACCCGAAGACGATCCTTCCCGCGGTGGAGACGGGGATTCCGGTGAAGGTGCTTAACACACTCGACCCCGCTAATCCCGGAACGACCATCGTCGATAAGACCGACGCGCCCGTGAAACCCGTGAAGGCGATTTCATTCAAAAAAGAGATCGCGATGATAAACATCGTCTCGACGAGGATGCTCGCGGCCCACGGGTTTCTGAAGAAGATATTCGATGTGTTCGCGGAGGCGGAGATCGTGCTCGACATGCTCGCGACGACCGAGGTCAGCGTGTCGCTCACGACGACGGATAGCGTGTCGCATAAGGTTCTTGACGAGCTGCGGAGTTTCGCGACGGTCGCGATGGAAAAGAAAGCCGCAGTCAGCGTCGTCGGCGACGGCATCAAGCTTGAGAATACCGTTTCGGGAAGGATTTTCTCGAACCTCGGCAGGAACGGAATCAAGACCCACATGATAACGAAGGGCGCATCGAACACGAACGTCAGCTTCATCGTGGATCAGGATAAGTGCATAGACGCGGTGAAAACCCTCCACAAAGAGTTTTTCGGTTAACCTTGGACCACGGATGTCCTCGTCCCCAAACGTGCCAGTCACTTCCAAAGTGACTGGCACGTGACTCGATGGGTAAGACGCTACAGCGCGTATCCCGCGTGCTCACCTTGTTGAAACCCGCCCGGGCGAGAAGTAAATTATGCCCCTCATCCCGACCCTCCCCTGAAGGAGCGAGGGAGAATCTCTGCGAAGCTCCGCGTTCTCCGCGGCTCTGCGCTGAGGATTTTGGGAAATTAGCGGACGAGGACGTCCGCGGTCCCAGGAGAGAAATTAGCGGACGAGGACGTCCGCGATCCCAGGAGTAACAATGGCAGACAAGACAGTTCAGTTCACGAGAACGCAGATCGAGGAGATCGCGAAGAAGCATCCGACGCCGTTTCATCTGTACGACGAAAAGCGGATCAAGCTGAACGCGCGGAAGTTCACCGAGGCGTTCGGCGTCCTCGACAGCTTCAAGGAGTATTTCGCGGTCAAGGCGCTGCCGAACCCGTACATCCTGAAATTGCTCGCTAAGGAAGGATTCGGCGGCGATTGCAGCTCGATGCCGGAACTGATTCTGTCGGAGCGTTCGGGTATCCGCGGCGAAGACATCATGTTCACGTCGAACGACACGCCCGCGAAGGAGTTCGTCAAGGCGCGCGAACTAGGCGCCATAATCAACCTCGACGACATCACGCACATTCCGTATCTCGAGCAGCACGCCGGGATTCCGGAGGTGATCTGCATGCGCTTCAACCCCGGCTCGTGGCAGTTTTCGAACGTCATCATCGGGAAGCCCGAGGAGGCGAAGTACGGCTTTACAAGACAGCAGCTTTTCGAGGGCTATCGCGTTCTGAGTCAGAAAGGCGTCAAGCGTTTCGGGCTGCACACGATGGTGCTTTCGAACGAACTCGACGAATCGCACTTCATCAAGACAGCGCGGATGATGTTCGAGCTTGTCGTCGAAATCCACAAGGAAACCGGCGTTCGAATCGAGTTCGTCAACCTCGGCGGCGGCATCGGCATCCCTTACCGTCCGGACCAGAACGCGGTATCGTACGCGAGTATCGCAAACGGAGTCCGACGCGAGTACGACGAGACCATCGGGAAGGCGGGGCTTGCGCCCGTGCGGGTGTGCCTCGAATGCGGAAGAGTTATCACGGGTCCGTACGGCTATCTGATCACAGAGGTCGTGCACATAAAGGACACGTACAAGAAGTTCGTTGGACTCGATGCGACGATGGCGAATCTCATGCGCCCCGCGATGTACGGCGCCTACCATCACATAACGGTGCTCGGGAAGGACGATAAGCCGCGAACCGAGACTTACGACGTCACGGGTTCGCTCTGCGAAAACAACGACAAATTCGCGATCGATCGCGAGCTTCCGAAGATCGAGGTCGGCGATTATCTCGCGATCCACGACACAGGCGCCCACGGCCACGCGATGGGATTCAACTACAACGGAAAACTGAGGTCCGCGGAACTTCTGCTTCGTGAGGACGGAAGCGCCGCCCTGATCCGGCGCGCGGAGACCGTCGAGGACTATTTTGCGACACTCGATTTCTCGGGACTCGCGAGGTTTTGAGCGACATCGCAGCAACGTGCCGGTCACTTCCAGGTTCGTAGTGTGCCAGTTAGGGCATATAAACGCCTGACGGCGTCACTACGAACCTATAATGCGCGGACGACCCGAAAAGTTACAGTGCTGCTCGACGAATGTCGATATTCATTCCGAGGTCCGTCCGGACCTTTCGCTTTAGAAGAAACTTTCTCAAGATGAGGTTTTCGTCTTTTGGGAGCCTTCGGACGAGACGCCCGAAGGCTTTTGCGCAGACGAGACGTCTGCACTCCCAGAGCTTGTTTACCGCCACGCCACCTTTCTTCCCGGATTCTTCCATGAAACTGCATACAATTCTTTCGTTGATGTTCTTCTTCGCTTTTGCGCCCGCGTGCGTGGGCCTCAAGACCAATAATCAGGACAACTGGGCGTTCACGACGTCGTCGTCGGAGTATAACCGCGATTCCTCGCAGCTCGTCCGGACCGCCGCGGTTTCGAACCCGCCCGCGCAGGCTGCTCCTGCCGCGCAGGCAGCGAGGGTGAACGCGCCCGCAAGCGGACGGCTGACCCTCGGGAACTACCGCACCTCATATCCGATAACGAAGGTCGTCGCGCAGAACTTCACCGTCGTCGTCGATCCCGGCCACGGTGGAACCGACCCCGGCGCGCTTGGCAGCGGACTGCGTGAAAGCGACCTCACGTTCATTATAGGCGTGCTGCTCCATAGAAAGCTCAGCGAGTCCGGATTCCGCTCGACGATGACCCGCTGGGACGACACGTTCAAGTCGCTCGAAAACCGCGTGCTTGTCGCGAAGAACCAGAAGTGCGATCTTTTCGTTTCGATCCACATCAACGCGGCGGAGGCGACGAACGCATGCGGAGTCGAGGTGTTCCACAAAAGCCATCTGACCCGCTCTATCAGAAATTCGTCGCTGATAACGACGTCCCGCAGCGCCGCGGCGTCGATCGGGAACGAACTGAAGCTGATCCAGGGAATCAACTGGCGCGGCGTCAAGCAGGACGCAAGGCATCTCTACGTGCTGAAGCAGTCGCCATTCCCGGCGGTGCTCGTCGAGTGCGGGTTCATATCGAACGCTAACGAAGGCAGAAAGCTAGGCGATATCCGCTACCTCGACGAGATTTCGAACCGCATCTACCAGGGAATTCTGAGCCATTACCGAAGCCGCTGATCTCAGGAATCCTTGTCTGCCGCGCTGAACGTGTCCGTCGAATCCGAGGCGCGGGCGTTCTCCTGCTCGATAGGTTCAGTCGCGTCTTCAAACGCGGGGAAGACCTCCGTTGCCTGCGATTCCGACTTCTTTCCGGATTTCGAAGTCCGCGCGAACGCCACGAGAATGCTCCCGAAAAGCCCCAGCGCGAGAAGCAGAATCCAGGCGATCAGAACGATCAGCCCCGAAGTCCCGATGCCGTTTTCACGGACGCTCGCAGCTCGGGTGTCCGCGAGCACTTCCTCGAGACGATGGGTCCACTGGGAGTTGGGGTAGCCGACTTCCTGATTATCCGGACCTTGCGAGCGCATTGTTCTGATCGACTCCTCCAGGGACGCGATTTTCGAGTCGACTCCGCTATTGTTCTCAGCGCTGAGGTTATTGCTCGCTGCGTAGTAGATCGGGCTTACGAACTTGTCGTCCGCGATCTGTGCGTTCTGGCTGAAGTACTGGTAGGTCAGGTATCTGGCGCTGATTCCGGAGAAGCTCGACCGTCCGCGGTACGGATCGTAGGACGTGAAATCGCGGAGCAGATCGTAAACTCGGAAAGCGATCTCGAAGTCGATCATTTTGACGACGTCGCGGTTCCGATCTTCCGCGTAGTTCCGTAGTCTGAGCGTCACTCCCATAGGAAGCGGCGTGCCCTTTCGGAGGAGGGACTGTTCGAATTCGTCCCTCGCCACGCGGGCGCCCGACTCGCTGTAGAGACTCTCGACCATCTGACTGCGGATTTCGTCGCTGATCCCGGGCGGTGCGTCCTCGCCCACCGATCCGGAGTCCCAGTTCAGCGCGACGTGTTCCTTCAGGTCGCGAAGCTCGAAAATGTATTGAAGCGATTCCTGGGTCAGCAGGTCGTCGAGATATTTTATGTCCGCGTTCTGCAGCGGCTGCTCCCCCGCGTTCCAGACGAGTGAAAACGCCTTCTTGTACAGCGTAAGGTAGCCTTCCTCGCCGTTTTTGAGGGATTCGAGTTCGTCGTAAGCCGCGGAGCCTTCAGTCCCGAGGGCGTGTTTTTTTTCGTCGAAAAGCAGCCACCAGAGATGCGCGACGTTTTCCGGAATCGACCCAGGATCGGGGCGCTTCTCGATCTTCGGCTCGAGATCCTCCCTTCGTCCTAAGTACCTGCGGTACGTTTCGTCGATCTTTGCGCGGAGTTCCGACAGTCTCGGCGCGAGTTCCACGCGGGACACTCTTTCGCGCGATTCGATTGCGCCCGTCTCCTCGGGGAGCAGAACGATCGTCGTCACGATAGTCGCGAAGAGCGCGAGCGCCGCGAACTCGGGAAGCGCGGACCTCGCGGAGGTTCGATCAGATTTCGGGTTCATCTCTCGCCTCCGATTTTTTTGTAAGGAAGAAAACGCTGGCGACGATCGTCGTAAGGATGATCGCGCACGCT
The DNA here is from genome assembly GCA_024653775.1 of Planctomycetota bacterium. GTDB lineage: Bacteria > Planctomycetota > UBA8742 > JACQVU01 > JANLHZ01 > JANLHZ01. Next base: position 45,262 of record JANLHZ010000046.1, on the reverse strand, counting down.
ACGAGATGAGTGTACGCGGGGTGATTGTCTCCATCTGGAGCGTTCACGATCGCGCTCACGATGCAGAGGATGAGCGCGAAAGGAATAATCCATCTGACGCAGGCGCGCCAGAGCTTTCCGAGGGAAATCTCGCTCACTTCGTCGAGGTGCGCGCTCAGTTTAGATGTGTCCGCGATCCAGCCCGCGATGAGAACCTGCACAAGAATCACGATCAGGAACAGCACCTTCGAGAGCCAGAGGAAAATGACGTCGAAGAACTGCGATTGCAGCGAGAAGAATCCAGCCGCCCCGAACGCGTAACAGATTCCGCACACGATCAAGGTCGATTTCGTCAGCGGTAGGCCGTACTTGTCGTAGAGCGCGCTTGCGATCGAGAACACGATGGCGGAAATAGTGATAAGCGCGAGCGCGAAGATCATCAGAAACAGCAGCAGCGCGGAAATCCGGACGAGGTTCGCGTCCTCGTCGAGCGCGCTCAGATAAAGCGGCATCGAAAAAAAGATCAGCGAAGGTCCTTCCGTAGACACGACTTCGATCGGCTGGTGACTTGCAAGCGCGAGCCTTCCGAACCCGAGGTAGACCGCGAGCATCATAACGAATCCGACCACCGCGACAGAGAAGCTCACGATGTAGCTGTTCGTGGTGACGTCCGTTTTTTTCGGAAGGAAGCTCCCGAACGCATGGTTGATGCCGGTGCCTATGCCGAGGGTCAGGAAGACGATTGTGAACGCGTTGATCCACGGCCTTCCGCTCGAAAGTGCGCGAAAATCGGGAGAGAGCACCGCGATGAGTCCAACGCCCGCGCCGTCCTGGCGTACACCGATGACGAGCAGCGTCGCGAGCGCGCCCGCGATTATCAGCAGCGAAAGCAACGCCATCTGCGCGATCCGTTTCGTCCGTCCGATGCAAAGCCCGTAGACGAGCACGAAACCCGCGAATATCGCCGCGATGGCTTTCAGAGTCGATGTGATCGTCAGTCCGCCTCCCAGCAGGAACGCGCGCTTCGCCCAGCCGTCGCTGGTCGCGAAACCCTGCCACGGAAGCGACGCGGAATCGAATCCTTCCGCGATCGCGAGAATCTGGATCAGCGAAGCCCCGAGAAAGACCGACATCGCCGCGGCGAGTAGTCCCGAGCTTGCGAGGCTCCACCAGCCGAGCCATTCGAGCCGCGGGTTGATCCGGCGGAACGCCCGCGGCGCGGTGCTCTGATAGAAATGCCCGATGCCGAGTTCGAGGGTCAGCGCGGGGATTCCGCAGGTCACGAGCGCGAAGAGCGCGGGGATCAGGAACGCGCCTCCTCCCGAGGTTTCCGCGAGTTTCGGGAAGTAGAAGATCGAGGGAAGACAGAGCACTCCCGAGATTGACGAAAGTACAAAACCTCTTCTCGAACTCCAGCGTTCGCGTCTTTCAGGCACTTGGTCTCCGGGCGCTTCCCTTCAATGAACCGATCTCGGGACCAGGATTCTAATGCATCGGCGGGAATGTTACAAGGTCGATAATCTCTGTGGAAAATTAGGAATTGAATGCGGAAGTCAGAATTCTTAATTCTTAAACTCTTAATTCTTAACTCTTAATTCTTAATTCGATATAATGCCGAAATACGCTTTTCCCTCGGAGTTTTCGAAGAACGATAGACGGGAGATGACTATGCTCATTCTGAACGCAAGATGGTCCATAACTGTTTTATTCCTCGCTCTGCTCGCGCTCGCGATTTCGGCTCACGATAAGCTCTCCGCAGAAGAACCCGAAGGCGGCGGCGAAGCCGCTGAAGGCGAGGGAGAGGGCGAAGGCGAGGCTGAAGCCGAACCGGAAGTCGGCCCGCTGGGCGATGGAATTCCGCATTCGGACACAATACAGGATATTCCGCTCACGTACAGCGAGATTACGCCAAGGGACAGAAAGCTCCAGCAGATGGAGCCGAGCAATAAGCACGTCATCGCGAATCCGTTCTTCTGGTACCAGATAAGACTAATCCAGAGCCAGGAGAGCATCCCCGCAGATCTGAACGCGGTTCCCGAGAACGTCCGATTCGGCGAAAAGCTAAAGCTGATGGATATTTCCACAGACACCTTCCAGAAGGACGGCGTCAACCTAGGCAAGGATTCCGGTAGCGACGGTTCCATCGACGAACGAATCCAGGTCGACGCGGAAAGAGCCACCGCGACCACCGTCAAGGTCAAGTACGAAAGCGGCCTCGAGCGGGATTATCACATCGAATGGATCCAGTTCAATAAATACCAGTGGCCGACCACGGGCTGGCATCAGATCATCAATCCCGACCCGCCGGTGTATCGCCTCGCGTACAGAAGGAACTGCTACGTCAAGGGAACCATCGAAGGCACTGATTTCTATATCTTTGACGATAACTGCAACGGAAAATTTAATGATTATGGAATAGATTCGATGCTCTTCGGAGATTCGAACATCTGCACGCCGCTTTCGAGGCTGATGTGCCTCAAAGACAAGTGGAAAGTCCTCGCGATGAATCCGGAAGGCACGGAAATGAAGGCCGCGGACTATTCCGGCGCGTTCGGCAAGTTCGAGCTGAAGCCGAACTATCCCCGCGGCGTCGAGCTTCGCTGGGCGATGATGAAACTCACAACTACGGAAGGCGCGTACGTCGACGTTCTGCCCTACGTCAAAAACCGCATGGCGACTCCGAACAAGACCGGCTGCCGGAATCTCGAAGCCGGCGGCGACTTCCCCGTCGGCGAATGGCAGTGGAAGTGGGGCCTTCTGATGATGATGACCCCCGGCGCGAGTTTCGCGGTAGACGCCACGCAGACCGTCGAGGTTCTGACGGGGAAAGCCGAGATTTGTTACATCAACGAAAACGCCCGGCGCACGCAGGAGTACAAGATCGGGCTTCCGGACAGCGTAAGGCCGGGCGAGCCGTTCTTCGAAAGCGATTTTGCGACCCAGTTCATCGACTACAACGGAATTTCGGCGTTGTACGTCGGACCGTACTCGAATCCCGGGCACTTCGTTTTCCGCGGCAAGGTCAACGGCGAGGAATATATGTGGTTCAAGCCGAAGATCGTGCTCGGCAAGATCGAGGTCTTCGACGCGACGGGTCGCCAGCAGGTGGACACCTTCGAGTTCAAGGAGCCGACAGGCGAGGAGGTCTGGGAGGCGCTGTTCGCTATGTATCCGGACTTCAATCTCGATTCGACCTACCGTCAGCCCCGCGGCGACGCTCCCGCGTACAAGATTCGGATTCTGTGGAACATCCCGATGTTCGGGCAGTTCTACTCGGAGTTCAAGGACGTCCAGCGGAACCCGTAGGCGCCGTCGGAGATCGTTGCTTGGCGTCTCTTCCGGATCGGACCATAGCGCGGATATTGTATTTTTTATTCGTGCCGTCTACGAATTTACTGTAATATTATCGCCGGACGCTCGGGGAAGCACGTCAGATCGGAACGTCCCAGGCACTTCCGTGCCCGTCCGAGAACTAATTCAACGCAAAAATGTGACTCCAGAAGAAGTCAGGTAAGTGCCGTGGACGTGTTTCACCGAACCGACACTAGTACCGCCAGACGCGCGGTGAAACACGTTCGCGGCAATTGCAAGACTCACGTCTTGCACTCCAAAGGAAAACTTCGAAACTGTCTCAAGCAAGCGACGTCGATAATTCGGAGTCGTCAAACGAGACTTTTAACGGCTTTTGCGGACGAGGACGTCCGCGGTCCAAGTCACGCTCAGGATGTGTAGGGGCGCACTGCGTGCGCCCGAACGCGCAGACGAGAAGGTCTGCGCTCCCAGGATGTCCACCGCGAAAAAATATAAAAAAGTGCGCTGTAGTTTAGCCTCACCAAGTATTCCTGCAGGAAGAAGGGGCAGAGATTGGAGGTTCGGGATCGCGCAAAAACAGGTAAGTCCGGAGTGCGGTATAAACTAACGTAGGCTGGTTCTGTTTCTGCGAGCAACGACTCGAACCACCCGGAGCCGTCAAGTTGCCGTCGAGTTTCTCCGGCGACGAGGCAGCTACGGGTCCACCGAGGGCGCCCTCGATCCTTTCTCGCTACAAGCGGGGAGGACAAAAAAAGCGGAACGAGCTGAATAGAAAGCGGAAAAGTGGCACGAACGTCTCGTCCGTGGGAAATAATACTCACGGGCAAGATGCCCGTGCCACGTCCGGGAGTGCCACCGAGTGAATTTCACCGGCCCGAATGAAATCTGTACGCGTCCTCGATGATCTTTTCGAGCTGCGGACTTTTCGGAGTCCAGCCGAGGACGTGCGTCGCCTTTTCGCTCGACGCGACGAGCACCGCGGGATCGCCCTTGCGCCTCGGCTTCACATCGTACGGGATTTCCGCGCCCGTGATTTTTCTCGCCGCGAGGATGACTTCCAGCACGCTGAATCCTTCTCCGTTGCCGAGGTTGAAAACGTCGCTGGCGCCTTCGTTCTTCAAATACTCGAACGCGAGAACGTGCGCGGTGCTGAGGTCTTCGATGTGAACGTAGTCCCGGATGCAGGTTCCGTCCCTGGTCGGATAGTCGTTTCCGTTGACGCCGAGGCCAGTTCGCCTCCCGAGCGCCGCCATAAGGACGATCGGGATCAGATGCGTCTCCGGATCGTGACGTTCTCCGAGTCTTCCGTCGTAGCTCGCGCCCGCCGCGTTGAAGTACCGGAGCGCGCAGAACTTCATCCCGTGGGCGCGCTCGAAATCCGCTAGCATTCCTTCGAACGCGAGCTTCGTCCTTCCGTAGGTGTTGATCGGATTTTTCGGGTGATCTTCGTCGATCCTGTCCTTGAGCGGCGTTCCGTACACCGCGGCTGTCGAGCTGAAAATGAACGCGATTTCCTCGGCCCGCGGCTTAAGCGCGGAAAGAAGCGAGAGTCCGCCGACGAGGTTGTTGTCGTAGTAGAGGAGCGGGTCCTGCTCGGACTGTCCGACAAGGCTCTTCCCGGCGAAATGAAAAACGCCGTCGGGGCGGAACGCGTCGACTATCGAAGACAGCGCGGCGGTATCGCGGAGGTCGCAGTTTTCGAAGTCGACCGCGAACGTACTTTCCTGATGACCCGTGCTGAGGTTATCGACGACGAGAACCTTGAAGCCCTGGTCTATGAGGTTCCGCGCGACGTTCGCGCCTATGTAACCGGCGCCGCCTGTAACGAGTATTCGATTCATACTGGACATTCCAAAAAGCCTTTCTCCGCGACGAAGAAATCGCGTCATTTTCTTAAATCCAAGATCGCCGACCAGATTTTCTCGAAGGCGTTTCTACGATCATATTCCTTCTCGAGGTTCGCGCGATAATTTTCCCCCAATTTAGCGAGCGCGTTCGATTTCTTCAGTTCGTAGGCGCGGACTATCGCGTTCATCCAATCCTCCATCGTGTCGACGAGAAATCCCGAGGACTCGTGCTCGATTATGTGCGGGTGCGCGCCCTGATTCTGCGCGATCGCGGGCTTTGCGCACGCGGCGTACTGCACAGCCTTCAGCGCGCACTTGCCGCTGGTCCAGACATTGAACTTGTCCCTCGCGTCGAGAGGCGAAATGCCGACGTCGATTCCCGCAAGTTCCTCCGCTTCCACCCTCGAAGACCACGGGACGTTAATCTGCTCGAACTCCCGCGGCGCAGGGAACTCGCTGCAGATCACTTTCAGCGCCAGCGGGACTTTCCGCGCCGCGGCTTCGATCGCGGGAAGAACGTCAATGAGGTATCGCATTGTCGAAGGGGTCCCGATCCAGCCCAGAACGAGCTTTTCCGCGGGCGAAGCGATCCCTTCGCACCTCCGGCGGTAATCCGCGAAGTCCGCGGTCGAAGGCACGATGATGCTTTTTTGACGCGAGTTTTCCGGGACCGCGTCGAAAAGCGAGTTCGAACCCGCAATGACGAGGTCCGCCGCGCGGCAGAGCCTCGAAAACCGCGAGTACCGGACGAACGACTTCCGAGGCGCGATGCGAGCGCGGTCCTTCACCCATATCGCATCGTCGAAATCGTAGACGAGCGTCTTCGCGGCTTTCCGGACGCTCCGCAGCTTCAGCCACGTCAGGAGCTTGCGCGAGATCATCGTGACGTCCGACGCCCTGATTTCATCAATCAAATTCCGCCAGGGTTCGTAGAAGTAGAGGACTTTCGTCTGCGCGCCTTTTTGCTCGAAAAGCGGGGCGTAATACGTCAATCTGTAACGGGTGCTCGGTTTTTCCGGACTCGACGCTATAAATAACAGTCTCATCGAATACAATCCTTCGTGATGATTCTAGCATATTCCAAGACGCCGTCGTTAATCGACAGTTTTATCAAGTGGTTTCTTTCGATCGCCGATGAAGGCGACGTCGTGTTTCTCGGGCAGATACCGAACTGGCTGCTGATCGGCATAATCGTGCCGCTGCTGCTGTTCCTTTCGTTCTATGGCGTGAAAAAGGCCGAGACCAGGAACGCCAGAATAGGCGCGATGGCTGCTGCTGTCGTATTCCGCGGATTCGTGGTGTTTCTCATCGCGATGCTCATAAGTGGCGTGGCGCTGCTGAAAGAGACTCCGCGAGAGCAGGCGAGCGTCGTCGTCATCCTTATCGACGATTCGCTTTCGATGAGCATTCGAGACGCGTATCTGAACCTTCCCGACGAATCGCTTTCGAATTACGTCAGCGCCGCGGAGGACGGCGTACGAAACCGTACCGAGGCTCTGATCGAGGCGCGAGGCACGATTCCGGACCTCGCGAAGTTCCGCGAACTTCGGGAGCAGGAAAAACGCGCGCGGGCGGAATACGTCGCTGCGCTTCAGGCCGCGGGAATCGTTCGCGAAGACGAGAAGGAAGAAGGTCAGGAAACAGAAAATCGGGGAGCGGAGAATCAGGGCGCATCCGACGACAGCAGCGTAGGTGAGGCTCTGGACGAAGACATTCAGAAGATTCTCGTCGAGAAGCGCGAGAACCTTCAGCGGATAACGAGTCAGATTAACGGGATCGTCGCGCCCTTCGTCAGCGAAAATGAGGCGCTAGACGTCTCCGCAAGGACGATTCACGGGGGGCCGGGCGGAACAAAATTCGACCCGGCGGCGCGCTACGCAGCGATTCTGGATCGCCTCGCGTCCGACAAGTTCGGCGTGTCGCGAAGGGAACTTGCGCTGACCACGCTTCTCGGCCCCGAATATTCCGGAGAGGACGGTCTGCTCGCGTCGCTCGGAAAGGCCGGCCACGAGGTCTGGTGTTATTCCGTCTGCGGCGATGGCCAGACGCTTCTGAAACGGATCGAACCGGCTGCGCTCGAAAGCGAAACCTCCAGCGCTGGCAGCAGTTCCCCCCTTGGAGACGCGATCTCGCTTCTCCGGAAGGACCTTCGCGGACGAAAGCTCGCGGGAGTAGTCCTCATAAGCGACGGCCGCGAGACCAAAGGGAGAATGAGCGCTCAGGAATCGATACAGGTAAACCTTCGAGGCGATTCCGCGGAAGTTCCATTCGTCGTGATCGGCGTGGGCGACCCGCGGGAACCGACGTCCGCGATGATCGTAAGCATCGACGCGCCGCGGCAGGTGCGTTTTGGCGACGCGATTCCGATAACCGCGGAAATTCTCGCCAGCGACGACCTGAAAGGCGAGAGCCTCGCGTTCGGCGTGACCCTCGCGGGGGAGGCGCAGACGCCAGAGAGGATTTTCGTGAACGGCGCGCTGGTAGAAGAGCAATCGCTCGTTCTCGAAGGAAACGAACGCACGTCGAAAGTGACGGTGGAAGTCAATCCGGAGCTGAAGGGCACGCTGACGCTCACGTTCTCGATCGAAGCGAAGGAAGGCGACCGGGATCTCGATGACAACGTCCGCACAGTCACTGTCGAGGTCATCGACAAGCGGATGCGCGTGCTCTACATCGAAGGCCGGCCAAGGTTCGAGTGGCGGCACCTCGTGAACGCGCTCAAGCGCGACACGCAGATCGAGTTCCAGGGATTCCTCGCAAGCGCGGAGGAGGGCTGGGCGAACCCGGTGTCGATGGAAAACGAGGAAGAGATCGAGCCGCTGAAAAAACTGCCGCAGACGCTCGAAGAGTTCGAGAAGTACGACGCGATGATTTTCGGCGACGTCGATCCGTCGGTGTTCAGCCGGGAGGCGTGGGACGCGATCGAAACCTGGGTGAGCGACGGTTCCGCGTCGATCGTGTTCCTTCCCGGAAGGACGAACGACGTCTTTAGGGACAACGTCAACATGCCGCGGACGATGCTGAACCTGCTTCCGTTCTCGTCTTCGTCCGCCGCGAGCACGGACGGCATCGACTTCAAAAAGGAGCACTTCCTCACCGTGAATAAGCAGAGCCGGAGCCATCCGATCTTCAGGCTGGGCGGCTCGATCGACGGAGATCTCAGGATGTTCGAGGTAGCGCGGAACGATCCGACTCCCGGCCTCGGCGGCTTCTACTGGTTCCTTCCCGTGGAAAAGTTAAAACCCGCCGCGAAGATCCTCGCGGAGATCAAAGGCCCGACGGACCGGGAACCGTTCCCCGCGATCGTCGAGCAGCCCTACGGCTCCGGAAAGTCGTTCTGGATCGCGAGCGACGAAATCTGGCGCTGGCGCTGGCTCCACGGCGATCGCTACTACTACCGTTTCTGGCAGAACGTGCTTCGGTATCTGACGAGCTTCCGGCTAGGAACTCAGGATCAGGGGTATTCGATCGACGTGCTTCCCGCGGGACCGTCGGTTGGCGAGCCTGCGCGGCTTATCGTTACTATAGGCGGTACGAAGGAGCGCGCGGAACTGTTCGGCGAAACCAGAGAACTCGCGCCTAAGGTGAGTATTTCCGGAGTCCCGCCTTACACTGACCGCGAGGAATCGATCGAACTCGGACTGAGCGACCCGGAAACGGGCGTATACGAGGGATCGTACGCGTTCCAGCGGGCGGGATCGTGGCTGCTTTCGATTCCGGGAATCGATGAGAGCATGCTCCGTCCGAAGACCGTCGAGGTTTCGATTCCTGCGAGCGAGCTTACTCCGCCAAATCTCGCGTGGACGATGCTTCACCAGGTTGCGACGGAGACTTCCGCGGGCGATCCGATCGACGAGGTCGCGTTCCGTTCGAGAGTCAGCGCGCGCAGCGACGTGTTCGAGGCCGACGGCGATCGCCTTGTGTTCCGTCCGGACGAGGCGCATCTTATCGACTTCAACAAAGCGAGCTGGTCTCTGCCTCCAATATCGGAGGTGACGAAGCTCGACGACAACATTCTGTTTTTGTACGCGATCCTCGGCGTGCTCATCGTCGACTGGATCATCAGAAAACTTTGCCGACTGCCGTAGTGAATTACGAATGACGAATTACGAAGAGAATTACGAATTACGAATGACGAATTACGAATTGCTTTCTGCATTCCGCATTTCTCTGCATGGCCTTTGCCGTCGTGCCGCGACCCTGAGCGGGATTGCATTCGCAGTGTTGGCGATCCTCTTATTCGCCGCGCCGGCATTTGCCGCTTCGGGGACGCTTCACCGCAGCGGAATGCCCGGCATTGGCGGCGAGTTCGAAGGAATCACCGAAGAAGGCAGCGTTCTCTGGAAACCCGCGGGATCCCAGTCTGCTCTGTCGATTCCGGGGGACGACGTCACCCAGATGAAATTCGATAACGCCGCCGAGGACGCACCCTTTCAGCTCGAAGTCGCGCTCGCGAAGGGCGACGTCATCCGGATTTCGAACGTCTCGGGCGACGCGCTCACCCTCACTGGCACGAACGCCGCGCTGTCAGCGGTGTCTATCCCGTGGAACAAGGTGAAGTCGATCCGGAACCCGAAATACGAGACCGTGCCCGCCACCGCGACCGGAAATCCGGACTCGATCGTCGTGCGCGATCGCCACGGTCGATTGCAAACTCTGTCGGGCGAAGTGTTCCGCATAGTGGACGGAAACGTCGAAGCGATCGTCGAGCGCCAGCGGCTGCGTTTCCCGCTTTCCGGAGAAGGCTTCGAATTCGTCCGCGCGGAAAGGCACATCCGCGAGGCGAACTTCCCGGAACTCCCTGGACTCTACGGCGAGTTCGCGCTGACGGACGGAAGCGTCGTAGGCTGCAAGATCAGAAGCGCGACCAGCGACGCCATGGTCGTAACTCACGAGGTGCTTGCGCTAACGTCCCTCGAAGTCGCGAAGGTGCTTCACGTTTCGATGCACTACGGCGGAATGCAGTGGCTCTCCGACACCACCCTCGAATCCTACCGCTGGAACCCGGCGATCGGAAGGCTCGAACTCGGCCTTCATCCGGAGTGGCAGATGTGGCGCGATAGATTCTTCGCGAACGCGCCGCTGACGGTCCGTGGCATAAGTTTCCGCAAAGGCGTCGCGCTGCACGCCACGAGCCTCGCGACGTTCCGCGTTGACGGCGCTTTCCATAAACTTCTCGCAACCGTAGGCGTTCCGGACTCCTGCCCGGACCTCGCCTCCGTGATCGTAGGCGTTCGCGTGGACGACGATCCCGCGGCGAAGTTCGAAAGCGAAATTCTGACGAAAGCGTCGGAGCCGCTCGCGATCGCGGTCGACGTAATGGACGCGCAGGTGATCACCATCAGCGTCCACGCCGCCGGGGACGGCGATCGCGGCGACTGGTGCGTCTTCGGCGACGCGCGTCTGATTCTCACGGAAAGAAGGTAGCGTGCGCAAACTTGGCGGCCAGACGATGCGGCTGTTCGTCGCGGTGAACGTCGCAGAGAACGTGAAAAAAGCCGCGAAGAAGGTCCAGGACGTCATCGCGCGGAGCAAGGGCAAAATCAAGCTGGCGGGCGCGGAAACGATGCACTTCACGCTCGCGTTTCTTGGAGACACGTCCGTCGATTCGATCCGCGACATCAAAGCGAAGATCGAAAACACGATCGAAGGTTCGAGACCGTTTTCGGTCGCGATCCAAGGCGCGGGCGCGTTCCCGTCATTCGACAGACCGCGCGTTGTCTGGCTGGGCGTAGAGGACGGAAGCGACGAGTTGATCGAACTCGCGATGAAGCTCCGGAAAGCGCTCTCGGACTACGTCACCGAGGATCCGGAGAAGCCTTATAAACCCCATCTTACGATCGCGCGCGTGAATTCCGGCGGGTTCGATCTCGGTGAACTTCTCGCCGACCAGAAGGACCGCGATTACGGCGAATGCTTCTTCGCAAACGTGATTCTGTACGAAAGCGTCCTCGGCAGGGGCGGACCCGCGTACACGCCGCTAGCGAACTTCCCGCTGCGGCCGTAAGGCGCTGAAACTATGCACTGACGATCGCGCTCTGAACCGCCTCTTCCTGCTCCGCGTCCGCAAAGTCGTTTTTCGTGATCTCTCTGGCGTGGCTGAGATAGAAGGAAAGGTGGTCGAACCTGTCGATTATCCCTGGCAGCGTCGACCAGCCGATCTGGTGCAGATGGTCGGCTTCGATGTCTCCGAGATAACTACCCCATTTCGCGCTCTCGACGCTGACAAGCCCGTCGTTGGCACCCTCGTTTTTCGAAATGAGGTGGTAACTGAACTGCAACGGAAGCGACGTCCGCATCCTTCCTCTGGACCCCGAATAGCTGTAATACCTGACCTCCGGATGATCTGGCGTTTCCTCGTTGAATTTCGTCATCGCCTCGATTGTAAGGTTATGGATCGCCTCGGTGTCCATCCCGATCTTTTCGAGCAGCGGAAATCCGAACGCGCGTTTCCCGAAGTGCCTGATCCCCCAGTCGCAGATCGACGTGCCGCGATGAGGCGACGCGACGCTCGTAAGCGATGCAATACGGTCGGCGAACTTTAGATGAGTGATCAGATACCTCGCGTCGAGGCCTCCCATGCTGTGGCCGATCAGATGGTATTTGTCTTCGCCGAAGCGGAGGAGCTGCTCGCGAAGCTGCGACGCGCGATACGCGATACCCTTGGTCTTCGCAACCTCGGTGACGTAGACCTTGTAGCCGCTTGCGCGCAGGTGCTCCGCGACTCCCCGGAAATACGTCAGCACGTTGAATCCGCCGATGACAAGGTGGATGAACCCCATCAGTCCGTGGCAGAGTACGATTGGATGCGACATCGAAGTTCCTTTCATGGAATTATACCTTTCATTCCCTAAAAACCCACCCGAAAAAAGCCGCCTCAAGAAATAGTTTCTATGCGAAGTATTTCGCTACAGGCTTTTTGTGACAAGTCAGCAAGGCTATAAAAGACTTCCTCTCCTCCATCCGGCGAGATTTAGTCGAAGACGGAAGGTGGTTGTTAGATTTTTGAGCGCTGATTTTGATTTCCGATTTTCGGTTTTGTCGAAAATGACTTCGATTTCCTCAGCAATCAAAGGCGCAGGTTGAAAGTTATTCGAGCGATCGAAGCGAAAGCCTGGCAGGCAAGATAAAATCTGAAATCGAAAGTCCAAAATTATAAGGAGTCCGCCAATGCGTCCCACCGGAGATACGATACTCGGACCGATTATTTTTCTCGTAGTTATCGCCATCGCGCTCGCTGTGTTTTCGCGGGTCGCGTACAAAAGATTCAGGCTACTGCGCCTCGGCGCTCCGTATCCGCTGAAACACCCGTGGGACCAGCGCATCAAAGGACTATTCACCGACGCGTTCGGCCAGCGCAGGATGTTCAAATACTCGTTCCCTGGAATGATGCACGCCCTGATCTTCTGGGGGTTCTGCGTGCTGGCGTTCCGCACGATCACGGTTTTCGGCAAGGGTTTCGACGTCACGTTCTACATCCCGTTTCTCGGCGAACACCAGCCGCTCGGGATGGCTTACGAACTCGGTCGCGATATTTTCGAGGGACTCGTGCTCATAGGCGTGGCCGCGATGTGCTACATCCGTCTGGTCGTCCGCCCGAAGCGTCTCACCCAGAGCGGTGAGGCCTACCTGATCCTCGCGTTCATCGCTACTTTGATGATCACCGACTTCATCTACGACGCGGCGCAGATGAATCTCGCGGCGCGGGAAGAGGTCGCGTTCCTCTCGGATCATCCTGGATACGCGGACGAAGGCCCGATAGATGCGATAGGCCAGCATCATCGGTATTTCGAGCGGGAAGGCGCGATTCCGCTTGTCGAAAACGGCGTTGCGACGGGATCGCCCGGCTTCCCGTTCTACGCGCCGCTCGGTGGGACGCTCGCGGGAGTTTTCTGGAACGCGAAACTTGGCGAGGGCACTCTTTCGTTTCTCGTGATGGCGTCGTGGTGGCTGCACTGCATCGTAATCCTCTGCTTCCTTAACTTCCTTCCGCTCGGGAAACACTTCCACGTTATCACCGCACTTCCGAACGTGCTGCTTCGCAGGATGGACCCGCCGGGGAGGATTCCGTCGCAGGATATGTCGATAATGTTCGACGACGAAGCCTGGACCGAGCGCAAGATGGAGGAGCTGACGAAGGCTCTGCAGGGCACGGTTCCGGACGAAGAACTGGACGCGCTCGTCGAAACGAAACTCGAAAAGGCGATGGAGGACGCGGTCCAGTTCGGCATAAACCGCTTCGAGAACTTTTCCTGGAAGCACATCCTGGATTTCTACACATGCACCGAGTGCGGTCGCTGCACGGACAACTGCCCCGCGAACATCACCGGAAAGCTCCTCAGCCCGAAACACATCACTCTCCACGCCCGCGACCACGGCTACGAAATTCAGGAGAAGGAAATCTTCGGCGCGCCGGGCGAGGGCTACGCGAGAAAGACCCTCGTCGCGGACGACGGAGTGATCACGCCGGAGGAGCTTTGGGCCTGCACGACGTGCCGCGCGTGCGAGGAGCAGTGCCCCGTGCATATCAGCTACGTCGATAAGATCGTCGGCATGCGGCAGTATCTGTTTATGACTGAATCGAACTTCCCGACTGAAGTCCAGACCGCGATCAAGGGAATGCAAAGCCAGGGAAATCCGTGGAACATGTCTCCCGACCAGCGCCTTTCGTGGACAGACGGCGCAGGCGTGAAGGTACCCACGATCGACGAGAACCCGAACCCCGACGTAGTCTACTGGGTCGGCTGCGCGGCGTCCCTCGAAAGCCGGGCGAAGAAGGTCGCGCAGAGCTTCGTAAGACTGCTCGACGCCGCGGGGGTGAACTACGCGATCCTCGGCGCGAAGGAGACCTGCACCGGAGATAGCGCCCGCAGGCTTGGCGACGAGATGACCTTCCAGACCCTCGCGAATCAGAACATCGAGACGTTCCGCGAACACAAGGTCACGAAGTTCGTCACCGCGTGCCCGCACTGCTTCAACACCCTGAAGAACGAGTATCCGGAGTTCAGCGGCGTTCAGTACGACGTCAAACACCACACGGAACTGCTCTACGATCTCGTGCAGGAGGGAAAACTCAGCTTCAATCAGCTTCCCGAGAAGCAGACGATCACGTACCACGATTCCTGCTACATCGGACGTTACAACGAGGTCTACGAGGAGCCGCGAAGACTTCTCGAATCCATCGGCAACGTCCATCTGACGGAGATGGAGCGAAATCGCGACAAGGGACTCTGCTGCGGCGCGGGCGGCGGACGAATGTGGATGGAGGAGCCGGCGGATCAGCGCGTGAATCTCGAACGCACGAGGCTTGCCCTTGACACCGAAGCGCATATCTGCGCGACGGCGTGCCCGTTCTGCAAAACGATGCTGAGCGACGGCGCGAAAGACCTCGGCGCGGAAGAGAAGCTCCAGGTGTTCGACGTGGTCGAACTGTTGGACAAACAACTCGTGCGCTCGAGTTCGTAGCGGAGCCGCGAGGCGTTCGTTGCAACGTTCGGTGAATCATATGACGCGCACGTTTCGTCCGCGAGTTCACGGTCAAGATGCTCATGAATTCGCGGATCATTTCAACTAATAATAAGTTGTAATTTATTAACCCATTATTACTTTTCTTTATGTTTGTAAAGTGTGTGCGTCCGGCGAACCATGTGGCGGGATCGTCTCGCTCGGGAATTCACGGTCAAGATGACCGTGCCACGCGTAGGAAGCGCCGGAGACGATGTTTTTTTTAAAAGTCCTCGGAGCCGTCCGCAGGCGCGGCTGAGGTTTCCTCGCCCTTTACCCACGCCTCGGTGAAGTTGACGTAGGTGATCCTGAGGCGGTTGTTCGTGAACGTAACGTGGAACGACTTCGCCGCAGAGTCGTACCAGATCGACGGATACGCGAACGATCCGCCCGGCGTGGCTTCGATGTTTCGCTTCGAGGTCCACGTCTTCCCTTCGTCTACGGAAAGGTACGCTGTGAGAGGATTGCGGTCGTTACTCGAATCGTTGTTCACGAGGACGACGTGGCCTTCCTCTGTCATTACCATCTCCGACGCGGCGTTTGGATTCAGCGTTTCGTGACGCTGCGGGCTTGACCATCTCATTCCATCATCGGTGCTTGTGAACGACCAGTGTACGCCGATGTTCGCGGACCGCGCGAGCGCGAAAAGCTCGCCGCTTTCGCGCTGGATCACCGTCGGCTGGATGTTTCCGTTGAAGCCGCTGAATACCACGTTTCCGGTTTCGGACCAGGTATTGCCTTCGTCGTCGGAGTACATGAACTGCGACTGCCAGATGACTTCGTTATAGAGCGGGAGCAGCCAACGTCCGGATTTCAGCACGATCGGATGGTTGCGGGTCATCCAGCCTTTGCGTTCGCGAAGCGTGCGTACTTCGCTCCAGGTCTCGCCGTTATCGCTTGAGGTCTTGCAGAAGATGGGACAATTGTTCCAGGAGTCGGTTCCGATTATCGCGACGAAAAACAGCCAGAGCTTTCCGCCAGGGTCGGTCCAGAGGACGGGGTTTCCGTCGGAGTAGTCCTTCGTGTCGTGAAGCACCCACGGCTCGCTCCATTCGTTTTCGCCCTTCTTCTTCCGCGCGGCGAGGATAGCGACGTCCGGGTTTTTCTCCGCCTCGCCTGCGTACCACGCCGCGAGGAGATCGCCGTTTTCGCAGATGGCTATCGTCGAGCCGTGGCAGGACGGAAACCTCTCCGTCGGCTCGCACAGATCGACGCGCGAAATCAGTTCCGACGGCGGATTCGCGTAGGCGACGTTTCCAGCGAGTGTCAAACAAACGAAAAACGCAAAGGTGGTGAAACGCATCGAAGAGTCCTCCCGCAAAGTTGACGATTTTCAAGGATGCTCTCAGATTGCTGAATTCCTTGCCCATTGTCAAAGAGTTTGTCTGCGCAGCCCGGTACTTCCTGGCGCAATGCGAACCTGACGCAACTCTGAGCGCGATTTTGAATGACTTATTGCTTCGCGCCCCCTTACGATAAGATAACTGAGGAATTTTGGTTCCGGTTCCACTGAATGAATCGAGTTCGACGAAAATGCAAAATCTGTCCGCGAGAATCGATACCGTCAAAAATTATCACGAGCGCACGAAGCACCACGAATATCGCTTCGCCGCGAGCCTCGGCTATATGGACTGGGATACGCAGCCGGATCCTTTCAGGACGTATTCGCAAGCGCCGATCATTGAACTGCCCCTCGTCGCGGACGAACTCAAAACGAACTTCGGCGATATTTTCCGCGCCGGAAAGGTTCCGCCCGCGGAGCCGAATCTGAGAAACGTCGCGTGTCTTTTCGAACTTGCGCTCGGCATCAGCGCCTGGAAACAGTACGAAGGCAGCAAATGGGCGCTCCGTTGCAATCCGTCGAGCGGGAATCTCCACCCGACGGAGGGCTATCTCGTAACGCCCGCGATCGAGGGGATTGGCGCCGGGGTGTACCACTACGTCAGCCGCGATCACGTTCTCGAGCGAAGGTGCGCGTTCTCGGACGGTAGCGCCACCCTCCGCGGCGAAAAGTTCCTCGTCGGACTGACGTCCATCTATTGGCGCGAATCCTGGAAATACGGCGAGCGCGCGTTTCGCTACTGCCAGCACGACGTCGGCCACGCGATCGCGTCCGTCGCCTACGCAGCCGCTGGTCTTGGCTGGCGCGCGCGGCTGCTGACGAACGCTACTGACTCGCAGCTCGCGTCGCTTCTCGGCGTAGATCGCGACGTGGATTACGAATCCGTCGATGCGCTCGATAATGAACATCCAGACTGCATTATGCTCGTCGGACCCGCGGACGATGTTTTCGCGGGACTCCCCCGCGACGCCATCGAGAATATCGTCGGCGCAGCGCAGGCAGGCATTTGGGCGGGGAAGGCGAACGTTCTAAGCGTTGGCCATCACCGCTGGGACGTGATCGATGATGTTAGCGTCGCCGCGGAGCAGACCTCGAAGGGTTCGCACGAATGCGCGGAATCCGCTAAACTACCGGAGATCGAGATTCCACGAGAAATCCCCGCGCAGGCGCTAATCCGCCAGCGAAGGAGTGCGCAGCGGATGGACCCGCGCACCGGCATCGCATCAGAGCAGTTCTGGCGGTTCCTCGACTGCGTCATTCCGCGCGAACGCCTCGCGCCGTGGTCCGTGCTTCCCTGGACGTCGCGGCTGCACCTTGCCATGTTCGTGCACCGCGTAGATGGTCTCGAGCCGGGGTTATACGTCTTGGAGCGCGACGCGGAATCCGGCGCGCGCCTTTGCGCTGAAACTACCGCGTTCACGGAATGGACGCCGGTCGAAGGCTGCCCGGCGCACCTGAAACTTTCAAGGCTTGTCGCGCGGAATACTATGCGCGCCGCGGCGGGCATAAGCTGCACGCAGGACATCGCGGGAGACGGCGCGTTCAGCCTCGGGATGATCGCTGACTTCGAGAAAAGCGTCGAAGAAGCGCCATGGTGGTACCGACGTCTGTTCTGGGAGTCCGGCGTCGTCGGTCAAGCGCTCTATCTGCAAGCGGAACTCGAAGGCATCTCCGCCACCGGCATAGGCTGCTATTTCGACGATCTGATGCACGGACTACTCGGCTTCAAGTCCCGCGCATTCCAGAGCCTCTACCACTTCACCGTCGGCGGAAGCATCCCCGACCAGCGGCTGACGACGCTTCCTCCCTACGGACATCTGACGCGCCCTACTCCCTCAGTATAGTAACCGGAACGTTCTTGAACGCGGGGGTTTTGCTGCTCGGATCGACTTCGGTGGAGGTCAGGATATTCGCCTCCGGATAATACGCAATCACATTTCCGCAAGGAATATCGAACGCGCGCGCGGTAACGTTATTCATTTTCCCGACGGATGTTTCGATTGTAACCTTATCGTTGGTTTTGATGCCGAGCTTTTCGATGTCCGCCGCGTTCATCATCACGACCCAACGATCCGTTTGTTCGCGAAGCACGTCTTCATTTTCATAAACAATAGTATTGAATTGTCCTTCGCTTCGAACCGTCATCATACGGAACCGACCATTGCTATTATTTTGGGGAATACCGATAACCTGAAAATTCGCTTTTCCGTCCGCAGTCCCGAATTTCGGCGTATGGAACGTTCGTCCGTCGATCTGGAATTCCTTTTTCGTCTGATCGATAGTTTCGATTTCCGCAAAGCCGGGAATAGTTTTCGCGATCGCCTCGCGAATCTTTGAGTGCTTTTTGAACTCGCTGAAGTCCACGGGGCTATTCCCGAGAACACCCGCCGCGACGTCGCATATTATATCGACTTCGCTTCGAACATTATCCAGGCGGACTATGCCGCCGTCGGAAAGGCGTACGAAGTTGAACATCGATTCCTGCGTTGTCGATTGTTTTTCTTCATCCCGCGCGGCGACGGGAAGTATCATCTGCTCCTCGCCGACGCCATTTACGTGACCTGGATTCATCGTTGTGCTGAGGAATACCTTGAAAGGAATCTTCGCGAGGGATTCCGCGGCGAATTTAGAATCCGGATTCGAACCATAAAGGTTCCCGCCAAGGAGGAACGCGACGTCGACGTTTCCTTCAAGCGCCGCTTTCATGCACGCCATAGTATCGAAGCCCGGTTCTGTCGGAAGTACGACATTCAATAGTTTCTGAATATTCTCGAATACCTTCTCCTTCAGAACTGGAGTTACACCGACGCTGCCGACGCCCTGAACGTTACTATGCCCACGAAGCGGCAATAGTCCCGCGCTCTTTCGTCCGACCATACCGCGCAGAAGAGCGACGTTAACTATACTTTGAACGTTCTCCACGCCGTGGATGTGATGCGTTATTCCCATTGCCCAGGAAAATACCACGTTCTTCGCTTCGATATAGTCCTGCGCGATTTTTTCAATATTCTCGCGACTAACGCCACAGCTCGCTTCGATCTGCTCCCAGGAAACGCTTTCGACGTCGCTTCTATAGTCCGCGAATCCATTCGTATGGTTATCGATGAACGACTGCTGGGGCGCGTTCTTTTCGATTATCGCTTTAGCAATACCCTTTAACAGTGCGATATCCCCGCCGATATTGGGCTGGACATACATTGAAGCAACTTCGTCGCCGCCGACTATAATCGAGCGGAAATTGCTTGGGATAGCAAAGCGCACAAGTCCGGGTTCCTTCGCGGGATTGATTACTATTACTTTCCCGCCCCTTCGCCTGCAGGCTATGAGTTCCTTTAAATATCGCGGGTGGTTCGAAGCAGGATTAGCGCCGATTACGAATATGAGGTCTGTCTGCGCAAGGTCTTCGAGGACTATAGTTGCGGTTCCACTGCCAATGCTTTTCGATAGTCCGACGCCGGATGCCTGATGGCAATAGTATGAACAATTGTTTACGTTATTCGTTCCGTATAGTCTCGCAAATAGATGCAGTATGAAAGCTGCTTCGTTAGACGATCTTCCCGACGCATAGAAAAACGTCCACCCCGCCTGGGTCGATTTGAATTTATCCGCTACAATCTTAATGGCCTCGTCCCACGAAACCGGCGAATAGCGATTGCTATCTTTTTTCTTGAATAGCGGCGTGTTGAGTCGGCCCAAGGCTTCAATATCTTTTCCGGAAAATCCTCGCAGATCGTCAATACTATTTTTTTCGAATACGTTCGCGGGGATCGCGCCCTGGATATCCGTAAGCTGCGCCTGCATGCTTTTATTGCAGATTTCCGGAAAGCCGCCGATTTCGTTGCGCATTCCGCCTTTCTGACCGCCCATTCCGTAGGCGCAAGTCTTGCACGTGTTTTTCGATCTGATGGATTTCCAGAATTTAAAAAAACCGACCTTCCGCGCAACTTTGAGCGAATAGATAATGTTCGTGATTCCGCCGGGGGTTTTCGCCATCTAAACTCATTTCCCTGGAAACAGTGATACGATTCAAGTAACCTGAATATATTGGTAACGCGGATTGAAGCAAATATGAACGACAAAGGCAAAAAGGTTGTCATTCTCGGAGTATCCGGCGGGATTGCCTGCTATCGCGTCCCCGAAATCATAAGCATCCTGCGCGACGAGTTCGAATTTTTCGTAGTGATGACCGCTGCGGCCACGGAATTCATTACACCGCTCACTTTCAAGATCATTTCCGGGAATCCGGTGACGCTTGACCTCTTTGACGACACGTCGGAGAAAGTCGATCACGTGGCGCTGGCTGACGTCGCCGATCTTTTCGTGGTCGCACCCGCGACGGCGAACGCGATCGCGAAATTCGCCCACGGTATCGCGGACGATGCGCTTTCGACGTACCACCTTAGCCTCGATGTCCCGCGGCTGCTCTGTCCGTCGATGAACCATCGAATGCTGAATCACGCAGCAACAAAGGCGAATCTCAAAACCCTCGAAAGCCGAGGGTATCACATCATGCCGCCGGTTTCGGGGCATCTCGCGTGCGGACACGTTGCGATGGGAAGGCTGCCGGAGCCTGCGGACATCGCTGCGAAAATCCGCGAATTGCTGAGTTGATCGGGAGAATGATTCAACCGATTTCCGGGATTCATTTCAGGGGGACTCGGTTTGTATTGCTCAAAACGTCGAGTCCAACTTGGACTCCAAATTAGACTCGACAAAAAGAGTCATCTATTGAATTCGCGAGTTCTCGCAAATCAAGTTTTGACTTCTTTGTTTCGTTCGCAGCCGATAAACTTGGAGTTCACCACTATCGAAAATCAAAAATGGAATTTCGGGTAACACAGGCCATGCTCCACAAATGTTTCTTTGTCTTCGTGATATTCGCCGCGGTTGTGACGTCTGCCGGCTGCGGCGGCTGCGGGCCGGGAGATCGCGCGGGAACGCTTATCGTCGGCAGGGGCGCGGATTCCGACAAACTCGACCCGGTCCAGACCGACTCCGGCGAAGCCGTGAAGGTTATGTACAGCATCTATGACGGCCTGATCCGTCTGAATGAAAAGGACCTGTCGCTCGAACCCGCGCTCGCTACAAGCTGGGAGAAGCTCGACGATTCCGGATTACGATGGAGATTCACGCTACGCGAAGGCGTCAAGTTCCACGACGGCTCATATTTCAACGCGGAAGCTGTCAGATACAACTTCGAAGAACGACTGATGAACGCGGACTACCAGCAGAGAAAGGGACTTCACGTGCTAACCGCGGCGCAGTTCCAGGACAACGAAGAGAACATACTGAAAAGCGTCGAAGTCACCGGAGAGTATGAAGTCGTGTTCACACTTCACCGAAGTTTCGTGCCGTTTTTAACGATGCTGAGCGGCTACGCGGGATTCATCGTCAGCAAGGACGCGGCGGAAGAGCACGACGGGGCGTGGCTCGCACAGAATCCAGTCGGAACGGGGCCGTTCATTTTCGAGAGCTGGTCGCCGGGCGATTCGATAACTCTACAGGCCAACAAGGACTACTGGGGCGGCGCCCCGAAGTTCGATCGGCTTATCTTCCAGTCGATCGACGATAATATGGCGCGTCTGATCGCGTTCGAGAACGAGGAGCTTGACTTCTTCGACGGCATCGACAACCAGAACATGCCTCGGCTTCGCGAGAACGAGAATTGTCAGGTGGAGCAGTCCGAGATTCTCGCAGTGCTTTATCTTGCGATGAACGTCCAGCACGAAAGCGGCATATTTTCGAATCCGAAGGTCCGCGAAGCGGTCGCGCATGCCCTCGACAAGCCGAGGATCGTCGAGCTTTACGGCGGAAACGCGATCGAATCCGCTACGCCGCTGCCTTCGTCGTTCGTCGGGTTCAACGATACGCTTAAGAGTCACGAGCACGATGTCGCAAAGGCTAAGGCGCTGCTTGCGGAGGCGGGTTATCCGGAGGGCTTCGAAACCACGCTACTTTATATGACCGAGCCGCGGTTCTACATTCCCGACCCCCGCGCGGTGGCAGAACGGATTCGCTCGCAGCTCGAGGAGGTTGGAATCCGCGCGAAACTCGAGGCGAATCCTTTCAACACGCATCTTCCGAAAGTCCGGAACGGCGAACATCAGATGTGTCTGCTCGGCTGGGGCGCGGATTATCCGGATACGGACAACTTTCTGTACACGTTGTTTCATAGCGCGAACGCGGTCAAGGGAAGCGCGAACAACGTGTCTTTTATCTCGGATCAGGCTCTAGATTCGATGCTTTCGGACGCGCGGTTCGAGACCGACGTCGAAAAGCGTGCGAAGCTGTATTTCGACGCGCAGGCCCGAATTCACGAGCTTGTGCCGGTGGTTCCGCTGATATTCCCGAAGGAGACTGTCGCGGTTCGCGTCGGCTGGAACGGATTCATATTTCATCCGCAGGTTCATTATCGGTTCGAGGACCTTTATTACGGCGATTCGAAGTGAGCACGCCATCTCCCGGGCAGGATCGCGAAGATCAAAAAAATTTTACTATACGGTCGCCTTAAGGCGCTAAAGACCGTAAAACTACAAGCCGTATGCCCTAACCGCGACCCGCGGAACATCGGGCCATAAATTAGAGAAACATAATCCACGCTAAAAATCTTCGATGACAAACGCGAGTTGGTGCTTAGACCAAGGAGTACGCACTTATGCTTAGAATTAACCTCCACAGAATTCTGACGACCGGGCTGATCGTTATCGCGATGGCAGAGGCCGCGAACGCGAAACCCGCTACGTCGAACATGGAAAGTTCGAGAGAGTATCTTGACGACCTTGGCTACCTCACCTTCGACATAGGCGGATTCCTCGACGCGCAGTATAATTACACCCAGATCGGCAGGGACCACGAATTCGCGATCGATCTGGCGGAACTTCAGATTTCCACGGATTACCTCGAAGCAGCGCAGATGAATCTGGACCTCCGCATTCTCGGAAGGGACCGCACGAGCAACACGACCACGGAGACCGTCACGCTCCCGAGCGGCACGCAGGTGCAGGTTCCGAGCGAGAACGCGTCCATCGACGAATCGAGCAATTTCGACCTGAGCCTCGGCCAGGCGATGATCGACGTCGCGCTGACGGATCTCGTCGAGTTCCTCCCCGGCGCGATCGATCGCATAAGTCTCAGCTTCGGACGTCACGACAGCTTCATGGGTCTCGAGTCGAACGATTCGACGGCCATCTCCACCGTGTCCCACGGCTACGTTCACAACCTCGCCACGCCGTTTTATATGACCGGCGTCGGACTTCACTTCGAGACGGCGCTCATAAACGTTCACGCGTACTACATCAACGGCGCGGAAATCAATCGCGAGACCAACGACGCGAAAATGTGGGGCGGAAAGTTCGAGCTGACTCCATTCGAAAACTTCAGCTTCTCCGCCGCGGGACTCTGGGGCAATGACGACCCAGCCACCGCGGATACCACGCTGAACACCGCGCAGGGCAGCCTCGCGTCGGGAAGCGCGATTCCGACGATGGTTCCTTCCGGCGAGCTAACTTCGCGATACAACTTCATCCTGAAGTACAACTTCAAAAACACCTACATTCCGGTGATTGAAGGACTCGACCTGCAGGCAGAATACCTGATGGGACGTCAGTCGTGGGAAGACACCTACGCGAACGTTCCCGAGCTTGTTTACCATCACGACCAGCAGGGTTCATTCGATGGAGCCACCGCGATCGCGAAATACAACCTCGGCGCGATCGTCGGCGAACTGAACACGGTGAGCGCCGGCATTCGTTACGCGTTCCTCGATGACGAAGACGGCTTCCTCACGGGCACGGTTCAAAGGCTCGACCAGTACACGATTTTCGTCGGCTGGAACGTGACGAACAATCTCGAGGTCCGCGCGGAATTCCGTACCGATGAAACCGACAAGAACGCAAGCGGTCATACCGACGCGTTCGGAAGGCCGCAGATTCCGGGACTCGTCGCCGCGAAGGCGGGCACTGGTCTCAACATCGGTCCAAACGACAACGGAGCCGACCGCGGCAAAAGCACCAGAACTTCCCTCGGATTCGTGTTCAGCTTCTGAACATGGCTTTCGAATCGACTCAGGAACGAAAATCCATGAAAAGCCCCTTGTTCCGGCGGTTCGCGTTTTTCGCTCTTCTTTCGTCGGCAAGCCTGTTCGCGGGCTGCCGGATGCCGATTCGGGATCAGGGCGATATGATTTCCGACCGCGTCGTTTCTCAGCACGATCGTGTGCCGATGGGCGAAGGCCGGTACGTCGCGCTCGGACGGGGCGACACGGTGTCGAAAATCGTCCGCGAGGAGTACGGTGAAGCCGCGGGCCAGGGAGTCGTCGAGGAAGTGCTCAAAATCAATCGAATCGACGACGCGTCCAAACTTCAGGTAGGCCAGCTCATCTTCCTGCCCGCGGACCTCGCGGCAAAAAACGTCGAAGCCGAGTGAAGCTCGCTATGGTCAGGTTTTCAGAATCGGAGACGCCGGGTCGTGGATGCGGAAATTCTCGCGAGCCTTAGCTTCGCTGGTCGTCGCGTAGCAATATCGGCAGCCGAAGATACAGGTGTCGTACGCGCCGATATCGTAGCTTTTGACGCAGTTGCAGTCCTTTCGCGAAGGCGAACGCGGCGGCCCGTCGTCGGCGCCAGTGTGGAGGTTCGATACGCACTCCGCCTTAGTCACGAAACCTTCAAGCGAGGTGCCTTCGTGGAACGGATCGCAGCAGGTGCTCATTTCGATCCTGCGTGACGAGGCAATCTCCGCCAGCTTCGAAATCAGGCGAATTTTGGCCTCGACGTCCGCAGCAAAGAATTCGATTCCGTGATCGTTCGTAGCCACAGAGAGGTTCCGAGCGGTCTTTCGATAAACCTCGACGAATGAAAAGTAGCAGCGTTTAGTGAATCCGGAGAGTTCAGCCGCAATCCTCTCGAAAACCCGAACGTGGAAATCTTCAGGCGTCGCGCTCGAAAGCACGATCGGATCGTACCTCCAGATGACCCTCGTGCTCCCGACGCGCTCGGAAAGTCGTTTGAATGCGTCCAGAGCGAATTCCAGCGTCGGCGTGTTCGTCTCGATTTCCCGCGGGTAGCCGACGAGCGTCACATGGAAGTAGTAGCGGTAGCCGAGGCTGTCCAGAAAGTTCAGGTGGTTTGTAATCGACGCGGGATTCCTCGTCCAGAAGACGAAATTCGTGACGTCCTCGGGTTTCAGCGAGACGTTGAAGATTTCGCCGGTGTAGGGCTGACGGACCTGCGCGAATCCTTCCTTCACCCTCTGAATGAGCCAGGGCGTGTAGAACGCTGGGACATCGGTTCTTCGACTGACGCTGATGATCGCGGGCATAAAGTTATTTTCAGTCCGCTTAAAGTTAATTTCAATTACCTCGGCGCAAACTCCGCCCGATGGTTCGTATCCACGCTCGACGTCCTCGGAGCACTCAGAGTTCGTTGCAGCAGGATGCGGAAACAGACGACAAAAAACAATTCCGTAATATAAAACTAAATTCAATAAAATATAGCGGTGATAGATTCAGATTTAATTCAAATTTGAATCATGAGTGGTCTAATAACGTGACATTTTTAAATGTAAGGCGGGTTTACCGAGGCAGAGGATTGCCAACCTGGTCAACGAGCGTTTTAACAATCAGGCTATCGATCCTGTTACACCGGGCCAGAAGTCGGTATCATTGGAATCAGATTCGACTTAAGTTCGGTCCACGGTTTGCTGGCAATGAGGGGAGAACTTCCATGGAAAGGAATTCAAGAATATGTTAAAGAAGGTATTATCACCTTTTGCTGCGACGTTGATTGCGATACTTTTTCTTCCTTCGTGCATCTTTTCGGCGGGCGGTAACGCCGAGCAGATCGACGAAGTCATCGACGCGCTGAAAGCAAACGAAGAAGCGCTCCGTGACGTGGAAACCGAGCTTATCCTTCTCCGCAGGTCCATAGATCGAAGCGGCGGAAGGATCGAGAGCGCTCGAAGCGAAGAAACCGAAAAAACTGGCGAAGAATGATCAAGGAGATGAAATGCCGTCATATCTGAAAGTCGGAAAACTGAGAGACCCGTACATCGGCGCGTGTCTTTCGATTCTGGTGCTGCCGCTGTTCATCTGGCTTGCAAAAATGAACTCGGATCTGAACGAAGCCATGCCCTGGGAGCCGAAGGGAAATTTCTGGGGAAATTTTTTCCTGATCGTCCTGACAGGCGGACTCTGGCTGTTTTTCATACTGCCGGTGATCTACGCAAAACGCATCCGCAGGCTCGAGGACGAACTCGGGATGGTTTCGAACCACCTTGCCTTTCCAGTCTTCCTTATGGGGTTGACGGTCGTTTTGCAGCCTGTCGTGTGGTTCATCCTTCAGGATCGTTTGAACCGCATCTTCAGCCGGATTCGGCACGAGGTGACTATCGAGAACAGCACGACCGGCGAGGTCTGCTGCCCGATGTCGTAAGTTCGTGCCAACGGGAGTTTCATCTTCGGAATCTCGCGGCGCGCTGATTTCTGGTTTTGTTTTCGGGAAATCATCCGGTCTGTCGTTTCGTTTCAGTCGTCAAACGTCAAACATCGTCAAAACCTGAGTCCGGGGTTGAATTGGACTCCGGCGGATGTATCGTTAGCGTCTCGTATTCAGGGGGACGAAATTCATGCATGCAGCGCTCAAAGTCGATAGAACTAACAAAAAGGGTTACACGCTCGTCGTGGTTTCAGGCGTCGTCGACGGCGCCGTGGACGTCGAGAGGATTTTCTCGGGACTTTCCGGCAAGATCATAATCGAAACCGCTAAGGTCGAACGCTACACCACTACCGGCGCCAACGCGTGGATGCACTACGCGAAAAAACTCAGCGAAAGCTGCGATATAACGTATCGCAAGTGCTCGTACGCGTTCATCGAGCAGGCGAACCTGCTTTCCGACTTCCTCGGCAGCGGGAAGGTCGAGAGCTTCTACGCGCCTTACGTGAACTTCGCGACGGACAAGGAGTACATGATTCTTCTCGACGTGAACGAGCACTTCAAGGACCGCGACCTGCTCGAAGCGCCGCCGCTACCGGCGCCGGACGACGACGTCGCGCTGGAATTCGACGAGGACGACGCGGAATTTTTCGCGTTCCTCCGGATTCAGTTCGACAAGGAAAGCGGCGTGTACAAGGGCGATCTCATCGCGCAGATCGACTCCGAGGAAGCGATCGTGGAAATCGACGATCTCTGACCTTCGTCAGCGCCCGATCATCTTCCGACGATGATCGTCATATCCGTGTAGTTCGGGCGGAGTTTCAGCGGTCCCATCACGCGGTCAGAGAATTCGAGCTTGCATTCATCGATCATCACGAACGTTCCCGGATACACCATCTTCGTAATGACGATCTCATCGCCCATGGATTCCGCCATCGCGCGGAGCTTGTCGTCCTTCTGATCCTCGAGCTGACGAAGTTCCGCCTTGTGCTTGCTAAGCTGTTCCGCGAGGGCCTTGACGACCTCCTTCTGTTTGGCGTTCATCGCCTGAAGTTTCGCGGGATCCTTCAGAAGCGGGCCGATCTTCGTCTCGATCGTAGCGACACTCCTGCTGATCGAATCGATCTGCTGGTTGATTTCCTTGACTTCGCCGGTTTCGAATTCGTCGAGCGAAATTATTATCTCCGTGCGGGTGCCGCCCTGGGTGCCGACGTTGCCGAGTTCCATTCCGAGCAGCGCGACCGCCCTCCCGCCGACGACGCTTCCCTGCGGCGCCTTGATGTATCCCCGCGCCATGATTTTGCAGTTAGTGACCTGCGTCAGAATGTTGACGTCCATCCCGGACTCGATCACCGCGTTCGTCGCGTACTTTGCGGTAATCGAACCTTCCGCGATAATGCTCTTGTCCGGAGTTCCGTTGATGCCGCCGCGGATGAGGACGTCGGCCTGGGAGTAGACGTCCGAATGTCCCACGACTCCGCCGACTTCGATGTTTCCGTTCGCCTTGACTACGAAGCCGTCGAGAACGTCCTTCTGGACCTTGACGACTCCGTGATAATCGATGTTTCCGACGCTGAAGTCGACGTCGCCCAGAACCTCGAATATCGGATCGACGCTGACGTTTACTCCGTCGAAGCGCACGTGGCCGTCGATTTCAGCGAAGAATTGCGCGCCGTCCTGCGAGACCGTGATTCCCTTGCCGCGGTTGAACTTCACCGGCTCGCCGACCTTGCCTTCGATGGTCTTTCCGAAAATGTCCACGCCCGCCTCCGGAATCGTCGGCGGATGGAGCGTAACAAGATAATCCTCCGCGCGGACGTTGCAGACGGTGTGCAACTCGCGAAGGTCAACCTTTCCCGAGGAATCCTCGCTTAGCTTGACTTCGCCGAGAACCGGAACATCGATGTTCCAGTCGAGGTAACCGTCCTGACCGTCCTTCGCGCGGACGCCTTCCGCGATCAGAATCGGGTCCATTCCTTCAAGGGTCGTCGGGTCGAACGCGGGATCGTTGACCTCGCGAACGAAATTCTCGACGCTCTCGCGAAGGTCCGCCGTAAAGACGATTCCCCACTTCCCGACGAACTCCTCGATCTCGTCGAACTTCACCTCGAACGTCCTCGCGATAGGATTGATGTACAGATAGCCGAAAAGTTTGTCCGGAGTGCAGCAAAGCCTCAGCCTCTTGCCGCTCTGTTCCGACTCCGCTACTCGCACGAGTTTGTTGATATCGACGCTGGCTCTTCGAATCCCGTCCGTCATAGATATTTCCTGAGGGTTTGAATCAAAACGGACATTGTATATTCGGCTCGTTCTTTCAGTCAAGAACGGTGGCGCTTAGGAGCCGGAAAACACAAGTTATCAGCCTCCGGGACCCGATGAATGGGAACCGTGGCTGACGAAGGTGAGCACGTTCTTGACCGCCTGGACGTTGGTATCCCAGCCAAGCGCGGCGATCGCGTCGGTGAGAGGAATCTCCTTCGGACACACCTCGACGCAGTTCTGCGCGTTGCCGCAGCCGCTGATTCCGCCGTCACCCATCAGCGCGGCGAGACGAACCGACTTCTTGTACTTCCCCGTCGGATGCATATTGAATAAAAACGCCTGCCCGAGCGGCGCGGCGCCAATGAAATCCGATCCCTCGTTGACGTTCGGGCACGCGTCGAGGCAGCAGCCACACGTCATGCACCTCGCAAAGAGATATGCGCGCTGCTGATCCTCCGGAGCCATCCTCGGGCCGGGGCCGAGATCGTGAGTGCCGTCGATGTCCACCCACGCGCGGACGCGCTTCAGCGATTCGAACATTTTCGAACGGTCTACGCAGAGGTCGCGCTCCACCGGGAACTTGCGCATCGGCTCGATCGAAACCGGCTGCGTGAGATCGAGATTCGAAAGCAGCGTCGAACAGGCCTGACGGACCCTTCCCGCAATTACCATCGTACAGGCGCCGCAGACTTCCTCTAGGCAGGAACATTCCCACGCGACTGGCGCGACCCTCTCACCGTTCGTCGTCACCGGGTTGCGCTGGACTTCCTGCAGCGCGGAAATGACGTTCATGTTCTGACGCAGCGGCACACTGAACTGCTCCCACCGCGGCGACGCACCGGGCGCGTCCTGCCTTTTAATGCTGAGGATTACTGTCTGATCCACAAGATACCCCGTAATTCGTGTCTGGAAGTTTCATCGCGCTGGCCCGGAGAAACTTTGGGCCACATGACGAATGTAAGCCCGAGCCGTGGTTTCGTCCACATTTACATGTTTCTTTTTTAAGCGGCAGGGTTCAAGATATTACATTATTTTCGTGCCGTCTACGAATTTACTGTACGATTTATTGCTGAATGCAAAATATTACAATAAATTCGTAGACGGCACGAATAAAATATTCAATGGCGTACCGATGCGAAGCGCTCTGCCAGCAGACGATCGAAAGTCGGGTCCTGCACGGGAGTATGGCAGGTTTTGCAGAGTTCGTCGTCGTTCCCCCTTCGGACGAGGTTTTTATTCGTAGTGTCGGCTTCGTGGAGCGCTCCCGGACCGTGGCAGGTTTCGCACCCGACGGTGGCGAGGGACGGATTCCGGTTCGTCAGAGCGTAGCCCGACGCGGAGCCGTAGCCGGTAGTATGGCAGCTTAGACACTCCGGAATGTACGAACGATCTGCCTTCAGCAGCGAGTGCATCGAATCGTGGTGTTTTGTCGCTTCGTGCTGTTCCGCGGCGGATTCGTGGCAGGTTCCGCAGCTATCGTTTCCGCGGTACGAGTTGCCTTCGAGCTTTTCGATCGCGAGCGCGGACAGTCCGTGGGGCGGAACGTCCATCAGTTCCGGATTTCTCGAAACCGCGCGGTAGTAGCCGTCGACGAGTCTTCGCGCCCGCGGCTCCTCCGGAATCGTCGGCTCGATAGTCACCGCGCTGAACTCGATCTTGCGCGAATCGCCTTCAAAGGTAATGAGCGCGCGCGAAAGCACTTGCGTGCCCTCGTTCATCGCGACGTTCGCGTTTGGCGGGACGAGGCTGAATATAGCGTCCGGATCGCCTGTCATCAGGGCTTCTTCCATCTGGTCTCTGGACGCCGGGAACCGGGCGGAGAGGACGAGGTCCGCGTTTTCGAAGTATCGCGCGGTAAGTCCGCCGTCTTCGAAATCGGAGAGCAGGACTTTGAAGTACTCGGGCGCGCCCGCGAAGAGTTCCGGATGGGAGTTGTAGCGAAGTCCGTAAGCGGCGGGCGAGAATACCGAGAACGAGCCTGCGTCCATCCTCGAAGCGCCCATCGTCCGCACGGCGCGATTGACCATCGGAGCGTCGCCGCCTACGCCGGAGAAGACGAATCCCGGTATTCCGTCGTCGCCAAAGTTCAGCGTGAGGTCGCGCTGGATTCTGACGACTTGCTTATCTGGCTGGAGGAATTCGAGGGAATTCGAGACGAGTTTCGCGCCGGTACGTTCGACGATGCATTTCAGAAGGTAGCTTTCGTAAAGGAGCGCGTCGGGCGTGACGTTGAAAACGTCGATCCCCGCTAGGCCGAGGGCGGTGACTAGTGTGAGCGCGCGCTCCTCGTCAACTTCCGAGTTTCCTTCGAAAATCCTTCCGACGGTGCAGACGACGGTGTGCGGATACTGCTCGCGAAGCTCCTTGATTTTCGTGACCACGCGGGCGATCCCGCCGTTCTGGGCTTCCTGGCAGCCGCAGGGTTCGAGCCTAGAAAGCACGTTTCCGAGGAACACGATCTGAACGGTCTTCATCGAGGATCGAGGATCGAGGGGCGAGGGGCGAGTTGGACCCTCGATCGAAGGCGGGTCGGTTTCGCCTCCCGAAGTTGCCGGCAAGGCGTCCGCGCTACTTTCTTCCGTCTGCTCCGCTGCTTCCGGATCGTGGAAAACATGCTCTACGATCAGATCGCCGCCACCTTCGAGGACTTCGGGTTCGTCTGGTCCGCCTGCAAAATTTTCCTCCGCGGCATCCTGGCTTTCCTCGTTTCCAGAAGATGCGGGCTGAGCGCTGTCGCCACTTTCTTCTTCCTGTTCAAGGCCTGTAGCGAACACGCGATCGTGAACGTCCCCGATGCCGCTAAGAACCTCCACGGGGACTTTTTCGAGCCTCGAACGATGTTCCTCGACCTCTGTGCGCTCCTCCTTCTTCTCCGGAGTACACGCGACTAAAGACAAAAGCCAGCAAAGAAGAGCCAGACAAACCCGCGTATTCGTGTTCATAGAAGTCATGTGTCTAAAGTCCCAGGCTAAAAAACCGTTTCAATCCTGCGTTCGAAATAATATATTGTGCCATCAGGGAAATATCCTCAAAACAATTATCTGTAAGCAAAACAATTATCTGTAAGCAAAAGAATCGGGCGTTGATAAAATGACTAATGCATCGATCAGATTTATCGCCTCCATTCGTCTTTTAATGGTATGCGCGCTGATGGTAATCGCGGCCCTCGCGTGCGTCGGCGGCGGAGGCGGCGGCGGCAGTGGAGTCGCGCTTCCCGGAGGCTCCGGTGGCGGAGGCGGCGGCGGCTCCGGAAATCCCAAACGCGCCACGAATCCGTCTCCCGCGGACGGAGCATTGGACGTGAATCCGACCACGCTCACATGGTCCGGACACGCGGACGCAACTAGTTTCGACGTCTACTTCGGAACCGCGGAACCCCTCGGAGCGCTCACAACCGGAACCACCGGCGTAGGCATCGCTCTCACGACTACTCTGAATCCCGCCACCACGTACAAGTGGCGGGTGGACAGCACGCTGACGGACAGCACCGTCGTCACTGGCGACACCTGGACCTTCACGACGCCCGCGGTTTCCGCGCTCGCGGTGTCGTCCAGCGTCCCAAGTAACGGAAGCGCCTCCGCATCCCTCGCGGGACCGATTACCATCACGATGAGCAAACCAGTGCTGTCGTCGTCGGTGAACACCACTAACATCACTCTCGCGCAGACGGGCGGAGCCGCGGTGACGATAAACGTTTTGAGCCTCGCGCAGACGATCACCTGCACGCTCTCCGCGTCCCTCGCGCCTTCGACTCCCTACACGCTGACGGTATCCGGAGTCCAGGGTTCAGGAGGCGAAACCATGGCCGGACCCGCGTCTATCAGCTTCACCACGACAAGCTCTCCCGTGTACCTCGCGTTTTCGCCAGTTCCGGGCAACGACGTCACCGGAGTATCGCAAACGCCGCTGGTACAGGCTATCGCGAACGTTCCGCTCGATCCAACCACGGTTACGACGAACAATATTACGTTTTCCGGATTCGTCAGCGGCACGGTCACGTTCACGCCGAGGGTGCAGGAGAACAAGCTCACGCTGACCATTGGCGGCTCCGGAATGCTCGGCCCGAACGAACTGTACGTCGTCGTCATCAAGACCGCGGTGCAAGGCGCGGCGGGAGAACAGCTCAGCGCGGACTTCACTTTCAAGTTCACCACCGGAAGCGGCGGTCTTTCCCTCGCGTTCAGCACGTTTCCCCATAACGCCGCGCAGGGCGTTAGCAGCAGCGCGAGCGTCACCGCGGTCGCAAACATTCCATTGAACGCCGCGACAGTGACCACCGCGAACGTCACGTTCGTAAACGCGGGCGGAACCGCGGTCGCAGGTTACAGCGTTTCCGAGAGCGGCGGAGTCATCACCGTGAGCTACCCCTCCGGAGTCCTCCAGCCGAGTACGATGTATACCGTCACCATCAGCACGTCCGTTCTCGGCGCTGGAGGCGAGGCTCTCGTCCAGAACGTCTCGTGGAGCTTCACTATCGCCGCGAGCGCGATGGAACTGAGCCTCACTCCGTACCCGCAGTCGAACGCGCAGAGCGTTCCGCTGAACTCTCAGATCTCGGTTTACGCGAACGTGAACTTCAGCGTCTCCACCGCGAACAGTTCGAACATCACCCTCACCGCGGGGACTCAGAACGTCGGCGGACTCATAATCCAGGTCAACGCCAACGTGGTCGCGATCATCGCGGGGACGCTCACGGCGGGGACGACGTATACCGTCACCGTGCGCACCACGGTGCAGGGAGTCGGCGGCGAGACTCTGCCGCAGAACTACACGTACAGCTTCTCGACGGTCTCCGCGCTTTCCTTCACGACGACGCCCACCGCGAATCAGTTCATAAACGGAATCACGCCCACGATCACCGCAACCGCGTCGGTGAACCTGAATCCGACGACCGTGACGACGAGCGCCGTCCTTCTGACTCACACGACGTCTGGCGCGCAGGTCACGCAGATCGCGGTTTCCGTCAGCGGCGCGGTGATCAGTGTGACTCTCCACACAGCCCTCGTCGCGCAGACGAGTTACACCGTCACGATCGTGAGCAGCGTCAAAGGTCAGAATTCGGAATCGATGTCACAGAACTTCTGGTGGTCGTTCACCACCGGAAACGCTCCTACGACTCTCGCGTTCACGTCCGACCCCGCAAACAGCGCAACTGGCGTCAGCGTTTCGAAGACCATCGTCATCAGCGCGAACACGAATCTGAGCGTCACGACGGTCAATTCCACCTCGCTCACGATGACGGACCAGAGCGCTGGAGTCGTGAACATAAATCGAAACGTGCAGGGACCGACGATCACGATCACGTATCCGGGAACGCTCGCCGCGCAGGCAACGTACACGATAACGATCACGACCGCGGTGCAGGGCGCGTCGGGAGAAACCCTCGCGGCGAACCACGTCATCGCGTTCACCACCGCCGCGCCGTCGCCGCTTCAGTTCGCGGGGAACGAAGTCCCGACGAACAACTCGACCTCGGTCGCGCTCAACGCGAACATACAGGCGGGCGCGAGCATTCCTCTGAACGCGTCCACCGTCAACTCTACGAGCTGCACCCTCACAGTCAGCGGCGGCGCGCCCGTCACCGGATACACCGTCTCCGTCATCGGTCAGATCATCGTTTTCAATTACCCGCAAGGCGCGCTTTCGACTTCGACCACGTACACCGCAACCATCGGAACCGCAGTCACGGGAAGCAACTCTGAAACCCAAAGCAGCGCGTTCTCGTGGAGTTTCACCACCGCGAACCCGCTCACCGTATCGAGCACGGTTCCGACGAACGGAGCGACTCTCGTCAATCCCGCCACGACCGGGATTACGATAAACTTCAGCGACGCGATGACTTCCGCAAGCTGCAACTCGACCACGATCACCCTCACCGACGGCGCGGGCACAATCATTCCCCAGGGTACTGGATCGCCGTCCGTGGCGGGGAACGTCGTCACAGTCACGCCCGCATCGACGCTTCCGGGCGGGTCGAACGTCACCTGCACCATCGCGGCGAGCGTGACGAGCGTAACGACGCTCCAGCTCGGGCAGCCTTACGTCTTCACGTTCACGACCTCCGTGAGCACCACCTTTTTACAGGTCGGGACCGGCGGGAAGTCCTTCTCGTCAGCAACGATCATCGACACCGGTGGTCAAGGCGGCGTTCAGACACTTGCCGACTGCAAGACCCTTGCGAACGGGAACAGCTTCGTCATATACCACGAGAACGTCGCAGGGGTCCAGGACATCTACGTCAGCGTGTTTCTGAAAGCCTCGGGCTGGCAGACTCCAGTGAAACTCAGCTCGGGAGGCGTCAATCTCGGAAACAACGCCGCGGGGTTTGCGCGGGACGCGTACGAGAAGTATCTCGTCGCGTGGTGGAGCGACGGCACCCACACCTGGGTCGCCCCGTGGGATCCGTCTACGAACGCCTTCCTCGCCACGCAGAAAGTGAACTCGACGAACCAGCCGATGGACGTGAACCCGATGATCGAAGTCTTCACCTCCGGCGATTTCGTCACAGTCTGGCTCGCTTCGGGAACGGATGACAACCTCTACTACAACTACTACACGAAGTCCTCCGCGACCTACGGCGGGCAGGTTCCGATAACCCTCAACACCGGCTCGTCGGCGGTCCAGACCATGCCCAGCGTCACGCCGGATTCGAGACTGAATCCGCGGATGGTGTTCGATCAGCAGGGACGTGGGTTCCTGATGTTTGTGCAGACCCAGCTTGGAGTGAACCGCCTGCGCGCGTCGATCTGGAGCGCGGCGTCCACCGCATTCGGATCGCCTGCGAACGTCGACCACGGCGCGACCGCGACCGTCGACGATTTCGACATCTCACGCGATAACCCGACCTCTGGCGATCGCGCTATCGTGTACGACCTCGTCGAGTCGAGTAGTCTCGACTGCTACGCAATCCGCTGGAACGCATCCGCGGGCACCATCGGAACTCCGGTGAAGTGGGAAACCGCCGCGGCTGGAATCGTCGGCACTCCGACCCACAACGTCTACGCCGGAATGCCGGACACGAACGGAGTGAGCGTTCTCGTCAGCCATCAGGACGCGCAGGCGAGCGGAAGTTCGACCGTCCGCGCCGCGACCTGGAATCTCGCGTCGGGAGCGGTAACGCTCGCGCCCGCGTCCATCGCAAACGGCTCTGGCGACGTCCTTTCGAGCGATTTCGTCACGATACGCGAGTTCAGCACCGGAGACGCGCTCGTCGCATTCCGCGAGGTCTCCGGCGCGCGCTACCGCGGCTTCGCAAACGTCTTCTCAGCCGGAGCGTTCGCGGGAGCTTCGCAAATTTCGATGTCCGGGAAGGCCGAAGTCAACCAGCGCGGCGCGTACACGTTCTCGTTCTACGATTACGCCATCGACGGAGCCGCGCACAACGTGTTCTACCTGATAAACCAGGCGGACTCCGGAACGAGCGATCCGTACAGTCTCGTAGCCGCGGTATACAACGCCACCTCGGGAACGCTCGGAACGGGAACCGAAATCGACTGGGGCACCGGAAACGTTATGCGCGATTCCACCGCCGGATCGATGAAAGGAATCAGGCAGGACCCGCTCGGCTTCGCGGACATCGCGGGCAACGCGCTCGTGCTGTTCCTTCAGTCCGACGGAACGAACTTCCAGCTCCGCGCCAATCACTACGACCAGAACTCCGGACTCTGGCTATACAATCCCACCGCGCCGGGGACTAACCTTTCTACCGCGACGGGAACGAACGGCGACGTGAAGAAAGTCGTCGCGGACATCCATCACGCGTATACCGCGGGCACCGTAGCGAGCGAAGTTGGCACGGGCGAAGTCACGGTTGCGTTCGCGGCGGGCGACGGCGTCGCGACCCGCGTCTACGCCGTGAGGTTCAGGTAGAAGAGCCGAGGTAATATGCGTACGATTTTTTGCCTGACGTTCGTGTTCGCTTTCGTCCTTCAGTCGGCGAAGGCTGAGTCCACCATCGAGCAGCTCGGATACGACGCGGACGCGAAGCTGCTTATCGTCAACGCCGACGACTGCGGAATGTGCCAGTCGGAAACCGAGGCGACGTGGAAGGCGATGGAAGCTGGACTCGTGACCTCGTGCACGATGATGGTCCCCTGCCCGGACTTCGAACGCGCGGCGAAGTTCGCGGCGGAGCATCCGGAACTCGACGTCGGCCTCCACCTTACGCTGAACAGCGAGTGGGGAGACGACTATCGCTGGGGACCGGTCCTTCCGCGGGAGGAAGTCCCGAGCCTCGTTCGAAGCGACGGCACACTTTGGAACAGCGAAATCGAGGTCATCACCCGCGCGCGTTCGGACGAGGCGATCCGCGAACTCGAGGCGCAGGTCCGCCGGGCGATGGAGCTTGGAGTCAGACCAACCCACGTCGACGCGCACATGGGCTGCTATCAGTACAAGGTCGATCTGTTCCCGAAGGTGATCGATCAGATTTGCGAACCGTATAACCTGCCTTCGCGGATCGCGCTCGCGCCGCGCGCCAGATCCATCCGCGAGCGCGGCTTCGCGTGCGTCGATAGATTCGCTATGTACTACGACGTCTCGAACGAGCGCAGCGATCCGGACGCGCGCCGGAACACGTACATCAAGTTTCTGCGCGAACTTCAGCCGGGGCTGACGGAACTCGCGATCCACGTCGCGCTCGACACCCCCGAAATCCGCGAAATCAGCGGCTCCTGGGTCCAGCGCTTCGGCGACTACAAGTTCTGGACTTCCGACGAAGCCAGGGAAATCATCGAGGAGGAAGGGATCATCCTGATCGGCTACCGACGACTGCAGGAACTCCAGGCGAAAAACTGGAACCTCGAAAATCCCGGACCGATAATCCCCGAAGAATTCCTGACGGACTCGGAACGCGCGGAACAAGGCGAACCGCGCGAAGAAGACTTCTAGAAGTCGTCTCCGCCTTCGTCCTGCGTCTCCCCTTCGGCGTCCTCGTCCGGAATCAACCCGTCCTCGCCTTTTTTCAGGTAAAGCTCTTCGAAGAGCTGATCGTCAAGCCCCCGGCACTGGTAATGGATTTTCTCGCCGTCGACGTCCATCAGCACGAAGTGGTGGAAGCTTCCCGAGACGGTGATCTCCTGCACGTCGCGCGTGACCGCGCTTAGGCCGCTGCCGCCGCCGCCGGTGATGACGTAGTAGACGCCGTCCGCGTAGCCGCGCTCGTAACTGTGGACGTGGCCGTTGAAAACGATGTCGGGCTTGTACCGCTTGAACAGCGGCACGAGGAAACCGCGCACCGCGAACTCGCCGCTGCCAGCCTCTGAAAACGGCGGGTGGTGGAAGAACACGAAAACGAAATCGTTGTCCACGCTCGATTCGAGTTGGTCGCGCAGCCACAGGAACTGTCGGTTCGCCGGCGAGAACGGCTCGGCGTCGTAGTTCGAATCGACGACGATGAACCGCGCGTTTCCGTACGTGAACGCGTAGTAGTTTTCGGGGTCGGGATACGCCATGTAATCGTAGTAGTAGTGGCTGTTGCGCTCGTGGTTTCCGATGGAGATGTAATACGGCGCGTTTTTCAGAATCTCCCGGGCGGGGTCGAAGTGTTCGAGCTGCCAGCCCTCCGCAACGTCGCCGTTTACGCAGACGTCGCCGACGTTGACGATCATGTCCGGCTCGAACTTCGCGATTTCGTCGCAGACCTGCCTGTGCTTCGCGGGATTGCTGCGGGTATCTCCGTAGACGGCGAACCTGTAGCTCTGGTCTCGCGTAGGCGCGGTGCGGAACCCGCCATTATCGCTGATCGTCTCGCTTCCCTGCGTCGCGGAATACTGAAAGGCGTAACGTTCGCCTGGAGTGAACCCGTAGAGACGCATCTCGTGGAATTTTTTCGCCTCGTCGCTCTGGAAGGTCCATTCGCGGTTTTCGCCCTTCACTGTGACCAAGGCGTTTGCTTCCTTCGAAAGTTCGACGCTGACCATCACGCTTTCCGCGTCGACGTGGCCGAGATACGGACCCTTGACGAACGTCAGCGGGTCCTTGTTCATCTTGCGATCCGCTTTTTTCGCTGTGGAAACCTTCGTTACCGCCGCGGAAATCTCCGCCTGGCTTTTCGACAGAGCGGGCGCGCCAATCGTCCCCGCGGCGTCGTTCGAGGAATAGACTCCGATCATCGTTCCCGCGGCGAGCAGGGTAGCGAAGTAAATCGACGCGAACAGTTTTCTGGTTTTCGGTATTCTATGCATTTAGTTTCTATGCTCCTTCAAATTGAAATCCAAGTTCAAAAATCGCTGTCCTCATCGTCCTCGCGAACGACGAGACCCGAGTCCGACTTTTCGAGGTAGAGTTCCTCGATGAGCGTGTCGCTTAGTCCGCGGACCTGATAGTGGATTTTATCGCCTTCGACGTCGACAAGAACGAAGTGATGGACGTACCGCGCCACGGTGACGTGTTCGAAATCCTGCTGAGGCAGGTCGAGTCCGCTTCCGCCTCCTCCGGTGATTACGTAGTAGGTTCCGTCGCGGTAGCCGCGCTCGTAATCGTGCGTGTGTCCGTTGAAGACGATGTCCGGACGGTAACGCTTGAACAGCGGCACGAGGAATCCGCGGACGCTGAATTCGCCGCTGTAGCCTGGTGAGTCCCAACCCTCGCTCCACGGCGGATGGTGGAAGAACACGAATACGAAATCGTTGTCCACGCTCGATTCGAGCTGATCGCGCAGCCACATGAATTGCGTGCTCGACGGCGCGAAACTCTCGTACTCGAAATTCGAATCGACGATGATGAACCTGGCGTTTCCATACGTAAACGCGAAGTAATTCTCAGGCGTTGGATACGAGAAATACTGGTAGAAATACTTCGAGTTGCGCTCGTGATTCCCGATAGCGATATAGTAGGGCGCGTTCATCATCAGCTCACGCGCAGGCTCGAAATGCTCTATCTGCCAGTCGTTCCATTCGTCGCCGTTTCCGCAAACGTCGCCCGTGTTTACAACCATGTCGGGCCCAAACTTCAGCATCTCGTCGCAGATTCGCTTATGTACCGCGGGGACGCTGCGCGAGTCGCCGTAAATGCCGAAGCGGTACTTCTGGTCCCTCGTAGGCGCGGTGCGGAACCTTCCGTCCGCGATCAGATTCTCTTCGCCCGAGACGACCTTGTACTCGAAGGTGTAGTAGTTTCCGGGTTCGAAGCCATCGAGTTTCATTTCGTGGAACTCCGACGAGCCTTCGCTTTTGAAGGTCCATTCTCGTTCGTCGCCTCTGACGACGACCTCGATCGATCCTACCTTCGAAAGTTCCGCGCTGACCATCACGCTTTCCGCGTCGACGTGGCCGAGGAACGGTCCCTTGACGAACGCGAGTGGATCCTTGTCCGTCTTCCGGGATCCATTCTTCCGGGCGGACGTACTCGGCTTATGGAATTCAGGCGTCGCGGCTCCGGACTTCGAAGCGTTCCGTCCGCGATCGTCATCGTCCTGGTTAACAGCGCAAACGAGCGAGATCGACGCGACGCTCGCGACGACGAGCCAGAGCGCGGATTTGAGTTTCAGGTTTTCGTGCATCGGTTCTCCGTATGTTTCAATCAACTTCCCCGCTTCACGACGATTTCCGCGCCGGACGCGTCGCCGGTCGTGGAGACGATTTCGTGTCCCTCGTCCGCGAGGAACTTCGGGACGTTCTTAAGCGGCGCCTCGCCCTTCAGCCGGACTATAAGGACCTCGCCGACTTCCATCGATTCGAGCGCGATCTTGGTCCGGAGGCTCGTTATCGGGCAGGTGAAGGCGCGAACGTCGAGTAATTTTCGATTCTCCAGATCGCTGGAAGCGAAGTCTCGCTCTTGAGGCGCATTCGACGAGACCTGATTCGCGCGGTCCTCGACCATCTTAGTTTGACCCAGCATGATTAAATCGTGATTGGAGATTGTTTTTTCCCACTGAGACTCATCTATATTTAATACTCTTCTTTTTAAAGATTTGTTAACGGAAGTTCAAGATTCGGAAATGCCGAACGAGAAAAGCGAATCGACCGCAAGCAAACGCAAAGGCAATAAATGCTGTTGCTGCTGCGGGATCGTGAACTTCCTCGCGCTGATGCTCTGCCTCGGCTCGGCGTACTACTGGGAAGCCATCGAAGCCGGTTTCGGCGCGAAACTTCTTGAAGTCGCGGGCCCGGAAATCGTGGGCGAGACGTTCAAAGGAGACCGCGGCGAAATAACGCTCACGAATATCACGGACGTTACGACCGAGGACGGGAAATTCATACTCGCGACGTTCGAAGGCCAGGGATACTACAAACCGCCGTTTCTGCCCACGAGGGAATTTACCTTCAGTGTGAAAGCGAAACTCGACACGGACGTGAACTTCTTCAAGGGATACTGGGCGAGCGTCAAAGTCTCCGGCGAAATCAATGAGAATGACGTCGACGTCAAAATTCTCGAAGGCGGGCTTTTCGATCTCACTGGCGTAAAGGGACTGACCGACGACATTGCGTCGTTCATCTCGAAAGAACTCTTAGACGGCGCGCTGAAGAACGGTCTCCTGATCCATCCGACGGAGGACGAAGAGTGGACGGTGGAGTTTCTGGACGCGCCGAAGTAGTTTCGCAGCAGGGAGACGCGATTTTGTACGACTTGGAAACTATCCCAGGCACCTGAATTCAAGAATTCAAAGTCATCAGACGAGACGTCTGATGACTTTTGCGGACGAGGACGTCCGCGGTCCCGGGAGCGTCCTTACAATTTCAGTACCGCAATCGGACTTCCTTCGGAAGCTCGCTGTCCGGAACGTAACTGACGATTCGGATCGAGCCGGACTTCGAAATCGAGATTGGTTCGTCGGATCTGATGATTTCCTCCCTCTCGGGAAAGAACACCGGGCGCACTAGCGGCTGGGTGTGATTCCCCGGCGCGACGTTCAGGACGCGCGCGATCTGACCGGTGTTCAGTTTGACGTGGGTCCCGATGGGGAAAAGCCCGATGTAGTCGAGAAGTCCGCGCATGGCAAAGGACGGCAGCCGGCCTTTCTTTACCTCGTGAAGCATGAACTCGAGCGCTTTGTAGGGCTGGATCATCGTCCGATGCGGACGGTGGGAAATCAGCGCGTCGTACATGTCCGCGACGTGGATGATCTGCGCGAAGCGGTGAATCAACTCGACGTTCGACCTGCGCGGATAGCCGCTGCCGTCGATCTTCTCGTGGCTGGAAAATATCGTGACGGGAGTGCTTTTCGGTATGCCGTTTTTTATCTCGCGGAGGATTTCGAGCGCGTGGTACGGGTGCTTCGCGACTTCCTTGAACTCCTGGTCCGTCAGCTTCCCGAGCTTCCCCGTGATCTCCTCCGGCACCTTGATCATTCCGATGTCGTTCAAAAACGCGGCGAACGCGATCTCGAAAACCTGCTCCTGCGAGTAGCCGAGCGCGGTCGCGATGTTGGTTGCGAGTATGCCGACGTTCATCGAGTGCTGGATTATGTATTCGCCGCGCTTTTCGAGGTTCACTAGTCCGATCAGGAGGGACGGATTCGCGACGAGCGCCTCGACGACCTCGTTCGCGGTGTCGGTGACGATCTTGCTGTCGAAACCCTCCTCGCTGCGCAGGTGCTCGAAAATTTCGGTGATCCGTCCTTCGATGATCTCGCGCTTCGCAAGAAGATCGTCCCGCTCCGCAGGGGTCGCGGCGTAAAGGAATACGTCCTCGAAGAGCTTTTCTTTGAGGCCGTCGCCCTCAGGAACGACGTTCGATTTTTCCGGCGTGATCTCCCTCGACACATTCTCGGCGCTCAAATCTTTCAGGTCGAGAAGCAGTTTCGCCTTGGAAAGCGAAATCTTCGCGATCTTGCGCGCGTCGAGCTTTTCTGAAAGTATCAGTTTCTCGTCGAGGAACTTTTGCGCGGCGGTTAGTTGCAGCGACGCCTTCTGCACCCAGATTTCCTTCGCGCCGTGAGATTCGAGCTCCTTGCGTATCGACGTGTTCAGCGGAACGCCGCGGTTCAGGAGCAGTTTTCCGTTTTCCGCGTAGACCGCCTTCCCGATGAGGTGGCGATTCGTAGCCTTGTCAAGCGGGATCAGTTCGCACTGGGCGTGGGTTATGAATTCGCCGAGGTTGTCTCCCGGCTCGGCTTGCCAGACGTTTTTGATCTCGTATTTTTCGAGCAGCCTGACGTGGTCGTACGTGATGCGCTCGCCCTTCTCGAACAGAATCGTGCCGTTCTCGTGGATGAGCGACGTCGGAAGCGAGTCCGTTGCAGGCAGCAGCGATATTGGAATGCGTTTCACGATTGAAAAACTGGTGCATGTGGGAGGCGACGTTGTATCCGCCTGGTTTCGACATTTTATCACATGTTGTGGGAGATTAAAATCTTTAAGGCCGGAGGGAGACGATTGTGGGTGTGCATGCGGAGACGTAGTTCGGTTATCTTGACGCCTGTAACCTTATATCGCATACTTATAATAATGAAACCGCGGCAAAGGTTTCCTCGGTCGCCTGCGACTTTTTGATGGATGCCCGGTTTCTTCTCGATAGGCTGAAAGAGCGAGACAATGATTGATCTTACTGAAAATCAGATTGAAAAGATCAAGTCCATACTCGAAGCGAACGTGCCGGGAGCCAGGGTTCTCGCGTTCGGCTCCCGCGCCACCCGGAACGCGCGCAAACATTCAGACCTCGACATCGCGATTATCGCGGACGAAGAAATTCCGTTCCGCGTGCTTGGCAAGCTCACGTTCGATTTCGAGGAATCCGATCTTCCGTTCAACGTCGACGTGAGCGACTGGAGCGTGCTCGACACAGAATTCCGGGAAAGCATCGAAAAACAATGTGAAGTGTTATGGGAAGGGTAAAAATGTACCACGATCCATTCGAACGCATAGAGCAGCGTTGATCGGAGATGATTTTGAAAAAGTTACGAATATATCTCGATACCTCCGTCTTCGGCGGCTGCTTCGACGACGAGTTCTCGGTCGAAAGCAACAAGTTGATCGATGAGATCAAGGAGGGCAAATTCATACTCGTTGTGTCAGAACTAGTGTTCTTCGAG
Organism: Planctomycetota bacterium; assembly: GCA_024653775.1. Classification (GTDB taxonomy): domain Bacteria; phylum Planctomycetota; class UBA8742; order JACQVU01; family JANLHZ01; genus JANLHZ01. The sequence continues at coordinate 1,615 of JANLHZ010000046.1, read as the reverse complement.
CTTAGGGGTGCGCCTGAAAAGGTGCGAGACCTCTTTGACTCCATCGATAATGGATGCTGGGAACTTTTTGACCGAAATGATGAAGTCGAGGAACTGCGGGACTTATACGTAAGCTCAGGCGTACTCGGAAATGGGTCGCTTCAGGATGCCGAACATGTTGCCTTGGCGACGGTAGCGAACACTGATATGATCGTGAGCTGGAATTTTCGTCATATCGTGCACTATGACAAAATTCGCGGTTTTCATTCCGTGAATCTGTTAAAAGGCTATAGAGCGATTTCGATCTATTCCCCGAAGGAGGTTGTTACGCCATGAAGAACAAGAAATTCGATTGCGTCGAAATGAAAAAGCAGATCCAGGAAAAGCAGTTGAAACTTCTCGACGGACTGAGCGGCGAAGCAAGAAGAAAAGCGATGATCGATATCATCAACGAAGATCCTGTACTAGCAAAATTGCTTCGAGAAGCTCGGCGAAGAACTACGCCGCAATCTAATAGACATCCCGTGGAAAAATAGATTGGGGAAGGCAATGTACCACGATCCATTCGAACGCATAGAGCAGCTAAAAAGGGAAAAGAACGCCGTCGTTCTGGCGCATTATTATCAGGAAGACGACATCCAGGACATCGCGGACTTCGTGGGAGACAGCCTCCAGCTCGCGCAAGCCGCGCAGAAGACCGCCGCGGACGTCATCATCTTCTGCGGAGTACACTTCATGGCGGAAACCGCGAAGATTCTGAATCCCGAGAAAATCGTCGTCCTTCCGGATTTGAACGCGGGGTGCAGTCTCGCGGAAAGCTGCGAGCCGCGGGAAAAATTCGAAGCGTGGATGGCGAAGTATCCGGGCCACAAACTGATCACGTACGTCAACTCTCCCGCGTGGGTGAAAGCGCTTTCGTGGCTCGTGTGTACGTCGTCGAACGCGGAGATGGTTATCGAGGCGACCGACGGTCCGATTCTCTTCGGCCCGGACAAGAACCTGGGCAGATACCTCGCGCAGAAAACCGGCAGAGACCTCGTGCTCTGGGACGGCGTGTGCATGGTCCACGACATCTTCGAGGAACGCAAGATAATCGCGCTCAAGGCGGAGAACCCGGGCGCGCTCGTTCTCGCGCATCCGGAGTGTACTGAAGGCGTGCTTCACCTCGCAGACTACATCGGCTCTACTAGCGGCATAATCAAATTCGCGCGGGAGTCGAGCGCGGGCACGTTCATCGTCGCCACCGAGCCGGGCGTGATCCATCAGATGAAAAAGGCGCATCCGGAAAAAACGTACATCCCCGCGCCGCCGGAAGAGGACTGCGCCTGCAACGTCTGCCCGCATATGCGGCTGATAACGCTCGAAAAGGTCGTGGCGAGTATGGAGTCGCTCCAGCCGCAGATCGAGGTGGACCCGGTGCTTGCGGAAAAGAGCCTCGCGCCGCTGAACCGGATGCTCGCGCTTTCGAAATGAAGGATCGAGAGAGATTGGAGTGGCACGGACATCTTGCCCGTGAAAGCCGATCATATCTGCGTGCTAAGGAGGCTAAAATAAATAAAGTATCCATCTCGCATCTCATTTTCACGCCATCTTCGCTTCGCTCTCGGTCGTCAAATACTCATCGGAACTATGGCTA
>JANLHZ010000032.1 GCA_024653775.1 Planctomycetota bacterium | reverse complement strand
TAGCCATAGTTCCGATGAGTATTTGACGACCGAGAGCGAAGCGAAGATGGCGTGAAAATGAGATGCGAGATGGATACTTTATTTATTTTAGCCTCCTAACAGTTCATGAGGTGGGAACGCGGACGTCCTCGTCCGCACTCCCGAACACATCCCGTGAACGATTATGTTGAGCATAACGTTACTATTAATATTCTTTTATTGCCTTAATAGATTACAACTTATTATAAGTTGAAATGAATTGCAAATCGATTCTGTGAAACACGTTGACAGAAGCGTCGCGGACGATTCCGGGCGTGGCACGGGCATCTTGCCCCCGTGAGTACCATTTTTCCCACGGACGAGACGTCCGTGCCACGCGGGCTGCGCTTCCGGGCAAACCCCGTGAACGGCTACGACCCGACTAGCTTTGCGCGCAACCCGTAAACGATGCTCTCGCGGCTCGCGCTTCGATGACGACGAATTTCGAATTACGCCGCGCCCGGGATTGATATTATATTTTATCGAGTCCAATTTAGACTCCAAATTGGACTCGACAAATAGTTTAACGATTTTCCACGGCTGCGTTTTTGGCCGCGGGATTATCGAATCGGATGGATCGTCGCTTTTCAGACAACGCGTCGCTGGACGCCTTTTGCGTCGAATGAATCGACGATCGCGATCGCGATCTGGACGACGGGCACGTCATCTCCATAGAGTTCGCACGTCGCGGCGCCCTCTTCGCAGAGCAGCACGGTGTCGCCTTCGCCGGCCCCGATGAAATCGACCGCAAGCTTCGAATCCTCGTCGGTTCGGTTTCCCGTCGTCGGATCGATCGGGGCGAGCACGAGCAGCTTTTTCCCTTCGTATGCGGGATGCTTGATCGTCGCCCAGACAGTTCCGATGACTTTTGCGAGTTTCATGCAGGGGTAGTTGTCAGTAGTCGGTAGTCAGTTGTCAGAAAATTCAGTCGTCTATCTCCGGGTACGCGCGGTCCCCGAATTTCTGCTCTGTCACGTTCACGCCATCGACGTGCGCGACGATTGTCCGATCCGTCGGCGCGAATTTCCCCGGCAGCGCGAACGCGGCCTCGTATCCCTCGACGTAGTAGACGACGTCGCCTTCTCCGGACTGAGCGACATCGCACGCGACGAACGCGTCGCCCGATATTTCACGTCGTTCGTCCAGCGGCTCCACTAGAAGCAGCTTTACGTTGGCGAGGTGGCGGTCTTTCGCGCTCGCCCACACTCTGCCGATGATTCTTCCAAGCTGCATTGAATGTTCCTTCGACGCGCCTTCGCGCTTCGGATGTCGGGCTGCGCGTCTCTAACCGTCATCCTCGATAATCCTGTCCCGGACTTCCTCACCCGCTCGCGAGCCTGGTTCATCGCCCTGGTACCCGTATTTCTCGTACCTGATTTCCCCTTTAAGATCGAAGCTGTCGACGATCGCCATTATGAGCGCGTCCACGGGCGTCTTGTCCGTCAGATCGCTTTGCCTAGCGCTGCTTCCCTGGCAGAAAAGCACGATCTCCCCAGGTCCCGCCTCGACTCCGTCTGTGGCGACAACGAACCTGCCCTTTCCGGAAAGATCGACGTCCACCTCCTCGACGATAAGCAGCCGCATCGACTCTAGCCGTTCGTTCTTTCTGGTGGAGACCACGCTCCCGATTACTTTTCCGAGTTGCATTTCATTTCCTTTTGATGAACCCGAATTGTACACTCAGAGCGACATGCAAAATAGCGAAAAACCTCAATACTGATGCGATGAGGAGAACACGCACTCCGAATAGATGTACAGATGAAACTTGTATTCTGGAACGTAAATGGGTTGAACGATTCCGATATGCCGCTTTCCGTCGCCAGGGAAACCGACGCCGACGTTCTTGTGCTCGCGGAGTATGAAGGCAATATCGGTGTTCTTTGTCAAAGCCTCCGAAAAACCGGCTCGGCTTTTTCATCTATCCCTATGCCGGGATGCGAAAAAATCTCCGTGGCTTACAAACAGGGTCGGGGCAATTTCTCTCCGAGATCCGCATCGGAACGAAGTTCTATTGTTTACTGGGAACAATTAGGAAACGTTCCGATCCTGCTCGCATTCCTCCATCTGCCGAGCAAGCTGCACAGAAGCGAGTCGGATCAACGACACAGCGCGACTCTATTCAAGAATGAGATAGAGTCCGTGGAAAAGGGTTGCGGAAACTTCAATACGATTATACTTGGCGATTTCAACATGAATCCGTGGGAACAGGGAATGGTATCGACGGACGCGTTCAACTCGCTTCCCTGCCTTGAAACCGCGAAAAAAGAGACCAGGGAGATTAACGGCGAAAGGTATCGCTTTTTTTATAATCCGACCTGGAACCTTCTTGGCGATTTTAGAGGATCGCCGGGAACTTACTTCCACAAGTCCCCCGGCGTGGAATCCCATTACTGGAACATGCTGGATCAAGTCATAATGCGACCGTCGATTGCGGACAGACTGAACAAAGAGACTTTTCGCGTTCTTGACCGCGCGGGCGATCTCAATCTGCGCGGATCTGGTGGAAGACCTGGAATTTCAGATCACCTTCCGATATACTTCGAATTGGATTTACGACAGGAGACTATCCATGGCGAACCTTTGGGGTAAAGCGGAAGATTTCAAGGCGGTGGATATTCCCACTCCGAAGAGCATACTCGAAGAACAGGCCGAATATCTTCGCGAAGCGACGAATGGCGACGTTTATGCCGAGGTGAGCGACCTTTCCGGATCAGCGTCATGGAACTTTGAAAAACGCGAGTTCGCTTATTCCTTCTATATTTGCGCAGCAAAGGTTAAATACAAGTTCAGGCTGATGACTATAACCCACGATATTTCAATTTATCCGGTGACCATCGACGAATTGGACTCCGAAGTGAGAAATGGAATTGGGTGGACCAAGCCGACTAATCCTTTGGCGAATAATCAGGAAGATTTCAATTCGTTGCTTGGCAAAATTCTGAAAACCGACCGTGTACGGAAAGTCATCGGCGGAATACTCGGTCTATCGAAGTAGACGAGACGAACGTCCTACGCCCCTCTCTTGACGTAGACGTCTATAATTTCGTCCAGCGAAGCGACGAACTCGCTGAACTGCTCGATCAGGAAGTCCGACAGTTCATAGTAGTCGCGAAACACCTCCGCGTACTTCCCTGCCTGCGTTTTCTGGCGCTGGTCCTCGTTCTCGGCGTATCTGATCTTGTCGTCCCAGCGTTTGACGTTTATCCGCGTGCGAACGAGTATCTGCGAGACTACCTCCGTGAAGTCCGGATCCTGCTTGAAGCACGCCGCGTCGGCTTTGATGATCGCCTCGGCGAATTTGTGGTATCTGTCGTGGAACTTCTTGTCGGACTTGATCCGCTCGAGCGCGTTTTCCGCATCGAGCAGAGTGATCATTTCCTTCGCCGCCTCCTGGCCGCGCTTGCAGTCGCGCTTCATCGTTACGAGATTGCCCAGGTAGCGTTTTGCCTCGTCCCGAAGTTTCTGGACTCTCTCCGGGCGATACACCGGCTCGCAGGCTCTCGCGATCGCCTCTTTTTTCGGGAAGCTCTCGCGAAAGAAATTCAGGATCGTTTCCCATAGCGTCGAAACAACCGTGCCCTGGATGAACGCGCCTCCTTCGGTGGCGTCGATGCAGTGTACGCCGAGTTTGTGGATTTCCGTTTCGTAGGTTTTCGCGAACGCGGCCATATTCCTGAAAGTCGGCACGGGCAACCCGTCGACTCCGGGAATGTACACGAGCGCGTCCTTCTCCGTCTTCATCGTAGTCGCAAGCGAAACTCCCGAACCCCACGCGTCGCCCGTATGGGTGGAATGTGTGTGCGACAGACTCTGCGGGAATCCAAGGTCCTGCCCGAGGAAGATTATCGGATCGCCTCCCATATGCGCCGCGACGAAGAACGCCGCGTGCGCGACCGTGAGGCATTCGCCAAGGAAAAGGTAATCGCCAAGGTGTTTTCCCGCCCACGACGAAACCGGCGCGTTCGACTGCGCGAGAAACCTCGGCCCGCCCCACGCCGCGATCAGGTTCGGCGAGCAGTGCTGCACCGCAAGCAGCGCAGTTTGGTCCTGATACGGATAGCGTTCGAGCGCGGGAAGTTTCGTGTCTATCGGATCTATAAGCGCGACCATATCCGGGACGATCCCGTTCTTCATCAGCGGCTTCAGCGACGAATCGACCGCGATCACGACGCACTTTTCCTGGGCCTCGCGAAGCAGGTGGATGTTCCGATCGAGCGAAGGTCCTGCCGCGACGCACACGATCGGCCGGCCTTTGAAAAGATCCTTCAGCGCCCTCGGATCCCCGGCGTCGATCTGGAACAGCGCGTTCTTGAGCATGTTTTTGAAGAACGTTTTGCCGTGGTGTTCCGCGGTGAGGACGTTGACTTCGAAGCGATTGATTGCGCTTTCCGTCTCCTGGATGCAGCGGTTGTAGAACTCGGTGAACAGTCGTTCGCTTGGCGCGTGCTTGTGGACGGTTATGTCGTCTACGATGATTTCGCCAAAGGTGTAGAACAGCCACTCGCTGAATTCCTGGACCTGGCCGCCGACGAAAATTCGCACTCGCTGGTCGCCGAGTACGTGGGTGAGGTCCCGGCTCGCAAGGGCCTGGCGGAAGATTGTAGGACTCGCTTCGACGCACAGGACGTTGAAGTTGGTGTTCCCGAGCTTTTTCAGGACCTCCTCTACGTGGTAGCCGAGGCCGAAACCGCAAACGAGCCAGTTCTTGGTAGCTTCGGTGTCGATCTGCGTGACTCTTCGCTGCGCCTCGACGAAAGGCTGGATCGAGTGCAGCCTTACCCATTTTCCCGAGCGCTGATCGAGAACTTCGAGCGAAGGCGCGGGCAAGTTCGTCCGCGGATCGATCGCCTTCGTATCCGCGGGCCGCACCTCGAGATCGTCCGGCGCGGTCGCGATCCTTTCGAACATTCGCATGTCGCGGTTCTTGATGACCGCGAAATTTTTCGCCAGCAATGGCGGAAGGTTCAAGTTGGTTGGTTCGGACACGAGAGAAATTCCTGATTGAATAAATGATAGATCATGGTCGTACAGCAAAAGCGTTCAAACAATATTTTTTTTCTAGCTCCAAACCGCGAAACTCCGATTCCGTACAGGTGTTTAGTATCTACATACCATTTTTTATCCCGAATACATTTTGGAGGAATCGATGAATCGCTTGATAGGCATTGGACTGGTAAGCGCGGCCGTTCTGACGAGCACAGCTTGTATCGAACGGGAAGAGGAACTAACTTTCAACGCCGACGGATCGGGCACGGTAAGCGTATTTACGCACCGGGAAGAAAACCCGATGCAGGCAATGATGCGCCAGATGATGGGCGGCGGCGCAGAGCCGGAATGGACCGACGAAGCGCGCGAAAGAGTCGGCGCGGGCCTCCCGGAGGGTATCGAACTCGTCGACGCTGGAAAGGTCGACGTTGACGGCGTCAGCTACGATTTCTTCGAACTGAACTTCACCGGAATGGCCGTTCTTCAGCAGGTCACCGAAAACAGCCTCCGCCACCCCGACGCGGTCGATCCGATGGCGATGATGGGCGGCCGAGGCGGTAGAGGAGGATTCCCAGGTATGGGCGGACAGCCGGGGCAGCCCGGTCAGCCGGAAGCGGGTCAGCCAGGAGCCGGCGGTCAGGGCCGCGGCGGACGTCGACCGCAGCCCGCGGAAGGCGAAACTCCCGCTGAAGGCGCGGCTCCGGCGGAGGGCGCAGCTCCAGCGGAAGGTCAGGATAGAGGCGGAAGAGGTCAGGGACGAGGCCAGGGTCGCGGGAATCGCGGCGGAATGGGCGGCCTCCGTAACCTCGCTTCCTTCGGACTCGCGAACCCGTGGGCAGACGCATTCGTCTGGATCGCGGACGGCGAATGGCACTACAGCCGCGGAATGGCGACTGCTCCGACCCCTCCGGACGCCTCCCAGGTCCCCGGCGGCGTGCAGATTCCGGATATCAGCCAGCTTCCCGAGCAGGTTACATCGCAGATGCAGAGCCTACGTTTTGTTTACACCGTGAACCTTCCCTCGGAAGCCACGGGTTCGAACGCCGACGAGACCAATGAAAAAGCGCTTTCCTGGGAATTCAACTGGGATCGCGTTTCCACGCTCGATAGCGGTTTCAGGATGTGGTGCAACTGGAAGGGCGGCGAACCGACCGACGACGCCATCACAGGCGAACCCACCGCGGACGAAGCTCCCGCTGAAGAAGCGCCCGTCACCCCCGCTGAAGGCGAAGGCGGCGGCGAAAATTCCAGCGACGGCGAAGGATTCTAATCTGGAATCGTTTTTCTGAGTATTCAAACTCGAAGCAATTATTGAACTTTAGCGCCTGCGAAACTCTCGTAGGCGCTTTTGTTTTGCCAACGATAATAGTGAACGTTCGGTGAACCACGTCTTATTGAAGCGTCTACCTGGATTTCTGGGTGTGGCACGGGCATCTTGCCCGTGGAAACACGGACGAGACGTCCGTGCCACGTGGTTCAACGAACGTTCACCGATAATATTATAGATAAAAATATTATACCTTAACTCTTATATATGTTTTACGGTAAGACTTGTATAGATAGTCTACTAAACTATTTAGTTTAGTATGTATTACGAACAATACATGTATTTATTTTATATGTGCTGGGAGAGGTGTTTTTGTGAGATCGCAGCATTCCGACGCAACTGGCTCGCGAAACTCAAATGATAGTTAAGAAAAACGGTTTCTCCGGAATACGTCTTCGCTAACCCTGGATTTCAGCAGAAGGAATAAAATACGTCATTATATGCCAATTAAATTATTATATATCGAGTTGTTGGATCTGTGTCCAAGCTGATGAATGTTCCGTACCGATAATTTTCAGGAAGTCTTTTCCGCCTGCAGTGGAGCACACTTTACGCCAGCGTTTACCGTCCGGATTGTGAGTTACCATCGCTATCTGAAGGTCCGCGCCGAGGTAGGCTCTGAAGTCGCTTGGTCGGTCGCCGATGCCGATGAACGGATCGAGCCCGAGGTCGCGGAACATTTCGATTGTCTCGAGTTTGAAAGCTCCTCGTGGGCGATCGCCGACGAAAGGTCTCCGGGAGTGAACCACGGGAATGAAACCAAGCCCGGATTGTTCCATAAACCGCGCAGTCGCCATTTCGTAGAGAAACCACCTCGCGGTCACGCCGACGATATTGTAACGTTCGGAAAGCGAAGTCAGAACCCTCACCGCATCCGGCATCAGCCGTCCCGAATTGCGACCGCCAAGGAAGTAGAGGTTGAGGCTTTCCCGGAAATTCCGGAAAAGGATCGTGCCGTCGAGGTCGATTACGATTGTGCGTAATCCTCGCGCCACAAGTTTTTTAAGCTTGGCTTCGAGTTCCTGGGTTAGATGGTATTTCATTTCTCGAAGGACGGAGTTAAAATGATCGCTTGGCTTTGCCTGTGAGTCGAAGATGGACTTTTACGACATCGAAAAACCAGATCAAACGCAAAATACCAGCGATTTCCGGAACAGACCATACGTCGGCGTCTATTTCGAGTGCTGCGACGTCTACACTCGCATCTACCGCAGCGTCGACGGAAAAAAGTATACGGGATTCTGCCCGCGATGCTTTCGCAGGATAAAGATGAAGGTCGGTCCCGGCGGAACTAGCAGCCGGATGTTTCGGGCGAAGTAAAATCAGCTTCCGTCGGGAGTTCGGTTTCCGGGCGATTTTCCATGACTCGATCTACAAATAGTTTTATGATGTCCGCGTGGTGTCATCCCCTTTATCGTGACCAATATGAAACGATATGTCTTTATCATCGCGCTCGCGGCGATATTTTTCGCGGGCAGAGAAGTTATCGCTCAGCAGCAGCCCCAGCCGGTGGCGCTCAGAGACGCGGAGCGAATTTTCACCGAAGGCTCGAAGGACGAACGAATGGAGGCGGTTCGCTCCGTTCGCGGAAGGTCGGGCGTCAACATCGACCGAATCCTGTTCCTTGGAATCCAGGATCCCGATAACGACGTTGGCAGTCTCACGGTCTCTATAATCTCGGAGCAGGGCGGCGGCGCGACTCAGATTCTCGTCCGCGCCAGGCAGAGCAAGGAAGAGTTCGTACACCGAAGGATCGCGTCTGCGCTTGGGACTCTCGGCTTTGCGGGCGCAGGCGTTCTCGAAGAGTGCATCCGAATTCCGAACCCGAAGATCAGGGACATCTACATCGAACACATCAAGAACACGCGCCCGGCGGGAGGCCTCGCGCTGCTGCTTCCGCTGCTTGGGAATCCGACGTCCAGCGGTCAGGCCGCAATCGACGCGGTGATCACTTACGAAACTTCGGCTGTGCGGCCGCTGACGGAAATCTGCCTCGCGTCCCGCGGACTCATCTGCGAGCACTCGGCGGCGGCGCTTTCGCTTCTCGGGGACCCCGGAGAGGCGGCGCTGCGTTCACTGCTTTCTTCGACCAGCGGGGACGCGCTGCTTCAGGCGCTGACTTATCTCGACGTGGCGCCGAAGGACCATCTGCTCGCGAACAAGACTCACGTCGATGAGCGGGTCCGCGCGATCGTTGCGACCAGGCTTCGCGAGTACGCGGGCACGGACGTCGTGAGCGCTATCGTTTCGCTTTTCGGAGATCGCAGCGCGAAGGTTCGCGCGAACGCTGTTCGAAGTCTGATCGAGCTGCGCGTGCAGTCGAATTATCCGGAACTCGTCAGAATGCTCTACGACTCCGACGCGAAGGTGCGCAGCGAGGTGATTAACGCAATCGAGACGGTGTATCCAGACGCGATCATAGATATGCCGCAGAACGCGCGGACGTTCAATCAGCTCGGTCTTTGCTACTTCGACGCTGAAAGGTTCGAGGACGCGAACGAGTATTTCGAGAAGGCGCTCGCGGAACGTCGCACCGAGCCGGAGTATCATTACAATCTCGCGCGGGTGAACGTGGAATTCGGTAACACGCAGGTCGCGCTCGGCCATATCGACGAAGCCCTCGGACAGAACCCGCGACATGATCCGTCGCTGCTCCTGAAATCCGAGATTCTCGCAAGCTCGGGAAGAGCCGCGGAAAGCAGGCAGGCTGTTTCGAACGCGCTCGCGGCGTCGCCTACGAACAAAGAGGCCGCAATGCGGTACGCGCGTATTCTCTCTGGCGAAGGCAATCACACGGAAGCCGCGATGGTGCTTCGCAGGCAAACCTTGATCGCGACCCATTTCTCGCCCGTGTTCGGGCAGCTAGCGGAGGTCTACTGCAAACTCGAAAAGTATGACGAAGCGGAGCAGCTTCTTCTTCGGTTCCAGAAAGCGCATCAGACCGACGCGCAGGTCTGCAAGTATCTCGCGGACATTTACGCGACCTACCTGAATAGTCCAGCGGAGGCTCAGCGATGGTATAATCTATACCTCGAACTTGGAGGCGATCCGGAAGAAGTCGCGTGGAGTTACGCCTCCGTGCAGGCGATGCTTTCCGGTGACATCGAAGAGCAGCTCGAAACCGTGACCCGCCTTGTGGAGACGGGAAACGTCGACGAGGCGAACGTGCTTCTTCAGCGTTCCGCAAACGCGAATCCGCAAGACCGCGCCGCGGCGCTGCTCCTCGCGCGGACTCATTTCGAGAAAGGCGAATTCGACCAGGCGAAGGAAATTCTCGCGCGGCTGCTCGCCGAGGACGAAAACGTCGCGGAGGCGCATTACTACCTCGGCATCATCGCGGACGATCGCGCCCACGATTTCGATTCCGCGCTCTATCATTACACTAAGTACCTCCAGCTCGGCGGAAGCAACCCTCAGATTTACAGCAGGCTCGAAATTCTCCTCGACAAGGCCGACACGCTGAGGAAGTACCGCACCGCTGGCATCAGGTGTTTCGATGCCGGGCTGTATGAGTTCGCGCTCGAAATGTTCGTGAAGGCCGCCACTGGCGAGCCGTCGGACGCGACCACGCATTACAACCTCGGCTCGACGTACTACAAACTTGGCGACGGCGAAAACGCGATCCTCGAACTCGAACTCGCGCTGTACTACGACTCCGGACTCCGGAACGCACACGCCGTGCTCGCGCACGTGCGCGCGGAACTCATGAACGATCCACAGGAGGCGCTCCTGCATCTCTACGCGTTCTACGACCTGGGCGGCGATCGACGACGACAGGCGGCCTTCGAATTGCAGGTCCGCAGAATGCTGCTCCAGAACACTTACGACGAGGCCTTAACGGATGCAGTGGAGAGAAGTGAAACCGCAGGCTTTACCGATGCAGTCGAATTCCTGGAGAGATTTCCGGATGGACGTTCAGTGGGCAGACTCTACAACATCGTCGAGGACACGAGCATAAGAACCCGCACTACCGCCAACGGTCTGATCGTCGAACGCGAAAGCGCAAACTCGCTGATCCGCGAATGCGCGCGCAGGCAGGTGGTGCTGCCGTTTACAGAAGACGCGTCGATTTTCACGTTCGAGTGGGCAAGCGCGCGGGACCTCGCGGACTGGCATACTTCCGAACGCAGACGCCAGGCTTTGCAGATCGTCTTCGGAAGTCTCGAAAGCGTGCAGCGCGTCCGCGTCGCGACCATTCTTCAGGGTATCCTGGTCCGCAGGGTTTTCGTTCACGTCGCTCTGGACCGCCAGCAGGATGGCGATACCGCGCTCGACTGCCGAACGATGCGCACTCTCGTCAGCTACGCGTATCCGCACCTCGAACCGGGGGACGTCTTCATTTTCGATATGCGCGGCGTTCCTCTGAACGTGAAGGAAGACGAAAACATCGAAGAACCGGAGGAATTCGTTCCCGAAATCGAGCCGGAGCCTGTGCAGGTTCCACAGCCAACACCGCAGCCGACGCCGGAGCCAGTTGCGCCGACTCCCCGGATCGAGGAGACTCCGACGCCGCAGATCGTAAGCCCTCCTGCGCAGCCGGAGCGCCAGACGCAGCAAGCTACTCCCGAAGGCCACGTGCTGATGCTCGAAATCCGCCATCCGTCGGAACGCGAACGCCTCACCGAAGCGCTCACCGAAAACGGCGTCGAGAACGAGGTCGTCGACGGCAGATACCTCTACGTAAAGGAAGAGAAGGCCGAGGAGGCGCTGCGCGTTCTCGGAGAGTCGGGCGCGGTTGACTTCGACCGCCGCGACAACCCCCGCGTAATCGTCAGGTATATGCAGGAACAGGACGAAAATCCGGAGACGTCAGAGGCCCAGCGCGAAGGAATGTTCGGGAACCTCGTTCGCTCTGAAAATCAGGTCGCGGAGGTCTCAGTCGAATCCGGTGAAGGCCTCACGATCGACGTTACGCTGGAGCCTGGGAACTCTGGGCTAAGCCCCGCCGCGGCAAGGAGGATTTTTAACTTCGCGGGACTTCAGTATCCGGACGTCGATCCGGATCAAATGGTGATCCGCGACAACCTCGGTAGCGAGTACCGCGTAGATCAACTCGGCCTGCGAAGACTTTCGAGGGAAACCCGCAACCGCCTCGAAAGACTCGAAACTTCCGTGCGCAACCATCCGGACGTCTTCGACATTTCCGTCGATATAGTTGACGGCAACAAACTCAGCATCGTGATCGAGCCGATGGAAGCGCAGCTCACTGAAAGCGGTTTGAACGAGGTTTACGCCTCGTGTACGAGGTTCTTCCCGAGCGTTTCCCGTGCAAACATCATCATCGTCGACGTCCACGGTAGAGACCTTTCGCAAAAGTGACCGCTGTGTAGTCAATTTTAAAATTCGTTATTAAATTCGTAGACGGCACGAATTTAATGTACGATTACCCGTGAGTCGCGGCCTAAAAATCTTCGTCCTGACTATGGGTATCGCGGACACGATCGAACGCCGCTTTGGCGAACCTGCCGACCTTCATCATAGGCGCGAACAGAAACGGCGCGGAAGTTTCGTGCCCGCCTGGGACCCAGGTGATCTCCGGCTCGCCGAGAGTTTCGTGGAGGATACGCGTGTTTTCTGGAAGCACGCGATCGTCATTCGTCGCGTTGACCATCATAATGTTTTCCTTGCGCAGCTTCGCAAGCGGCGCGAATGTGAGCGGGTCCCAGGGCCGCGTAACTTCGCCAAGCTCCTCGATCGTGTATTCCTCCTCAATTGTGTTCTCTTCGTCCTTCAGCGCGTCGTTGTAGAGAATGTGGTGGATGTTTCCGCCGACGAGAAACAGAACGGCGACCTCGTAGCCATCGTCGATGCCGAAAAGCGCGGCGCTGACGTGTCCTCCGAGGCTGACGCCGCTGAGTCCGACGTGTGCGAATCCCTCTTTTTTAAGGTATGCGGTCGCTACGCCGACGTCGAGAAGACTCTGTTTGAAGTTGTCTCCGCTGATTTCGATGGTATTTCCGGTGAATAGCTCTCCGGAGCGATGACCTTCCGGCGCGCGATCCATCTGGTATGGCAAAGGCATCAGAAGCGCCGCGATGCCCTCGGACAGATACCGCCCGGCGAAAACGTTGTCGAGCGTGAAATCGTTCGCCATATGAAACGGAAGGATGATCATCACGCGGTCGGAACCGGCGGCGGGGACGCGGAGGAACCCGTACGCGGTGTTGTTCGATTCGTGCGGGCTTTCGATCAGCGACGGGAACGAAATCTTCCATTCGTTGAACCCCGACTCGTTGCGAGCCTCCTGCGTTTGAACTTTGGTTACTTCCGGAAAGCCGTCACGCTCGGGATCGTACTTCAGTTTCGCGGCCATGGATTCGAGTTCGCTGACGCTTTCGCCGAAGCAAAGGCCTGCGAAACAAACCAGCAACAAACAGGAATAAAGGGCGTTCTTCATTTTCATCTTATCGATTCTCCGCAAAAATGAGATTTTCGTTTTTGCTATATTCGATTCAACCGGCTTTTCGAGCAAGAACAAAACTGCGGCAACAAGAAAACAGCAAAAAAGATAGCCTGAGATCACGCTTCCGTCGCCAGTCAATGCTTCGAATGTATGCGAGTATCAGTGTGAAACGCAGATAAAGGAAAAATTGTATGTAAAATCTTTGCTTTGTAATTTTTTATCACGAGATCGATTTAATTCACCACGCCGGAGAGTCCGGGAAGCGCGGACAGCAGCGGCGAGAGCGTTTTTGCGGTCTGCGACTTGATATCTTTGGACGTGAAATCGCGGGATAGCTCCACTCCGACGAAAATGTCGATTTCGTCTTCGGAGACCTGCACGACGATTTCCGGAATCTTGAAGTAGTTCGTGCCGATGACGCTTAGATACCCCACTGCTCCGCCGAGAGCGGATCTCGCGAGGTTCCCGGCTTCAGCGAGTCTCGAAAGCGCGGCTTCCCGCGGCTCGCCTATGGACCCGGAGATCGGGAGCGCGTCGTGCAGGACGTCTTCGATCGTGAATTCGCTCGATACGAGGGTCGCGGGAATGTACAGCCTGCGGTTGCCGAAGGTCATCAGGGTGCCGCTTAGGGTTTCGAAGTACGCCCGTTCGTGTTCGGGAAGCGCGTCCCTAAGCGCGAGGAAAAGCGTCGCCGCGTCGCCTTCGAAGCTCGCGCGAAATTTCAGGCAGACGTTGCAGTTCGAGAGTTCGCCAGTATCGATGGCCCTGCGCAGTATGTCGAAGGTCTGCTGCAACGTTTCGTCGGAATCGGCGAGGTGGAACTCTCCGGCGCTGAAGACTCGCGGCTTTCCGTCGTCCGCTTCCATGTTTTCCAGGATTTCGTCCCAGAGTTCTCCGCCGATTTCTTCGGCTTCCTTGGAGGTCGCGCCGATAGTGAGCAGCCTTGCGGTCTTTTCTTCGTGGTCGATCGCTACCACGCGATCGTAGCAACTGAAATACAGCTCATCCGCGGCGGCGCTTTTCCGGAGCGGCAGGTCCTTCACCTCCCGCGTTACCGCGAGAAGTTCGCTCAGAATGTCGTCCTTCCTTTTTGACTGTTTTCCGGTGTCGTATCTGCGGAATACGCTTTCGCATGTTATGTAGCCCGCGAGTCCGCTTGGGAACGGAAACGCCGCGGGGGTGCTTTCAATCTTCGGCAGCAGCGATTCCGCGTACCGGAGCGCTTCGAACGGACTTCCGAGGTTTGTAAGCAGGCGTCCTTTGGAGGGATTCCCGCCGGGACGAATCGCGATGCCGTTTTCATCGGCGCCCAGGCTCCACAGCGGCTCCCAGGAAAGAAACGAGTAGCGATTTCCGGATCCCGCGGTTTTTTCGCTGTCGATCCAGCTAACCTTCTTCCCCGCGATGGTGCGAAAAAGCGCGCCTAGCTCGATCATCGGAAAGATCTCCTGGATGCTGAGCTGATTGAGGTGACTCGTGTATTCTAACAAATCGAGCGATCGCCGTTTTTAGTGCGCAGGGGGAATTTGAATGCGATACTTTTAATGGATCGCAGGCGGTTGTACAAGGTTGCAGAAAGTAATTAGAAATGATTGTCGCTCGCACCAGAGATGAACTCCGCAGCTTCCTCGCGTCACGTGGCGGCGCGGCAGGTTTCGTCCCGACGATGGGTGCGCTCCACGAGGGGCACTTTTCACTGATACGACGGGCGAAGGCGGATTGCGCGACCACAGTCGTGAGCGTTTTCGTCAATCCGAAGCAGTTCAACGATCCGTCGGATTTGGCGAATTACCCACGAACGGATGAAGCGGACATCAAGGCGTGCGAAAAACTCGGTGTCGACGCGGTTCTGTTTCCTTCGGTTGAGGAAATGTACCCCGCGGACTTCAGAACAACGGTTACGGTTCATGGGCTGACCGACAATCTCTGCGGCGCGTCCCGACCAGGGCATTTCGCGGGTGTGACGACGGTGGTCGCGCGGCTGTTCGGGATTGTCGGCCCCTGCGCCGCGTATTTCGGGCAGAAGGATTTCCAGCAGGCGATGGTGATCCGCAGGATGACGGAAGACCTTGCGCTGCCCGTGAAAATCGTCGTCTGCCCGATTCTGCGTGAAGCGGACGGTCTCGCGATGTCGTCGCGGAACGTGCGGCTGACGAAGGAGCAGCGAAAGAAAGCGCTTTGCCTCCGCCGGGGAATAAAAATTGCGGCTGAAATGATCCGTCACGGCGCGAAGGGAGTAGAAGACATAGTTGGCGCGGCGAAGGCGGAGATAGCGAAAGAAGTTGATGTAAGGCTCGATTATTTGAAAATTGTCTCCGTGGCTTCACTTTTGGACGTCCAGACTGTAGAAGATGAGGCCGCAATTTGTGGAGCTGTTTATCTTGGCGAAGTAAGACTTATAGACAACGCGTACGTGAGGCGAGGCGTCGGAGAACTGGATTATGATGTTTGAGGTTCTGCAAGCGAAGATTCAGGACATCCGCGTGACCCAGGCGGAACTTGAATACGTCGGCTCTATCACGGTCGATCGCGATCTTCTCGACGAGGCCGGACTTAGGGAATATCAGAAGGTTCTCGTTTCAAACAAAGAGAACGGCAACCGTTTCGAGACGTATCTATACGAAGGCGAGCGCGGCTCCGGAGTCTGCTGCCTGAACGGCTCGACCGCGCACCTCGGCAAAGTCGGCGACCGTCTGATACTGATGGTGTTCTGCTTCCTCGATAGTGGCGAGTTCGAGACGCACAAGCCGACGATTCTTTTCTGCGACGAGAAGAACAAAATCAAGGGAAGAAAATAGCGCGGGCAGGATGAAATTCAGCGAGCTCGTTAAGCTACTTGTGAAGAACGGATTCACTATCGTGAGCGAAAAAGGCTCCGTTCGGTATTACGGCAAAAAAGGGGTTGACGGATTGATCCGCGTGGATTACCACGGTTCAAAGGAAGTTCCAACGGGAACTTGCCATGCTATAATCAAAGCGGCTGATTTGAAGCGGCAGAAGGGCAAGAAGAAGAATGATTGAACTCGAACACGATCTGATTATCGAAGCGACGGAAGATCCTGGATTCTTCGGGTTCTTTTCGGAAGAGCTTAAAGGATTTTCGGGAGTCGGACACTCTATAGAAGATTGCCTTTACAAAGCAAAGTGGGGAATGAAGGAACACCGGAAACTCCTCGATGAGCAAGGATTCAGCGTCCCTCCTGTAAATCCAGAACCGAAGATAGTCATCCGCAACGAGGAAGCCGTGCTGGTGAGCGATGAATAGGATTCCGCAAAAATCCCACAAATCGAGTTTTTAGGGTTGCCCGAAACGCCGGGTACTGTTAAAAACTTGTTCTACGGGCGCCTTCCGGCGCTCGCACGAGACATCGTGGGGAACAATCAATTCTAATTACGGGGTAGGTGGCGCATGTTGCTTCGCACACTGGAACTGCATGGCTTCAAGTCGTTTGCGCACAAAACGGAAATCGCCTTCGAGCCGGGGATAACCGGAATCGTCGGGCCGAACGGCTGCGGGAAGTCGAACGTGGTAGACGGGCTGAAGTGGGTCCTTGGCGAGCAGAGCGCGCGAAGTCTGCGCGGAAAGGAGATGTCCGACGTCATCTTCAACGGAAGCGCGGGAATGAGTCCGCTGAACTTCGCCAAGGTCAGCATCACTTTCGACAACAAGGATAAGCGGCTCCCGATCGACGACGAGCGCGTCACCATCGAGCGCAGACTTTTCCGCAGCGGACAGAGCGAGTACGTCATCAACGGCAGAGCCGCGCGTCTAAAGGACGTCAAGGACCTCTTCAAGGACACGGGCATCGGAATGCGCGGCTATAGCGTTATCGAGCAGGGTCAGGTCGAGGTGCTGCTGACGTCGAGCACCAAGGAGCGCAGGAAGATTTTCGAGGAAGCCGCGGGGATAGGGAGGTTCAAGCAGAAGAAGGAGGCTGCGCTTCGAAAGCTCGAGGCCGTCGAGCACAACCTTCAGAGGCTCGGCGACGTCGCGGACGAAATCGGCCGGCAGATCAGGAACGTCAAGACCCAGGCGACCAAGGCGCAGAACTATCGCGAATACACCGAGAAACTGAAGGAGCTTCGAATCGCGCAGTCGCTGCTTTCGTACCACGAACTGAAGATCGAGAAGGAGTCGCTGACGGAAACCCTTACGGAGCTGAAGCAGCACGAAGGCAAGCTCAAGACCGAGATAAACGAGCTTCAGACAAGTCTCGAGAAGATCGACAAGGACCTCGTTTTCCAGGACAAGCAGTTCGAGTCGCTGCACCATCAGCTTCTTAAGCTCACGGACGAATCGTCGTCGCGGGAAGAGAAGCTCGCGGTCGCGAGAACGCAGCTTGTCACCGAAACCCGGAACATCGAAAAGCTCCAGGCGCTGATCGAGGACCTTCAGGAGCGCAAGAAGACCCTGAACTCCGAGAAACGCGAGATCGAGGAAAAGCTCGAGGAGATCGAAAATGAGCTTGAATCCGAGAAGACCCGGGAAGGCGCGCTTTCGACCGAGATGAAGAAGGTCGATGACAGGATCGCGGAGACCGAGGCGGAACTGAACGGCGCACGCGACACCGTCGACGACTGCCTTACGAATATCCGCTCCCTCGAACACGAGCGCATTCGAATCGAAGCCGCGGACGAGTCGAGCGTAGGCGAAACCCGCAGCGCCGGAGAAAGGCTCGATATCATCCTCGAGGAGCTGGAAAAGCTGAAGGAGTCGGAGAACGAGATTTCTTCGATGCTCGACGAAGCGAACGAACTTCTAGCAAGTCGGGAGATGTCGCAGGGCACGAAAAACTCCCGTCTGCTGTCCGAGCGCGACACCGTGAACAACCTTTCGCGCGAGATCGACAAAATCCGGATGTCGTTCCAGGAGATCGAGTCGAAGAAGAAAACCCTCGCGCAGTTCATCGATAGTTTCGAAGGCGTTGAAGCGGGGACGAAACTCATCGTCGAATCGAAGGCGAAAGGCGTGATCGGCATCGTGAGCGATCTCGTCAGCGCGGACGAGGAGACGGGCAAAATCCTTCAGCGATACATCGGCAGGTTTTCATCCCACGTCCTCGTCGAGGACGAAAAGGCGGAGGAGGCCGCGCGGAAACTGGTTGCGGAAAGCGGGCTGGAGGCGCAGATCGTGGTCGCGAGCGTCGCGGCGCGGACCCCGAAGGTTCCGCTGCCCGCGTCCTGGAAAAAGAAAGACGCGACTCCCGTGGCGGAAACGATCTCGGCGACGGACAAGAAATTCGACGGAGTGCTCTCGACTTTCGCGAACGCGTACATCGTCGAAGATATGGCCGCGATCGCGCGGCTCCTGAAAGACGCGCCCTCGGGAATCACGCTCATCGCCAAGTCCGGAGAGATCGTCGATACCGACGGCCGCTTCGAGATCGGCGAGTTTTCGGCGGAGGGCGGACGGTTCGCGCAGAAGGCCGAGCTTGAAAGGCTCGAACGGGAAAGCGCGGAAGTGAAGTCCGAGCTTCAAAGGCTCCAGGGCGAGAAGGAAAAACGACTCAAGGTGCTCGAACTTCTCGAAAGCGAGGTCGAGGAGCTGAAGGCGAAGGTCTATGAGGGCAGGTATCAGGCGCTCTCTCACAAGAAGGAACTCGAAGGCGTCGGCAAGCGCGCGGAATTCCTCGGGCGGGAAAGCGCCAGGCTGAAGCAGTCCCTCAGCGGCGCGAAGTCTATCAGGGAGAACAACGACAAGCGCAGGAAGGAGATCACGGACAAGATCGATTCGCTCTGCGAACTCGTCGAAACCTCCGAGGCAACCGTAGAGAAAAAGAAGTCGGAACTGAAGGAACTCGCGGGTGGACGAAGCGAATTCGTCCAGAAACTCAGCGACCAGCGCGTCGTCATCGTAAGGCTAGAGCAGCTCGGAAACGCGTTCAGAAAGGATCTCGATACTACTAACAACCAGATCGCTTCGATGAAACAGATGCTCGATCGCAGCGTGAACGAGAAGGCCGAGTCCGACGCGATACTGAAAAGCGCGAAGGTTACTATCCGCGACAACGAGGAGTTCATCAAGGAAGCGAGGCAGACCCGCGTGAGCATCGAGGAGCGGCTTTCCACCGTGACGGAAAAGCGCGCGGAAATCCGCGAGGCGTACGATACGAAGAACGAAAGCCTGCGCTCGAGCCAGAGCGAATACCAGATGCTACTTTCGAACGTCGGCCAGATGGAGGTAAAGGAGGCGAACGCCGCGTCGAAGCAGCGCGCCGTCGTCGAGCGTCTGTGGGAGGAGTACGAGGTCGATCTGGGCGACGTCTACATCGACCGCGGCATCGCTGGCATCGATCCGATAGAGGTCAGCCGGGGGGTCGAGGACATGCAGCAGAAGCTAAAGCGCCTTGGCAACGTCAACATGGACGCGATCGACGAACTCGACGGCCTTCAGAAGCGCTTCGATCTGCTCGGGACGCAGAAATCGGATCTCGACAACGCGCGCAAACAGCTTCTTTCGATCATCCGGAAAATCGAAAGCACGTCGCGCAAGATGTTCCTCGAAACCTTCACGCTGATCCAGGAGAACTTCAGATCGCTGTTTAGAAAACTCTTCGGCGGCGGTCACGCGGACCTCTGCCTCGAAGACGAGAACGACCCGCTTGAATCCGGAATCGAGATCATCGCGCGCCCGCCGGGAAAGGAGCCGCGGAGCATCACGCTGCTTTCCGGAGGAGAGAAGGCGCTGACCGCGGTGAGCATTCTGCTTGCGATCTTCAAGGCGCGACCTTCGCCGTTCGCGATTCTGGACGAAGTGGACGCGCCGCTCGACGAGGCGAACATCGGAAGGTTCCGCGACGTGATCAAGGAATTCTCGCAGGAGAGTCAGTTCCTCGTAATCACCCACGCGAAGCCGACGATGGCCGCGGCGAGCGTGCTCTACGGCATCACGCAGGAGCAGAAGGGCATCTCGAAAAAGGTGATGGTCCGCCTCGATGGAAAAGCCATCCGCAGCGAGACGGGAGAGGAGATCAAGGCCGAGGCGGGCACGATCAACCTGGACAGGAAGCCCGATGAAATCGCCCTGGACGCGGACGAAGAACTCGAGGAAGCGGAAGCCTGAAATGAGGCGCAGCGACCTACGAATCGTAGGTATGCGCTACGCGTGCCCATAGATAGCTCTCATCCAGGCGGCGGGTTCGGCGAGATTTTCTGACTACTGACTTCAATTGAACTTTCAGGTTCTTAATCTGTGTAAACCTGTGGCGAATAACCTGAATACCGAAAGCTGAAAATGGTGGAAGATGAAAATCAGTCTTGATTGGCTTACGTCGCTTTGTCCGACGACGCTCAGCGCGAGAGAAATCGCGGACCTGCTCACGAAGGCGGGCACCGAGGTCGAACACATCGAGCAGGTTGCGGACGATTTCTGTCTGCACGTCGAGATTACGAGCAACCGTCCGGACTGCTACTGCCATCTCGGGATCGCGCGGGAGCTTTCCGCGATAACCGGCACGCCGCTGAAAATGCCAGGCGTCGAGTACGATACCGCGAAATTCCCCGTGACGGATCGCGTGCGAGTTTCGATAATGGACCGCGTGAACGGCCCGAGGTACACCGCGCAGTATCTTTCGAAGGTCAAAGTGAAAGAGTCTCCGGAGTGGATGCGAAAGCGCCTCGAAACGATCGGCGTGACCCCGGTGAATAGCGTAGTCGACATAACGAACTACGTGCTGTTCGAAGTTGGGCAACCATTGCACGCGTTCGACGCGGAAGCGCTCTGTGGCAAGACGATTTTCGTCCGCGCCGCGGAGGCAGGCGAAAAAATGCAGGCGATCAACCATCGCGAATACGATCTGAAAAGCGACATGCTCGTCATCGCGGACGAAAAGCGCCCCGTCGCCATCGCGGGAGTCATGGGCGGCGCGCTGACGGAAATCTCCACGGACACGAGCACGATCCTTCTCGAATCCGCATACTTCAATCCGGAAAGCGTCAGAAGGACTTCGAAGGTTCTCGGGCTGACGTCGGACTCGTCGTTTCGCTTCGAGCGAGGCGTCGATCCCGCGGGCATCGTTAGCGCATCGAGACGAGCCGCGCATCTGATGGTCCAGCTCTGCGAGGCGGAAGTCAGCGAGGGAATCATCGACGAAAACTACCTGGATTCGATCGAACGCAGCATCAGGTGGGACTCAGAACTGTACGAGAGGACCATGGGCGCGGAAGTCGACGCGCGGACGGTCGCTCGCATCCTCCTCGGCCTCGGGCTGAAATTCAAAAACGATAGCACGAACTCCGGAAGGAACCATAGCGGTAGCTCTGGACGGACGTTCGAGATTCCATCTTTCAGAAGGGACCTCGAAAGGCCGATCGATCTTGTCGAGGAGGTCGCGCGCGTCATCGGCTTCGACGAGGTCGATGACAGGCTTCGGCTTCCCGTGTTCAGCTCGAAGCGCGAGAAGTTCCTGAACGTAAGCGAAATAGTTCGCTCGAAACTCATCGCGTGCGGCTACCACGAGGCGATTACGGATTCGTTCGCGCTCGAAACCGGAGTCGACGGAAAGTCGCTCTGGTCGGAGCGCGGGACGAAGAAACTCCGCGGCTCGCAGCAGAAGGAGCGTTCCAGCCTCCGCGGCGGAATCGCGCAGAGTCTTCTGCGGGTCATCGCTTCGAATCAGGGTCATACGGACGAAGCCATTTCGTTCTTCGAGGCCGCGTCGGTGTTCCCGACGTCCGAAGATGGCAAGGTCGGGGAGTTCATCGCGCTCTCCGCGGTGGCGACCTCGGACTATCGCGAGATCAAGGGTGCGCTTGAAATGCTCCTCGAAATTTCGGGCGCGAAAGTGAGAGTGGAAGATTTCAGCCATCAGTTGATAAAACAAGGCACTGGAATCCGCGTCGTCACGGATGACGACGTGCGGCTCGCGTATTTCGGAACCGCGTCCGCGGAAGTTCGGAAGGAGATAGACCTTCGGAGCGACGCGCACTTTTTCGAACTCGACCTCGAGCTGCTCGCGAATCTGTGGGACTTCAAACTCAGGCACCGCGATTTCTTCCGCTTCCCCGCGGCGGTGCGGGACTTCAGCGTCATCGTCGATAGCCGCCTCGACTGGCGGGAAATCGAATCGAGCGTCCGCGGCATCGGACTTCCACACCTTGCGGAAATCGAGTTCATCGAGGTCTACAGGGACAAGCGGATTCCAGACGATAAGAAGCAGTTCACGTTCAGCGTCACTCTGCGCGCGGAACGAACCCTCGCGGGCGACGAAATTTCCGACTCGCAGGGGCTTATCATCAGAACCCTCGAGGAAAAGCACGGCGCGACGATCCGTTCGTAGCCCGATCTGTTTTACACCTCCTTAGTCAGCGCCTTACGACGCCACAAAATCCGGCACTCAATGGCGTTCGGCACGGTTGGCGCTGAACGCCTTGAGGCGTGACAGAGACCGCAGCATTCTTCGAAAATAAACGGCACCACACATTCGGACGCGCGATAATTTGTGGGTAAGTGTTCACGGGGTAGATCGCAGTCTATAGCGGGATTCTGTTCGTAGTGTGCTCGTGAGAGCATATTTTCGCG
>JANLHZ010000138.1 GCA_024653775.1 Planctomycetota bacterium | reverse complement strand
CATGCATTCCCCGCGTCGAAAAGTGATATAATTTGGAATGATGACTACAGCAGCGGGAAATTAAATTTCAGTTCCTACGGTGAATAACACGGGTTTATGGATCCAATAGAATCATTCTCGATGCGGGAGAACCTCTGAATGCGAATGCGCCAAGTAGCTCAAACCTGGTTCCAGGGACTCTGGATATTTCGAGGCCGGTCGATGCCGTCATTGTATCCCATCCTCATCTGGACCATTTTGGGCTACTGCGGGAGCTACCAGGTAACTGGCCGGTTTGGTGTGGTGCGCCGACCGAGGCGCTGATGCGACTGACGGTTTCAATAGCCGGGGATTCACTGCGTCAAAGTTTTAGAAATTTTAAGAGTTTCAAGCCGTTCACTATCGGTCCATTTAAAGTTACGGCTTTTTTGACTGACCATTCAGCCTTCGATGCACATATGTTGCTTGTGGAAGTTGGCGGAAAGTCCGTATTCTATTCTGGCGACTTCCGTAGGTCTGGTCGAAAATCATATCTCGTCGATAAACTAGTCAAATCTCCACCGCGTGACGTAGATGTACTTCTACTCGAAGGAACCACGCTTGGAAGGGTGGATGGCTTTAAAACGGAATCGGATCTTGAAAACGAGTTCGTTTCGTTCTTCTCGAAAGTAAAAGGACGAGTATTCATATCCTGGTCCGCGCAAAACATCGATCGCACCGTCACCATCTACAGGGCCTGTAAACGTTCCGGTCGTAATCTAGTTCTCGACGTTTACTCAATAGACATTCTCGAACAGCTCAATGAGTTTTATAAAACGCTTCCGAACCTTGATTGTAGTAATCTTGATGTCGTGATTACGTCTAAGATGAAGTGGCTGTATGAGAATGAAATGAGAATTAATAAGCCCGACTTTATCAAATACGTGGCAAAGTCCAAATCTGCTTTCAGTGCAAAAAAACTCGGAGTGAAACATTCGCACGATGTTATAATGCTGCGCGACTCGTTGATGCAGGATTTTGAGCGCGCTGGTCTAGTTCTAACGAATGACGATGCCTGGATTTTTTCGATGTGGTCCGGCTACTTGAAGCAACCCGCACTTCAATCCATAAAAGACAAGTTCGATTCAGCAGGAGCGATGTTCGAGCAAATTCACACGAGCGGCCATGCATCATTGGACGAGCTTCAAAAATTTGCTTCGAGTATCGATGCAAGATTTCTTGTGCCCATCCACAGCTACGATTGGGATAAACACCTCGGCGAATTCCAAAACGTGCATCGACTTCAAGATGGAGAATCTTTCGAGATTGCATGATAGATGGAAATAAAAGTCTCCGCGAGTCTCTGCGCGTTCCGCGTCCCCGCGCTGAATAATCGGCTGACGTTGAAGTCAGATCAGTTCCGCGGTTCGATCCAGTCGGAACCCGCGAGGATGGTTTCGAGTTCCTTCTTGTCGTCCGCGGTCGGGAGGACTTCCTTTTTGTAGTCCTCGTATTTGTCCTCCGCGACTGGCTCGCCGGTGACGGTGTAGCAATGATCCGCGTAGTCGCCGATACTGCGGTTGAACTTCATGTGCGGAGTGTAGAGTTTCGTTTCAGAGTCCGGGATGTGCTTGTTCATCCTCTCGATCAGCCCCGCGACCTCATCGCGGAACTGCTGGTATTTCGTGGTATTTCGGGACAGGCTTTGTTTTTTTGTAAAATTACTACGGATGGCAGAGGTTTATTTAAATCGAAAATCAAAAATTGGCTGACTCCTCCCTCGCCGGAGGGCGGTATCGCGTGCCGCCAGAGTCGCTTCCGCCGAAGATGGTGAAGACGAGGAAGAACGTTCCCGCGAGCACTGCGATAAAAATTATCGCGATGATAGCGTAAACCATGGTGCGAGTGGCGTTGCCTCGCTGGGAGAAATCCTCGGTGAACAAGTTGACCTTGCGATCGTTAGCGGGGCCGGCGGTCAGCGGAACTTCGCGTTTCTTTTTCTTCGCGAGCGCCTCCAGCTCCTTTGCGCTGAGCATCGCTTTCTGCGCCTCCTGAGCCTTCCTGCGCTTCTCTTCCACGGGATCGACGGTCTTTTCCGGTACGACCGGCGAAGTCGGCGTCCGCGCCTCGGATTTAGGCACGATCTCCGGCGCGGGAGCTTTCACTGGCTCCGGAGTCTTTTCGCGCTCAGCCTCGACCTTCGATTTCTTTTTCGACTTCTCCTCTGCGGGCGCGTCCTTCGAAACTGCCGGATTTTCCTCGGTCAGCTCTCGCATTGGGGCGTCGCCGGATACGAAGCGAAGCTTGAACTTTCCGATCTTGATTACGTCGCCGTGGGCGAGTTTGGTTTTGCCGTCGATCTTCGATTTGTTGACGGACGTTCCGTTTACGCTTTCCAGGTCCAGGATGAAGAACTCTTCCTCGTCCCGGACGATCTTGCTGTTTCTGCGCGATACGTCGGAGCCGGGTATCACGACCTCGCAGTCGTCGGACCTTCCGAGCAGTGTCGCGTCTCGTTCGAGAGGCACGCTGCTACCTTTGTTGTCTCCGGAAATCCAGACGAGATCGGCCATGAAATAACTATGCGGGGAGTTTCGGAAAATCCGAGCCTATTGTGTCAGCAAGGCGGTGAAAGTCAAGCTCGGCGGCACAACTGCGACCGCGGACGAATTCAAAATTACGTCCCGCGCCTCTCTTTTTTTGTTCGCCACGGTCCGAAATTCCATTAATCTTGTGAGGACTTTCAGGGATCACCGGCTTATGAAAAACCTAATTTCGATTTTCGTGCTGTTCGCGCTGTTTAGCGCGATCTCCTGCGGCGCGGGCGGAAGCAGCGGAGCCGCGCTGGAAAACGTCGTCCGCGGCTACGTGATCAAAGGCCCCGTTCGCGGCGCGATCGTGCGAATCTACCGCGTCGATCCGGAGATGCACACCATAGGCGCCGAAATTGCAAACGCGACGACCGACGACGAAGGGCACTTCCGCGCGGAACTGAACCAGAGTTCCGATCTCATATTCATCCGCGTTACTTCCGGGCAGTACGAGTCCGAAACCACCGGGCAGGCGGTTTCCCTTGGCGCCGGCGATGAACTGACCCTCTGCGCGCGAAAGTCCTCCCGCGAGATCGCGATCACGCCGCTTACGCATTTCGCGGCGTTCCTCGCCGGAAGAAAAAACGGCGGATATACCGTCGATAACGTCCTCACCGCGAACGCGGAGATCGCAAACTACTTCGGACTCGCGGACATCGTCACCACCGTCCCGATCGATCCGACGGCCTTAGACAGCGGCGTCTCAGCGGAGTACGACAGCGTCGCGTACGGTCTCATCCTTGCTGGTTTCGACAAACTCGCCGAGTCTCTCCGGCTAGATACGATCCCTACGCTGATCGATCCTTTCGACATCGTCGAAGCGTTCAAGACCGATCTCCTCGACAACGACTTCGACGGAAAGCAGCCCGGCGGAAGTTCCGGATCGTCCTCGATCCCGCTATCCGGCGGTAGCCTCCCGACTACCGCTGGCGTCTCCGGCATCGCGACCGCGATCAGCGAGTTCAGCGCGGACCCCCAGCGAAACAGAAGCGGAGCCGCGATCCGAAACGAAACGCTCCTCGCCATCGGAAGGACCGGAGGAAAGCTCAGCCAGGTCGACCGCATCGAAATCACTCCCGAAGCGCCTTTGCTTGCGTCGGGGCAGAGCGTTGCGCTCGAGCCGAAAGCGCTCGATTCGAACGACAATGAAATCGCTGGTCTGACTTTTCTATGGACCACGTCCGACCCGTCGGTCGCGACCATAGATCAGAGCGGCGCCCTGTGCGCTGTCGCGCCCGGAAAGGCGACGGTTCGCGTCACCTCCGGCGGAAAGATCGCGTCTGCGAGCGTGACGGTGCTTGCACCCGTGAGCGAGCTTCCGGAGGTCGAAATCGTCAGCATCGCGCCTTTCCAGATGACCGCAGGCGAGGTCGTTACGATCGTCGCCACGGGTCTGAATCCGGAGAGTGCGACGAGCCACCGCGTTTATTTCGAGACGAATACAGGGTCAGGAGCCCAGGGCTTTCCCGGGATTCCGACGACTTCGCTGAATCCGGATTACGACGGCACGTTCCTTCGCGTCGAAGTTCCGAAGGTCGCGACCACCGGGGATCTGATGGTCGCCGCGACGTATCTTTTCGAGAACGATTTCGCGTCGAAATTCTCGGAGCCGCGTCCGGTGACGATTCTCTCCGCCGCGGACGCGCAGAACCGCGCGCCGGAGATATCGAATGTCTCGCCCGCCTCGGTCGAGACCGGAGACGAAGTCACGGTTACGGGTCAGAACTTTCTTTCGAACATCAGCGTCAGATTGCGCGACTCGAACGATCCGCTACAGTTCGTCATCGTCCCCGCGAGCAGCGTGACCCTCGCGGGAGCAGGCACGCTTAAATTCAAGATGCCCGTGGGATTCGACGTTCAGGACGTTATCGCGGTGAGCGTTCAGAACGAAAACGGACGGTCGAGCGGATTCTCTTCGCACGTCGTCACGCTGAGTCCGCCGTCGGGACCGCTCGCACAGGTCGCGCTGAACCTCGAGGACTTCAGGATTGGCGTTCTGATCGAGCGCACGGAGGATACAGCCGGGAATTCGAGTCTCGCCGTGACGGTGTCGCTGATCGACGTCACTCGCGGCGGGGTTGCGGAAGACGTGGCGCTCGAAAGCGATCTCGGAACGCTGCTCGATACGATCAGCAAGTCCGCCGGTGAAGGAGGCGACAACGACGCGACAGTCACGGTGAGCACGCCTACGAACGGGACGATCACTCTTGCGAACGCTCTTCCGAACACGAAGCCCGGGCTTTACAAGACGACGGAGTTTGCTTACACCGCGGGGGAGTTCCTTGTTTTCGAAATCACGGGCACAGAGAAGAACATCCACGCCCGCGCGGCGCTGATCACTCCTGGCGGGAACGTCACCGCGGCGCCCGATGGATCGAGCATCGTCTGGGACGCCGGCGGCGAGCAGGACACGATCGATCTGATCCGGACATCCACCGGGCAGATCAGCACTATCGAAGGTCCGATCATCGCGGGCATTGGCGACCTCACGAGTCCCGTCGCGCTTTCCGCGGAAGACTACACTTTCTTCGGCGCAGGGCCATCCGGAACGTACACCGCGCGGATAAATCTTCGCGCACGCGCCCATATTCCGACCGCGCGCACCGGAAGTCTCTTCCAGATTCGCAACACCATCGAACGAACCGTGACGGTGCCGTAGCATGGTAATTAAGAATTAAGAATTAAGAATTAAGAATGAGGAATGAGGAGCGTCAAAGGCAAACCGGTAGGCGAACGCTTCAATTTTGTACGACGCAAACTTTTAGCTCAGTTCCGCAGTATCACGCAGACCGCCCGCGGCGGCGTTCAAGCCATTTCTTGAAAGACTTCGGGCTTTCACCGGAGCGATTCCCGGCGATCAAACCCTCGACGCTGATATCTTCGTCGATGTCTTCCCAGTGGATTCCGATTCCAGAGCCAATAAGTTTCCAGTTAGCTCTCTCGTCTTCAGTCGCATCCAAGAGACGCGGAAACCATACTATGGGAACCGAGATCGTTCGCCCATCGCTGAGGTCGACTGTTATCGTATCTTTGGACACCGCGACGTTCAGCGCATTTGGAACTTCGATGCTAATTGTTGAAGAACTCATTCCATGCCTCGATAAAATCCAGACGGTTATCCTCTACCAGTCTACCAATTTTTTTGATTTCCGCTCTGTCCCGAGGCCTTAATTCCGCAGTATCACGCAGACAGCGCCCTGCCCGCCCGTCGCGACTTGACACGCAGCGATATCCTGCTTGCCGTCGCCGTTGAAGTCGCCCTGGGTCATATACCCGCACGCGAGGCCTATGTCGTATGTCTCCGCCGCCAATGCAGGATTGTACGCGGGGTCCACGGGAGAAGTTCCCGCAGTCCCGAAATGCAGCGCGATGTTCTGACTGAAGTAGTGGGTGACTGCGACGTCCATAATGCCGTCGCCGTTGAAATCGCCTGCAAGCGCGGAAGATGGGCCGTTCGCGAAGCTGGTCGTATTGTGGGTCGTAACCGTGAACTGCCCCGCGCCGTTATTCTGCAGCGCGTGATAGTATTCTCCGGCGTTTCCGAAGTTGTTCGGATTAGTGATGACGAAAATATCGAGGTCGCCGTCGGTGTCGTAATCGCCGACCACGGGGATGAACGGATGCCCGTCCGTCGGAGTGACGCCAAAGTTGAAGCCGCCGGTGGTGGCGAATGTGCCGTCTCCGCGCGTTCCTGAGGTGTCCGCGTTGCCCGGAAGCACGCGCACCACCATCTGCGGCGCGTCCTGCCAGTTGGTGATGACGAGGTCCGTCACGGAATCGCCGTCGAAATCTCCCGCGCCGATTCCCTGCATGCTGCGGACGCCGGAACTCTGGTATTTGCTCGAAAACGTGCCGTCGCCGCTTGACAGGTGGATGCCGAGCGCGCTCGAAGTCGCGTTCCCGATGTGCGCTACAGTCGCGAGGTCCTGCCTGCCGTCTTCGTTGAAATCCGCCTGCGTCATTTTCGTGGACCAGAACCCGCCCTGCTGGTACTCGCTCTCCGGCACCGCTCGCACGGGAGTCATCGCGGTGAAAGTGCCGTCGCCGTTATTCTTAAGCGCGGTGATGTCGACGGTGTACGCGCAGAAAGCGACGACGTCGAGCCATCCGTCATTATTCAGATCGATGACCTCGACATGCACCGGCCCGGTGTTAGTCTGCGCCGCGTTCGTCCCGACGAGATACCCGATCGGCGTGAAGAAACTGCCAGTGCCGTCAGCGAAGAGCATATAGACGTAACTCGTGCTGTGGTCGGTGAGCGCGATGTCGTCGTAGCCGTCGCGGTTGAAGTCTCCGGACGCCATATCGATGGTGTTGAGGCCGCCCGCGTCGACAACGGTCGCGTTGAAAATCTTCGGAGCTGAGTAAAGCCCGGTGTTCGAGTTATTACCTATATGCTGGTTCTGGATCGTGAACTTGCCCGACTTCCCCGCCGCGGCGACCGAGCGACCGACGACGTTGATTCGCACCCTTGTCTGGTTGCTGAACTGCGCCGGCTCGTCAGCGTACGAATCCCAGATGAAGTAGTAGTATAGTCCGTCGCCCGGTCCCGCGGGAATCTGGAGCGATCCCGCGGATGCGCCGCTCTGACTCTCCGTCGCGGGTTTCCATGTGGCGCCGTCGTCTACGGTGTACTCGAACTTGAAATCGTTGACGCTTGCATTCGGATCGATAAGCGAATACGTCAGGACGACGTCGCCCCATTTTATCCCCTGCGGTGTACTCACGTTCACCACGGGATAATCGTTCAGCACGTCGTTGATAACGTGCAGCGAAGAAGAATTCTGATCCACGCAGCCCGGCACGCGAATCCTGAAAAGCACCGTAGAGTTGTTCGTCCCGCCAAGGTCTGAGGCGCTGTCCCAGATGAAATCGTGGTCTACCCCGCCTGGAGTGCCGAGGAGATTGTTCACGCCTTCCGATGGCTGTACGGACGCGTCCATTGCGGGATAGTACAGAGTTCCGCCGTCGGTTGAGTATTCAGGGATGATCGAGAAGAGACTCTGCGTGTTCGAAAGCAGTCGATAGCGAATGTCTATGTTCGACGTGTAGAACGTGCTGAACGTAGTCGATGCGTTGGTCGAGCTCGTTATCGATACCGTCGGGCAGGTCTGGGAATTAGGGTCGATGTGAATGACGCTCAGAACGCTCGCCGAAGTCTGGAAGCCGCCGTGGTCGGTCGCGATGGAAATTCTGTAGCTTCCCGCGATGACCCCCGACGGTACGTCCGCCCAGAAATCCGCCTGGGTTTTCGTGGCGTGGTCGATTATGAGCTGCGTCGATACGCTGTCGTCCAAGGAGACAGAGATTAGTCCGCCGAACCCGGTGCCGAAGAAATGGACTCTCGTGCGCTGGTTGTCCGCGACCGCCGCGGGGGAGACTCTCGTAAGCGAAATACAATCCGTACACGAACTAACGATCACAGTCGGTTTAGTCACTACGACCGTATCTCCGCCGGTTGCGAGGATTTCGTCCTTCTGAAAATAAAGCAATTCCGTTCCACAACTGGCTATGAATGCGAGTGAAATGATCCAGATGGCGTGGATCGAGCTTCGATCTGATCTTTTATTACGAAATTCAGACATTTTAGCGGTATCGTGTCGGTTTTTGATCGATTCGCCTCGGAGGAGCGGCGAATCCCGGCAACATGCTAACCAAGTGTACACTCGCCTATGTTGTCTAAGCAAATATCAGTCCTCAATTTAACTCTGGGGACAGTCACTACTTTTTAGTAATATTTTGCCATGGATTAACTTCTGAATTATCGTTCAGTTCAAAATATTACTAAAAAGTAGTGACTGTCCCATAAATGATGGGCGCAGTAAAAAAGTTATTTCGAGGTTGAAAAGACGAACGAGTACAAGCAGAATCCTTTGTTTCGCAGACATGGGCGGAAGCTCTATGCCATTTTTAAAACCCGAAAGTAAATGCACATATTAGGAAAGCGGGCGGTATGTCAACGTTCAATTATGACGTCAAGAAGATGGAAGGCTGGAAACGGTGGGTGTTCACCGGGTTCGTCGTGCTGCTTATTGCTCTTTTCGCAATGCCTCTTGGGCTTAACTCCGATTCCCAGCCTGAATCGGTGAAAGGTCGTCTGAAAGGCGAAGCGATAATCGAGGCGCAATTCAACGATCGGAAGTGGCTTCTGAAGTTCCTCAGCGGCCTTTACGACGATTTCGGCGACATCCGTATCCTGCTTTCCTCCGGCATTCCGACGAGCATCGATGAGCAGGAAAGATCGATCTGGGTCCACTATTTCATGCTCGATTCCGCGAATGAACTGGGGCTTTATCCATCCGATGCCGACCTTGGCGAGTACATCCGTGACAAAGTCTGGAAGGATGTAATCAGCGCGACCTACAACAGATACTATCAGGAAATGGGTTCGGACGAGAACGTCGCCCCGGACAAGACGTTCGACCGAATGATATATGAATGGGTGATCAAGCAGCTTCTTTATTCGAACGTGCGAAGTTTTGAGACTGTCGTGGCGGAAATAATGACAGTGAATCGTTATATGAAGCTGTTCAAGGCCGCGTGCCCGTCCCTTTCGGACGTTTACGATATGTACCGCGAACAGAATCCCGAGATTCTCGTCGACTACGCGTTCATTCCGCTTTCGAGCTTCGAGCAGAAGGCGTACCAGGAACTCGCGGTCGAAAGGCTTCTCGCGAGTTCACGAAGGCAGCTCGCTAGCCAGACTCTGCTGTTCGAGGAGGCGGGAGGGACGGAAGCGAGTTCGATGCCGTGGTATTCGTCATCCGACGATATGAAGACGCGGACCTACGATATCGATCGCGACCTCGCAAGATTCATCGACGAAAACCAGACCGAGAACGAGACTACGAAGGATTATTTTAGCAGGTACACGAGGCCGGAAAAATTCAGGTTCGACTACTATTACGTCACTTTCGACAAAGCCGAGCAGGCGGTCCGGGAGAATCTGAACGCTTACAATGATGGCGTGGTTGACTGGTATATGGAGCACCAGGGACTTTTCGGAAAGGACGAATACGAACTTCCGCAGGTTCTGGGAAGCGCTCCCGTCGCGGGGCCGCCGTGGTTCACCGCCGGCGGAGACCGCATCCAGACCGAAGACGGAGCAGTGGTAGAAGTTCCGGATCATTCCGTCCACGCTTCCATTTACAACAAAGAGACAGCGGAGGGTCGATCGGAATACAAGTGGAACGATCAGACCGGCAAGTGGGAGACGTCCGATACGGGTCTTTCGAACGCCGGAAACGTCGATCTTCCACAGAACCTTCGGGAAGAAATCGGAAGATTCGTCGCGATGGAACGCGCGCGCGAACAAGCGCTTACATGGGCGCAGGGTGGCCGAGGAGTCATCCGCTCGTATCTCGCCAATGAGGTTTCGTCGAGAACCGAACGTCGAAACGCGCTCGACGATATGAAGAACAACGGAAGCAAGGTAATGGGGCTTGAGCAGTCGTTTTTCAGGGATAGATTCCTCGGAGCACTCCCTGGCGATCGACTCGGCGTACAGCGCGTCTATGAAACCCGTATGCTTCAGCTCCTCGAGAAGCTGCGCAACCTCAAGGCGGAGTGGCGCGCGACTTCCGAGGAAAATCGCGGAACATTCTGGGAAGGAAATCGCAAACTGCTTCTCGATCGCGAGGCACAACTTTTCGAAACGCAGGTTCTGGACCTCCTGAGCGAGAATGAACGCGGACTTCCCTACATTCAAACTCAGATTGGAGTGTGGGAAGGCGTCGCTAGCGCGGCGAAGAGCTCGATAAAGACGATTTGCAGTTACGTCGCGCCGAGCAGACCGGGAAGCATCCCGCCGGAAGAGACGTGGACCGCCCCCGAACCGAATTATCGCGAGCTTGTATCGAACGCGAAACGCAGCGATAGCCCGCTTTCCGAAGTAAACGCGATGAAAGCCGACGCGAAGCTCAAGGTGCTCGAATACGCGGAGTTCGCAGTGGAATATCTCGGCAATTGGGAGGACAGCGTCTCGGCTTTCAAGCAGAAGCTCCAGGAAGCATGGCAGATTTTCAAGCCGACGATCACCGATATTGACGGTACTTCCCCCGATCTCGAAGCGCTTATCGCGGACGGGGAGGACGAAGGCAAGTTTTTCGAGTCCCGCGCAACGCTGAACGCGCTTTTTGAAGAGCTTGGCAGAAACCCCTGGCAGGAAGCAGAGTACAAGGCGCGCATCGAGATATTCAGAACCGAAGTCGACGAGTATACTCGCGAACACGCAAAGGTAGCGGAAGAGATTCGAACCAAGTACGTGGATCAGCGCGAATACCTCGATCCCGCGACCAGCGAGTTTTCGATTCTTACCACGTCGCACACCGCTCAGCCTAACCCTGGTTTCAACCTATCGAAAGTCCAGATGACGTCTCTTCAGACGATGAAACAGATTCTGGAAACTGAACTTTTCAAGGGCGCGGCTGAATACAAGGAAGAAGGAACGCCGAGGACTCTCGACGCTTTGATTCGCAACGTCGAGGTCGATCGAATGTCGCCTCTGGTCGAACTTCCCGGTAAGGGATTCATGTTCTTCATTCTCCGGGAAAAGAAGAATATGGAGGAATTGACGCTCGGACAGCTCGGAAGCGAGGCGGAGCGCGATTACATTCTAAAGGAGCGGGAGCGAGGTCTTAAATTTGTCGTCGAAGAGGCCCGCGACCTTCGCGAAGAAATCGTGGTGGCGCTCGGGGAAGCCCCCGCGCGCGTGGCGGATAGCGCCAGCGATTCTCAGACTGCGCAGTATCGGGCGCAGATCGAGGAGCGTCGCACGGAGTGGCGAAGAATGGTTCTGGAGAAATTTCCAGGAGCCTTCATCGAGACTACGTCCTATTTCAAGCAGAAAGATCATCCTCTCGATATCGATGCTCTCACAGTCAATTCCGCATTCGCCGCCGCCGCCGAGGCGGTTCGTAATCCCGGAGAGATGAGTTATCTGGTCGAACTCGAACAGCAGAAGGCTTGGGAGCGCGGCGCGGGGGTGTTTCTCATGTTCGTCGTCGATAGAAGGTATCCTGCCGAAGCGGAGATGAACTTCACGGACTTTCTCACTGTTCTCGATATATACGAAAAGAACATGGATACGAAAAGCGCTCTCAGAACCGATTTCTTCCACAGGCTGAGGCAACTTCAGCAGGAGTCTGGCCGGGACGCGTTCCTGTGGGCGCCCGCTGAAGAAGAAACCCAGCAATAACTCTGTTCGTCGAGAATCGAAAAAGTCGTTTCTTTCTAAAGCACTTCGCAAAATTTATTTTTTGATAAATTTCTGCCCGACGGGCGTATCGTATTCATTCAGATATTCATACCCCTCAGCGAAGAAGTCCTTCCAGGAAAAGCCGTGGAAAACGTGTACGTACTCCGGGCTGAGATTCGTCGAGATAATCTCCGCGCATTCTTTCAGAGAGTTTTTGAACGGGCTTATCCCTGAACTGTTTTTGTGGATCAGAAGAGAAGGTATAAGTCCGTACACGATCAAACTTTTCCAGACGCGCGAGCTGCTCCAGCGGTAGATTTTTCTGAGCGCATTGAATGCGCTATATATGAACGCGCTTTCCGTCCCATATGCCCATGGCGCGATCAATCCGCCGGATTTCAGCACCCTTTTCGCTTCATCGATTCCCGTACTTAGTTCCGGCAGATGATTGAAGCACGAATACGAAACGACACAGTCAATCGATTCGTTTTTTATCGGCAGCTTCCCTGCGTCAGCCTGAATGATAGCGAGGTTCTTAACTTTGTCGGCATACCTTCTTGAAACGATGTCGACGGAGCCGGAATAGTCCAGCGCAATTTTGATTGAGTTTTCAGGAAGGAAGGGAATGTGGTTTCCGTCGCCGCAGCCAATATCGAGAACTATTTCTCCGTCGCCGCCGCTTCGATTTTCGAAAGCCCAGTCGACGTATTTTTTTCCCAGCTCCAATTTTCTTTGATTTACATCGATTTCACCGAAGTTTTCCCAGTGATCGTTATACCCGATTGACGATCCATATTCGACGAAGCGTGCCACGCCGTTGATGATCGGATATTTTATCTCTGGATGTCCTGAACATACGAGGTGCCCGTCTTTCAAATCGAGATCGTCACCGGTGTCCGGGCAGCGAAGAATCGATATTATTTTTCTGAAGTTGTCGTATTGCATCTTTGTAATGCCCTGAGCACACGAAGCAGATTTCGTTCCCTCAATCTTCCTCTCTCGAAGTAGACGGGAAGATTGATGGATTCTAGTGAGGTCGCCAGGCTGTTTGGATGTTCGCCATCCTTGAATCTCTCGTAACAGGCAAGATGCGGTATCGAATATTCCAGAATCATACCTAGCTGAACGGATTTTCTTGCGGCTGACGTCATTATTTTTTTTCTGTCCTTACTCCTTAACACGAACTGTGAATAGGTTGCGCCCTCAACCTTCGGCGGAATGACAAAATCATCATATCCTGCAAGGTGCTCAAAATACCAACTTGCGTTAGCCCGCCTGTCCTCGACAATTTCACGGTATTTATCCAACTGCTTGAGCCCCACCGCGGCTTCGACTTTCAGCATAAGATCCTGGAAATCCGGAGGAAAGTGAATCTTACCGTCTAAGTGGTATGCGTCCGAAATACTGTGCAGCAGTTTTGTCTTTTCCGACAAAAGCCAAACCAGCCAGTAAAGCGCTCGACTGAACGCTAAATACGTGCAGATCAAAAATATTCGCCTTTTTATCGCTTTGGTTCGGGACGGCTTTCTGAAATTTTGGTTTCGCCATTCCATTACTTTCCGGGCGACATTGCTATCTTTGAAGGTCATCATTCCGCCGTATATCGAAGTTATCATTTTGCCGATATTCAATCCGAATAACGCAGCGTCGCCTGAAGTGGTGACAGGCCTTCCTTTCCACGAGGCTTCGAAACTATGGGCGCAGTCCTGTATCAGCCATATTTTGTGACCGATTCTATCTTCCGCTTCAGCGACTATGGACTCAAGCCTGTCAAGGTCCATTGGGTAACCAAAAATATGCGTCGCGATAACAGCGCGCGTGTTCTCGTTAATTGCAGTCGGTAGACGTTCCAGGTCAAAATTGTAGTCGCTGCCGCCGATATCGATGAACCTTGGAATGTTGCCGCTCAGTACAATCGCGTGTGCGACGACGTTACACGAGTAAGCGGGCATGACCACTTCCGCTTCATTGATTTCGAGCGCCTTGAAAAACGCCCATAGAGCGCTTCTGCCGTAAGGAAAAGACACTGCGGCCGCGCCGTGAAATTCCTCCGCGAACCTATTCTCGAATTCTTCGACAGCGCCCGAGTTCCTTCGGAAAAGCGCCTTGAATTCCTCCCATCCGAGCCTCGGTTTGAATCTTGGTATCATCTACTAATGATCGCGTTTGACCTGTGTATGAAATCCGCCGATCGAGCTATCCACCGGAGAACGTCAGGAAAGCAGACCGGCGAATATCGCTTCGATGGCGAAACTGGATTCTACCATTTTTTGTATCGCTTTCAATACCAGAATTGCCGGCCTTTTTAATCAATCGGCAACCGTGCACGATTCGAGATCGATTCACTACTTCTCGTCGTCCTGAATCTGCCAGTATCCCTGAGTCGCCATGTGGAAAGCTACGAATCGATCACTCCGGGGAACGATCGCGTATCCTTCCGGCAGTTTTACATCGTCCACTACCGGTAAATCGGGGCCGAACGTAATCGTTCTAACGTTTTCGATTTTCCAGTAGCGCTTTCCAGTTATCAGCATTCTTGCAAGTTTCTTCTTTGCCATTTCACGGATGAATCTGAATCTGAAAGCCGTTAGGCATAGTAGACGAAGTATAATGAATTGAGTGCTTCCTGGCATGCGTTTTTGAATGGAGCATAATTTGGATCGGACCATGAGCACATCGCCGTCAATCTTGAATTCGTTGTTTGCGGAGTATGATTGTGTGCTTCCATATTTTCCTGCGGGATTTTGCACTATAGTTCCGCCGTTTATCAATTTGCATTTTCCATCGACGTAATGCTGAACCGTTCCGCCTTTGTGAACGCTGACTACGGTATAGTGATTTATTCCTCTGTCGACTATGATTCCGGCGTGGTTGAATATAGTGCGTTTCTCCGGACCGAATGCGGGCAGAGAGGGTGCATTCAACTCTTCGCTCGTTTTGCGCCAAAGAGTCGCGGCATGGCAGTATGAGTTAAACATTGGAGTAAGGTTCGTATCGTCCATTGACGACAGCGCGACAACTTGCCTGGATCGAATACTATTACGAATAAATTTTGCTAATGCGTACGCGATCGGGATTTCCGTTGCGAGAGATTCAATTCCGGACGGATAGAAAAATCTCGTGCATCTGCTTCCATATAGCCCGCCGAAAGAACCGTCCGGGTGCGCGAAGTGCGAAAGAAACTCGACAGACTTGCGAAGTGGTTCGATAAGTCCTAGATCCGGGCGAAGACGATGCGAATCCGCCAGGTAATCGGTGCAGAGAGTCTGATAGCCGGGGTCCGCGCCTTCATATTCTTTAAACCATCCTTCATCGGACTGATGTCGAAGAACTACTTCGATTAATTCTCTCGCCCGAATTTCGGCTCTGTCGTCGCCTGTGAAATGTCTATAATACAATAACGCGGCTATGGCGGTTGCGAGGTGGTTCGATATAATTCCGTGAGTTTCGTCCGCGCGGATCAGAAATCCGATCATCGGCCGAACGACATTGAGCCACTTTTCGTATTTTACTTCGCTTATACGGAGGCGGATAAGATCGAGTGAGCAAAGAAGATCATAAGCGACAAGGGCGGTAACGCAGAAGGAACCTTCATTCGGAAATGCTTCTTCCATGCTTCCGTCTCTCCTGCGCAAAATGTCGGCACCGGCGAAAAGGGCGTCGATTCTATTGACTATTTTTTCTTCGTCGAATAATTCGATAGCGATATTTGCTGATATTAACCTTGCCAGACCGTTCGCGAGGCCTTGATATGTGCCGTTACCGAAATCTATCAATTTCCAAGACCAGTAGAATCTGTCAGCAAGCCCGTAAGTTGAGTTTGTTCTGTCCATGTCGATTCTAGAAAGAACCCTGGGCAGAACCGCGTGAATTTCATTCAAATATGGGTTTTCATATTCCATCTGCTATTCCTTCAGTGATCGGCGATGATTCAGGTTACTATCTGCGAGGAGCGGAAATCAAGCGGGTTAGAACTTTTGGGTGCGCCTTCCAAGGTCGAATGTTTTTAAGACGTTCAGCTTAACTTTGCTCCAGCTTTGATGTAAGACTTGAGTATTGAGCGAGTCGATTCAGCCGAGCATGCCGCGAAATGGAAGTGAATGATATGAATAAGTTATTCAATTTGCTAACAGCTCAAAATGACCTTGGCGCCCACGAGAATTCCGATTTGGGGCTGTTTCGGATTTACACGGAGAATCGCGATCATTACGATTTTTTCAAGGATGCGAAACCGAAAAGAATCGGCGACGGAGTCCGGGATTCAGCCGGCAACCTGTGGATCACGCTCGAAAGCGAGCACAAACTCCTGGCGATTTCTCCCGGCGGGAATTGTCTTATCAGTTTCGGCAGTTTCGGCGGACGTGAGGAAAATCTGTTCTATCCCCGTGGACTCGCGCATCGCTTCTCTCAGAAGGACGAGATCTACGTTTGCGATTCCTGGAACCATCGAATTTCGCAGTTTTCATTCGAAAAGAATTCTGTGGAACTCAGCAGTTTTATATCAAGATCTAAAACCGGATGGCTTACGCCAAGCGGTATAGCGTTTTCAAACAACACCTGTTATGTCCTTTCAATGGCGCAGCACCAGTATTTGAAAGGAAATCTGGCTCAGCCGGATAGGTTCGAGCGCATCGGTTCGATGCGAAGCAGAACGGCGGAAACGGACGCGCTTATCCGGAAGGCTTTAAGTCCGTGCGATCGAGACTTCAATTGCCGGCCGCTCGCGCCGGGTTTTCTGTATCCGCGGTCGATGAAAAGTTTTGCTGACGGGAAACTTGCGGTCTTCGACGAGGGGAACCAGAGACTGATAATTATTGAAAACGATAAAGTCATAAATGTGATCGATATAGATTTCGCAACGCTAAGCCCTGCTGGGATCTGCGTGCTTGGCGGAATGTTATTCGTTTTCGAAAATCTCTCGAACTATATCCACGTTTTTCAGCGCACCGGGCTATACATTGGCAGGCTTAATGCTGGCTCCAACGTTTTTGGCGTCGTTCCGGGCGAAAAAAATGGTATTGAAATTTACGCGGAATCCGGGCGGATATTAGTTTCATTTGACGAGCGCATCGAACAGTTGACTCTTCATGACGATGAATTCATATCGCACGTCGCTGAAACGCTTGCGGGCGATGAATTGGATGGAATTGCGATACTTGAAGCACTTCGAGTATCGCTATCGAGCAGCTTCGCGAAGGGGTTTTTGAGCAAATGTCAAAATAGAGGCGATGCCGCGGTGAAAGCGGCTTCTGGATTTACAGATTTTATCGAAGGCTGGAAAAAGGCAGAAGGTGAATTCGATGCAAGCCTTGAAGCTCTCCAGAAAGGCGAGAACAAATATTTACGCAAGAAATATTTCGCGCAGGTACGTGGCCTCATCAACAAGTCGAATCTGACAATGAGGGAGCATCTCGAGCTTTTATATTCCGCCGCCTCGGTGTTTACCGATCAGGAGACGGCCGGGTTCTTTTCGTTGTTCGGGGAAATAGCGGAAAAGAGCTGGAGCGAGAATCATCGTCGTCTTGCTTTGGTATTCAATATCACGCACTTTTGCGACAGCTTCGACAGCCATCCTGGCGCGGAGGAAACCGAGACCGGATCGATGTTGTCGCGGACGTCGATAGTTCTCGATCTGCTCCTTAAAAAATATACCTATATTAATAACTCATCCCCCGCCGCGTTCAGCCGCCTTGCCGACCTCGGATTCGACGAAAACTTTTTTGCCATGAATGGGGTTTCACTGTATTTGTGCGCGCTTTTCGATAGTCCGAAGGAAATGATGGATTTGCTGCTGGATAGAAGCTCTGTTTTCGATTCGCAGCGCCTCTTGCAGATTCGAAAAGCCGCGATGAAGTTCAAGAGCGACTTCTATAAGGCTACAACGCGTTCATACTTCAGTTTCGAACAGTTCACGTATCAGAAACTTCTGGACGCCCTGGTCATAGAAATCGACGAAAGATTGAATTCTGTTAAATCCGAAGACATTCCGGACGGCGCTGCTATAACCTTTGATTTTCAGAATCAGAAAACAGGAAACAAGTTCGTTGTTGAAGAGGTGATAAAAATTCCCGATGAATTCGCGCCGAAACCATACGTGAGGGCTATGTCCTGCAATGGTACAATGTTTCTTGCGACCGGGTACAGCGAAGTTCTTATCATCGATCCGAACGGTAAGTATAAATTGATCGTCGGCAAAGACTTCCCATCTCCGGGATTAAGCGGAGGGCACGGTTATTCAGTCAACTCGACCGGCGAACTCGGTATTTTCGATCGAAGCAACAACTGCGTTTTCTTCCTGAATCAATCCGGCGAAACTAGAGTGCAACCGTCGCTGATCAATATGCTGGGGATCAAAGTGTCCTCCATATCGTGGTCATACGCCTTTTCGAAGTTCGAAAAAGACGCGGTAATGTTTTATGTCGCGGGTGAAAACAAGGTGCGAATCCAGCGGGAAAATGACATTCGTGACGTTAACCTGTCGCCGTCCGCTATCGACGTCGATTATAACCAATATTTTTTGAATCTCAGACGGCATATACTCGCACATGTGGTGGAAGGCGCCGACGGAAGCTTCTATGTCGCGTATCTCGGTAAAACCGGAGTAGTTGCCCATTTTCGCCGCGACGGAACTCTAATAAAAAGGACCGGCAAGTTCACTATCGGAGATCATCGCTCCCACTTCGGCGTATTCCGAAATCCGATAATATTTGGCGATAGGCTTGTCGTTCCCGACGTTGCCAACAATAAAATAATACTATTAAACAACAATCTCGATATTGACTGCGTTATCGACAGACCCGCCGGTTCGGGATTGCCGCTATTCTATCATTCCGTCTGCGAACTTCCTGACAACAGACTTTGCATTATTGCGAGCGGCAAGTATCTGATTTATCTGCGAATGGACTAAGGAGGCTAAAATAAATAAGGTATCCATCTCGCATCTCATCTTCACGCCACTTTCACTTTGCTCTCGGTCGCCAAATACTCATCGGAACTATGGCTACGACTCCGTTTTGACTTCCTCGATCAAAGCGAACCAGGCATAAACCTGAGCGCGATTTTGAATACCTTATTAATTTTAGCCTCCTAATATTATTGCACGCATCCTTATTCGATTATTCCGGGTCGACTGCTGGAAGTTGGTTTTCCTTATGCTTTTGGCGTGGTATTTTTGTAATTGCGCCCTGAATCGCGAGTTTGCGCGCTCGGGCGTCTTCCGAAGATTCCGCGCTTCGAGATTTCGCAAGCGCTTTCTTCCTCTGCTTCTCATTGATGGTGTACACGTATGAAAGAACCTGGGCGACGGCTTCGTAAAGCTCCGGCGGTATTTCGATGTTGATCTCGATTCGCGACAGCGCGAGCGCGAGGTCTTTGTCGCGGACGATTTCGATGTTCGACTCCTGCGCCTTTTCGATTATCTGCTGCGCGACGCGTCCAAAGCCGCGGGCGATGACCCTCGGCGCGTTGTCGAACTCTGCGACGAATTCAAGCGCGACGGCGAGTTGACGGGCGGTGACCGTGTCCGTCTTCGAAGTATCTCTATTGCTGTTTTCCGTTGGCATTTCTATTTAACTCTATCGAACGGAATAATACATCATTGTGGCATCTGAGCGCAACCGTCCGTGTATTGACGCTGTTTCACCTTGAATTCGGTGAATAAGCTCACAGTCGAATAATGAGTTTAAAACGGGCTGCTTTGAAGTTATAAGTAGATATCGCATTTGCATTCTGTAGTTACGCGATTGATGCCAGAGTTTACGGACCATGGCCGACAAGTTCCCAAAATTGAGGGAAGACCTCAAGATCACGAGGCAGGTTCAGCAGGGTGAGACCCTGTTCGTCGTCAAGGACCCCGAAACTCGGGAATACTGTTCGTTTTCCGACGTCGAGATGAAGCTGCTAAGGCTGATGGATGGAAGGCGAAGCGCCAAGGAGATGGCATCGATTTTCAGCGAGCGCAATCCGGAGTACGAACTCGACGAGAACGATATGTCCGAGTTCATCGCGAGCGCGGACAAGCTTAACCTGCTCGTCAAAACCGCGCAGGAACGAAACGTGATGCTTCTCGAGCGGATGCGGCAGGAACGCAAAAGCAAGCTGCTTTCGAAGAAAGGAAGCTGGATGTACAAACGCTTCCCGATCATCGATCCGCACAAATTCTTCACGTCGATTCATCCGTACACCAAGTGGATATTCACCTGGGGGTTTATTTCAGTGACGTTTTCGATGATGGTCGTCGCGTGGATCATTGTCGGCATGAATTTCGAGGAGGTGTTGAACGGAGTGATATCGATCTACACCTTCAGCGCAGGCGCGTGGTGGCAGTACCTGACGCTGTGGGCAATCGTGCTCGTGGTAATCGGAATTCACGAATGCGGCCACGGCCTTACGTGTCATCATTACGGCGGCGAGGTTCATGAAATGGGATTCCTGCTGCTGTTTTTCCAGCCGTGTCTGTATGCCAACGTGTCGGACGCGTGGACGTTCCCGAAGAAGTCGGACAAGCTCTGGGTGGTTTTTGCGGGGGGCTACATCGAGTTCGTGCTCGGAGCGATATTCACTTTCATCTGGGCGCTCACTTACCCCGGAACGCTTCTGAATCTGATCTCGTTCCAGGCGATGACGGTGTGCGGGCTATCGTCCGTGCTGTTCAATTTCAATCCGCTGATCAAGCTCGACGGATACTATGCGCTTTGCGATTACACTGAAGTCCCGAATCTGCGCCAGAACTCGCTCGATTACGTCAAGTACCTCGTCAAGACCAAGGTCTTCGGGATGCAGATGGAGCCAATGACAGTAAACCACAGGCTTCATCGGATTTACATTACTTATGGAGTCGC
Organism: Planctomycetota bacterium; assembly: GCA_024653775.1. Taxonomy (GTDB): domain Bacteria; phylum Planctomycetota; class UBA8742; order JACQVU01; family JANLHZ01; genus JANLHZ01. The sequence goes on along the minus strand of JANLHZ010000138.1, from coordinate 10,284 downwards.
TTGTACGCTATATCTGATGAGCATGATGACGGGAATCGCGGTGATGCTGTTCAACATCCTCTGGGGCGCGGCGAAGGGATTTTTCGGAGGCATTCTCGGTTTCGTCGCTCTCTATTTCATTCTCAAGCTGATTTATAGTATTGTGGGCAGATATCCGATGGGTGCTTACAAGTTCCTCCGGGACTATGTAAAGGAAAGACAGAAGATGTTCAAAAGCCCGAAGTTCTATGTTCCGGCGCTGGTTCTGTTTCTTGCGATTTCAGGGTACGTCGTGTTCGGCACCAAGGAGCGCACTATCACGTCCACGTTCATGCTGGAGCCGACTCAGGTTATCAGCGTCCGCACGAAGGTCGATGGCATCGCGTCGCTTCGGATTCCGGCTGACGAATTTCTCGGGATCGTGGCTGGGAAGGTTCACGAGGGAATGCGCGTCGAAGAAGGCGACGTGGTGATGTTCGTCCGAAACGACCGAATCCAGGAACTTCTTGCGAAGACTCGCAGCGCTCTGATACGAGCGGAGGAGGGAATTCGCAGCGTATCGCCTGGGTCGGATTCCGCGATTTCCGCGCCGTTGGAGCTTGAAGCTGCACGGCTTGCGTACGAGCAGGCGGAGGAGAGCTACGACGCTCAGTTCGTCCGCGCGACCGCGTCCGGAAGGCTAATAGCCACGGAACTCGTCGAGGGCGAGCACGTCAGCGTAAACCAGGAACTATGGCAAATTGTCGATCCGACGTCGCTTCAGGCGAACGTGACCCTAATGGAGAGGGACTTCGCGGACGTTCAGCAGTATCTGAGCGTCTTCGGCGAAACCGGCGCGCAGGTTTCGATGTCGCTTCCTGGTGAGGAGGACGAGTTCCGCGGACTCGTCAGCAGCGTGACTCAGGCGGCGACGAGGGAGGCGAACCAGAAGGTCTTCCAGGCACGATGCACGTTCCTTCCGAGTGAAGAAGGCGACTACAACCTCGAATTTCTGCGCACGGGAATGTCCGGGAAAGCGACCATCCACATCGGCGAAATGAGCGTGCGCGAATCGATAGTCAGGTGGGCGCAGGGAACCTTCAAAGGAATTTTCTAACAGCGAGCATATAGAACAGCGATGCCAGAAAACAAAGCTCAAAGCAGCAAGACGAAGATGCAGCCCGGAAAGCCGCAGATTGGGCCTTCGCACGGTCGTCCGGGTGCTTCTGCGGAGCAGGGCGGAAACGGTCAGGACGCGGATACGAAAAGTTCCGGTCGGGGAAGAAAGCCGGTGGGGCTGCCGGGAGCTAGACCCGTGGGCGGTCAGCCGCCGAAGAGAGGCGCTCCAGCCGCGCCTCAGATGATTCCGGAACATTCGGCTCCGAAGGCGGCAGGGCATGTCGTTCCGGGCGGCGGGAGAGTGACGAAATTGACCTCCACCCGCGGCGAGAACGTGGATTCGCTCCGCGACAAAGTGGGCAGGCTCGAGTTGACGATCGAGATTTCTAAGTCTTTCGCCGCGACGCTCGATCTGAATAAACTCGTGAAGAACATTTTCGAGAAGGTGGTGGACGTGCTGCACTGCGAGGCCGGCTCGATGTGGCTCGTCACCAAGGACAAGAAGAAAATCGTCTGCGAGGTCGCTCAGGGCGGCGCGGGAGACAAGATCGTCGGACTCGAAGTCGAGGTGGGCAAGGGTATCGTCGGCTCGGTCGTCGAGACGAGGGAGCCGGACGTGGTTCTGGACGCGCAGAGCGACCAGCGTCTCGCACATCTGAACGCGGGCGATTTCAAGACTCGCGGGATGATCTGCGTTCCGCTTCTCGTCGGCAAGGAATGTCTCGGCGCGTTCCAGGTTCTGAACAAGCAGCAGAGCAAGGGCAACTTCGACGCCGAGGATCTCGAACTGCTGCAGAATCTATCGAGCGCCGCGGCGATTTCGATTCGCAACGCGCGACTGTTCGCGTCGGAAAAGAAGGTTCAGGAACTACAGGCGCTGTTCAAGATTTCGGAGGAGATCACAAGCACTCTCGATCTGACCAGCGTGCTGATGACGGTCGTGAACCTCGCGGGGCAGGTGATCGAATACGATCGGGCGGTTATCGCGCTTTATGACGATTCCGACAAGCTTGAACTCCACGCGATTTCGGGCGCGACGACAATTGACCGCGAAGATCCGAACGTCAAGATCACCGAGGACCTTCTCCACTGGGTAGGCGAAAACAAGGCGATCTACATCGACACGAAGGAGAATCACCTCGGAAAGGACAACACCCCGCAGTCGTTCGAAAAATATTTCAAGCAGAACGAAGAGATCAGGAGTCTGTACGCGAAGCCGCTGAAGGATGAAGAAGGACGGCTGGGCGTAATGATGATGGAGTCGAAGGAAGAGGACTTCGTCGATCCGTCGAAGGCTGACATAATTTCGATTCTGACGAACCAGGTGACTGTTGCGATAAGAAACGCAAAGCTCTACAGCTCGGTGCCGAAGGCGGGTCTTCTCGGCAGCTTCGCGGGCGCTGACAAGGCTAAAAACTGGAAGCGACGATTCGCTTACGCAGCGGCGCTGGCGGCTTTCCTCGTGATAAGCGTTTTCATTCCCGTAGGCAAGAACGTGGACGGGAACGTCACGGTAATGCAGGATCCGGAATTCAGGCAGGTCGCGTTCGCGCCGTTCGGGGGGATCGTGCAGGAATTCTATCCGGGTGTGGCGGAAGGAAGTTTCGTGAAGGCCGGCGATCCTATGTTCAGGCTCGACACTTCGGGGCTCGAACTCGACAGGATGCGCGCGCTGAGCGCACTTTCCAAGCTGAACGACTCGCGAACCCTCGCGAATTCCGGACTCGACTCCGCCCAGGGCGCGGCAATCGCGGCTCAGGAGGAAACGGTTCGAGGTCTTGACGCGCAGATCGACGCAGCGATTTACCGCGCAGCGATCGACGGTTACATTATCAGCTACGTCGACGAGTCCGGAACCAACCATCCAGTCGCGAACCTTCTCGGCAAAGAGGTCCGCAAAGGCGAGGCGATGTTCGAGATCGTCAATTTCGAAAGGGTCGAGGTCGAGATGAAAGTCTTTCAGGATTCGATCTTCTTCGTGGACAATCACTACGGCGTCGAGGGCGAAGGCGCCTCGGATCGCCAACTCGGCCCGGATGACCTTGAGGCTGCTCTGACGTTTTCTGTCGCGGGTCTTCCGAGTAAATCGTACACCGCCGCTTTCGAGCGCGCGGGGCGGACGCCGCTCGAAGATCCGGAGCGCGGCACTTACTACCTCGTGCATTGTTCAGTTGGCAGCACGACGGACGAAAGTGGCTTCGCGCTAAGGTCAGGAATGCAAGGGACAGGTTCCCTGAACTGCGGGACTCAGAGTCTTTTCCAGCTTCTGTTTTCGCCGGTGATAAACAACGTATTAGGTTGGTTTAAGTAACGGTTGTTGCAGTTCTATGTAATACAGAGCAAAATGACTGTAAATATTATTTTAAATCCTTAATCTGCGTTTCACACTGATACTCGCATAGTATGGTCTACACATGTTGATATGTGGCAAATCGATGCCCGGCGCATTGTAAATGCCGAATTGAACGAAATTAGCCGCCGCGACGATGGTCTGCAAAATATTTTTTGCTCCATGTTTTTAGAACCTATACGTATGCGTATACTAATGCCATTATAGACGTTTACGTATAGGAATGGAGACAAGAATGGTCGCGCAAATTTTTGAACGGGAAGAATTTTTAAAGGCGTCCGGGATGACTGAAGAGAGGCTTTCCGAGTGGGAGCGAGATGGCGTTTTCAGACCTGCCGGGTACACGGAGGGCAAGATTCCGTTTTACGATCAGGCATCGGTAGAGGAACTGCCGAAGGTACAGGCGCTTTTCGATTTCGGGTATTCATCGGATGAGGTTCGTAAAATCAGAAAAAAGGTTGGGCTGCCGGAAGAGAAAAAATCGAAGAACGGCAAGTCGAATAAGTTTCTGAGCGTCGGCGAACTCGCCGATCGGACTGGCGTGTCGATTCGCACCATTAAATATTGGGAAGAGAAGGGCATCATCGATTCCGAGGTTCGCTCGGAGGGCGGGTTCCGTCTTTATCCGTCCGGATTCGTGACTGTGTGCAAACTGATCCGTGGCTTGCAGGAATTCGGTCTCAAGCTCGACGAGATCAGGCCGTTCGTGGAAATGTTCGGCACGATCGTGAAACTCGAGAAGGAGCCTGAGGCTTATACCCCGGAGGAGATCGTGAAGCTCGCGCCGGAGATGACGGAGAAGATCAGTGCGATCGAGAAGAAGGCGCGGTCGTTCAAGGAAAGCGCGGTCGAGTGGGAGAACTACGCCGAGGGCGCTAAGAAGAAGCTCGCGAGCTTTAGGAGCCACGCGGAGAAGGTTCTGCGAAAGAAGGCGAAGGAAGCCGAAGAGTCTCAGGAGCTTCAGATTTCGTCGACGGAGCCACAGAAGGATTAGACTCCTTATATAGAACCGGACGTCATTGCGGTGACTCTGGGGCATTCGGGGTCGGGGGCCAGGAAGTCGCCGACCACGAATTCCGTCACTGCGTGGCATCCGCCGCGGCAGACGCTTAGGTAATTGCAGCTCCTGCACGGCTCACGCGCGGATTCCGTCCACGAGCGGAACATCGTCAGCCGTTCATCGCTCGATTCCTTTTCGTCGAACTCGTCAACGTGGAACGTCTCCTTCACGAAGCTGCATCCCGACACGTAGCCTTCCGGACTGACGGCCATCAGGAAGTTGCCTCCGTCGCAGCCGAGGACGCTGAACCGCTGCATCAGTTCGAGCGAAGGATTATGGCACGCGAGGAACGGCACGAAGCTGCAATCGATTTTCAGGTTGAAATCGTATTTCTCGGAAAGCCTCAGCACCTCCGGGAAGAATGCGATTCGCTGCTGCGGCTCCATCCGATCGCGCAGATACAGATCGAACGACCTTCCCTTTGGTTTCAGGCGCAGGAGTTCGACGTCGCTCATATCGTGCTCTTTCGCGAAGGCGACGACGCTTTCCATCCTATCGAAATTCCATTTGTGGACGACGGTGTTGATGCCGACCGCGGTGCCGGAACTTTGAATGTGCCGGACGGTTTCGCTGAGGCTGAACCGATCCTCGGTCGGACGGTGTATATGGACCGGCTCGCCAACGTAGTCGACGCTGATATTTATCTGGCCGAAGACGCCGAACTTTTCCGCGTCGATTTTTAGTGACGACCTGCCGTTCGTCGTGAGGTTCGGGATGATGCCCTTCTGCCTCGCGTACGCGGCAAGTTCCCAGATGTCGCTTCTGAGAGTGCTTTCGCCGCCGCCCATCGCGACGCTGAGCACTCCGCGGTCCGCGAGGGTGTCGATGGCGCGTTTCCATCCTTCGGTGTCCAGCTCGTTATCGCGCTTCTTCGGTCCGGCGTCCTGATAGCAATAGCTGCACGAAAGATCGCAGAGCGCTGTGAGCTGAAGGTGCACCTCGATGGGCGCGCTAAGCTTCAGGTAGTCGGTGCCCTCAGCTTTCGATTCATCCTTCCAGAGCGGACTCTCCTCGCCGGTGACGCTTTTCATAAGCTCCCGATCGGCGTATACGATCATCGGCGGATTCTCGTAGCTGATGATTCCGCCGAATTCCTCGTATCTGAATTTTGTGATTTCCTCTCTCGGCATTTGGCTCCAATCCTGATTGTATGCAGATGGTAGCAGCAAGTCCGCGCGCGCGCAGCAATCGACCGGTTCAGCCTCCTTGCTTTCCGCGAAGACCGAAGAAGGACGATTTTTTCTTCCTGGCGAGGTCTTTGACTTCCCTGCCGGATTCGATCAGATCGATGTCCTGAAGGCATTCCTTCGCGGTCTGGTAACGTTTGTTCCTGTCCTTGATCAGCATATTCGACACGAGTATCGAACAAGCTTCGCTCACGTTCTGATTTACGTCCCGCGCCAGCGGCGGGTCGTCGTGGATGTGACAGCGGATGAGTTCCGCGTAGGCTTTCTTCTTGAACATCGTTACGCCCGTTAGCATGTGGAACAGCGTCGCGCCGAGGCTGTAGATGTCGCTTCGGACGTCCGGGTCCTTCGCTCCGCGGATGATGTCAGGCGACATATAGTGCGCGGTGCCCATGATCATTCCCGGCGCGGTGAGTTGCTGGCTTTCGCTGTCGGTGCATTTCGCGAGTCCGAGGTCGAGCAGTTTGACGACGCGGTTCTTTCCGAGAATTATGTTGCTCGGTTTTATGTCGCGGTGAACCATCTTGAACTGCGACGCGTAGTCGAGCGCGCGGAGAACGCTCTTTATGACGTGGAGCGAATCCTTTTCCTCGATGGCACTCTTGCGGCGGATGATTTTGTCGATGGTTTCGCCGTCGACGAGTTCCATGGTGTAGAAGTAGCTGTCGGCGATCTTTCCGATGTGGTAGCCCTTGACGAGGTTCGGGTGGTTGAAATCGATCGAGATCTTCGCCTCGCGGACGAACCGTTTTTCAGCGTTCGAAGAGTCCTTGCTGGCTTCGAGCTTGAGCAGTTTGATCGCGACGTTGAACCCCTGCTTCTTGTCGTACGCGAGGTATACGCTTCCCATCGCGCCTTCCCCGAGCTTCGAAAGAATCGCGTATCCCGGAATCTGCTCCTCAGCCTCGGTTTCATCGTCCTCGGCTTCCTCCGCTTCGTCTTCCTCCTCATCGAAACTAGAATTTCCCGGCGTGCCGAGATCGAAGTCGACCGGGACGTCGAAATCCGTGCGATCGATCGTTCTCGTATCCGGAACGTGGGCGCCGAGGACGAGGACGTCTTCATTCGAATCGTTTTCGTCGGATTCGGCCTCGAACGGCTCCTCTTCCGGCAGAGGCTCGACTGGCGAAAGCGGCTCGACCTGCACGAGGTTCAGACCGCTTTCGAACATCTCGGTGCCGGGCGTCTTCGGAATGCTCAGATGGACCGTCTCCTTCTTCGGGTTTCCCCCACCCTCGACCCGCACGCGTCGCTGTTTCGCGAGTCTTTCGATGGTTTCGATCTGGTTCGCGGTTACGTATCCCTTCTTCTCGAAAATCTCCGCGAGCGTTCTGCCTTTGGTCGAAAGGCCGACAAGTTTCAGCGCCTCGTCGATCTGGGTTATCGTCACGAACCGCTTTTCGAGCGCGACCCTTCCGAAGCATAATTCGTCCTTCGAAGGTGCTTCCTCGCTTATCACTGTGACGATATTCGCAATCACGGTTTCGATGGTGTTGTTGATCGACTTCGCCTGGGTGGTCGTCAGGTGATCGCCTTCGACGAGGATATTGTCCAGTCCGACGTATTCCCGGCTGGATTTGATCCTGCGTGTTTGAAGCTCGAGCGCCTTGTCCACCGCCGACTGGGAGCACATTCCCGCTTTCACCGCGTACATTCCGAAAAAGATGCTCCGTTCGAGAAGTTTCGACCCGGCGAGCTTGCGCCTGATGAAATCCCGCTGCTCTTTGTCGATGAAACTGTCGGAGTACAGCCTCGATTCTATCGTTTCGCCGCGGGCGAGGGTAAGCAGCGCGTGCGTGGCCTGCTCGTCGCTTACGTATCTCTGCCTGATAGCGATCATGGCGAAGAAGAAGTCGTCGGCGGTGATCATGTTCGAATTGTACGCCAGGTATGAAAAGAGTCAACCGGAAAGCACGGCAACTAGCCTGCAAGGAACCTTCGCGCGATCTCAGCGTAGTTTTTCGCGGCGGCTTCGATGTAGTCGAGCGTGATGAATTCGTCCACCGTGTGGCTCTGCTTTCCGCTTCCCGGGCCGAGAACGAGGCAGGGATAGTCGCGCAGGAAGAACAGGTCGCTCACGCCGCCGAAGCCCATCGCCTCGCTTTTCGTGACCGCCTCGCTGATCGTAACAATGCGCTCGCTCTTGTCCGTGATCACGGGCATATACCTTTTCGAAACGACCTCGACCTCGCTTTCGACCTCGCGCCGGATCATCTCGATGGTCTTCTCGTTCCCGATTTCCGGAATAGTGCGCACGTCGAGCGTTGTAGTCACTATATGCGGCACGACGTTCGGTTTCGTCCCGCCCTGCACAACCGTCGCCGCGAAGGTCGTTCTGCCGAGGACTTCGTTCGTGACACTGCTTTCCGCGTCGAGTTTTTCGATTTTCAGAATGTCGCGCGCCGCTGCGTACATCGCGTTGACTCCCTGCCACGGACGCGCGGCGTGGCACTGCTGACCCTTCGAGTGGAGCTTGATCCGCAGCAGCCCGCGCTGACCGATGCATACGCGGTTCTCCGTCGGTTCGCCCACGATGACTCCGTGGATTCCGCCTTCAAACATGTCCTTCAGCCGCGCGGCGAGCTGGATCACGCCCTTTCCGTAAGTTTCCTCCTCGTAGACTCCGGTGAAGATGAGCGTGCCCCTCGTGACTTCCGCGTGCAGGAACGCGCTGAGCATCCCGCCGAGGGAGCTTTTCGCGTCGGTCGAGCCGCGGCCGTGGAGCACTCCGTTTTCAATGATTCCGGAGTACGGGTCGCGGGTCCAGCCTTCTCCTGGCGGGACGACGTCGTGATGGCTATTGAAAAGCATCCGCGGCTCTCCGGTGCCCTTGACGCCGATTACGTTGCGATCGTTCAGCTCGGCGTACACTCCAGCGTCGTCGAGAACGGATTTCAGCCAGCGGGAGATTTCATGCTCTTCGCCTGAAAGGCTCTCGATCTTCACCATTTCCTGCGTGTAGCGGACGGCGTCGCTGGCGAGTTTTTCCGTGTTCATCGCTCCGCTTTTCTGCCCCCTCCGCCGAGAAGGACCAGCGCGGAGAGGAGCAGCCCGACGATCAGCAGCACGATTCCGAGTCCGGTTCCGCCAGGGGAAACTATGAACAGACTGAGCGCTACGCACACGCAGATGAATCCGATGCCGCCGAGAAGGGTGGTGAAGTTTCTGTAGGAGTTCTTGTCCATTCTTTCCAGGGTCTGTGGTCCGCTAACGAAGGCGCTATAGTACCCGCGTGTCGCTCCAGCATCCAGCGACTTGAGGGAAAGTTTCGAGGATTGCAGAAGGCAGAAGTTCAATCTGAAATCTGCAATCTGACTTCTGCATTCCCCCGTTCCCTCCTATTTTTTCGTTCAAGATTGAAGGCTCGATTCTCCCGCCATAAACTCAGTTCACTCCCTGGAGCTTCATTCTATGGCAAAGACCCTTATCAAAAGAGCAAGAGCCTACGTTGACGGCGCGTTTTCGCCGCTCGACGTCCTCGTCCGCGACGAGGTGATCGCCGGAATCGGATTCAATCTTCAGGACTTCGCCGACCGCGAAATCGACGGCGGGGGAATGTGAACTCGTAAGTCAGCGAACCGACAAGCGAAGCCACCTCCGAGCCGTTTTTGAAGACGTACCAGGACGCGAGTTCCGGGTGCATTCCTAAATGAAGCGTGGCGTCGAATTTATACTTCGCTTCCTCGCAGAGATAGATCGCTTCGCCTTCCACGTTGCCCGCGGCGTTCAGGACCACTTCCCTTGTATCTCCGTCGATTTCGATCTCGGTTCCATCCGCGTCCACGCCCTTCAGTATCTCCGTGATTTCGATTTCGTCGACGCGTTCGATTAGCGTCTCGAAAAATCCCGACGACACGAGCAGGGCGTTTCTGAGGACTGGCGGGTCCTCGGTATCGTCTCGATAATAGAAGTTCTGTGTTCCCGAATGAGTGCCTGTGATATTGCTGGCTCCGAGATCGTGCGCGCCTTCGTATTTTCCGAGATACCAGTCGTTCCCGATCGCGCCGAACCATCGCGGGTCGATGGGCCTGCCGGGCGCCGCGCCGAAGCCGTTGGTCTGGAATTTTACGGTTCCTCCGGGAGAGGCCTCGGTGGATGAGATATTGTAAGGGGTTCCGAGGTCGTCCGGCTCACTGGCGTCGTGAACGAGGTAATCTGAGATCGGATTCTTCATTCGGGTCTCAGTAAATTCGCTTTACATCGGTTTCATCGGGAAGCTAGCGGGCAAATATTGGACCGGAAATCAACTTCGTCAGCGATTCCCGTTGTTCCCGTTGTTTCCTCCATTTCCGCTGTTATCGTTGTTTCCGTGGTCGTCATTATTTCCCTGTCCCTGACCGGGATTGTCTTCCGCACCATGATTACCATTACCTTGACCGGGGTTATCGTCGTCGTTATGGTCGTCATCGTTCCCGTGACCGCGGTTTCCGTCGTCGGAGTCCGCGTTTCCTCCACCGGGGTTATCGTCTGAACCATGGTTTCCGTCACCCTGTCCGGGATTGTCATCGTCATCGTGGTCGTCATCGTTCCCGTGACCGCGGTTTTCGTCTTCCGTATCGGCGATAGGACGCCTTAGAATCGTGCCGCCATCTCCAACTGCCCATACATTC
>JANLHZ010000009.1 GCA_024653775.1 Planctomycetota bacterium | reverse complement strand
CTCTTGTCGAGGAGTTCCCTTTCGAACTTCTTCAGGCTCGACTTCGGCGTGCCGACAACGTATAACGCGCCTCTCTTGCGGAGGTACGCGAGGTTCTCTATTCGCAATCAGGTCTCTGCCTCGACGTCGGCGATGAGTTTCTCCATCCTGATCTCGAGTTCAGCACAGGTGCCGCGGAGGTTCGCGAGGAGTCGTTTCGACTCCGAAAGATACCTGCGGATGAAGGCTTCGCCCATCACGCGCAGTTCGCGGACGTTGTCGTAGCGATCGCAGAGTTTAACGAATTTCGCCTCCGGACTCATATCCGGAGCGTGCTCGATCATCAGTTCGATCCGTTCCTCTTTCACCATACTCTTGTCCTGGGTGAGTTCGAGCACGACGCCCGTCACCTTCTCCCCGAATAGCTCGATAAGGTCTTCCTTCGAGGTGTCGGTGTCCTCGACCGTGTCGTGCAGGATCGCGGCGATGTAGGCGGTTTCGAGGTCGATTTCGTTATCCGGTCTAAAATTGACGACGTGCTTCGCCACCCGCAGCGGATGAATGATATACGGCGCTTTCGTTCCCTTTCGGCGCTGATCCTTGTGCATATCCGCGGCGAAGCATATCGCCTCCATTGCGGTTCTCAAAAAACTGTCGGTAAACATTGTTATTCTCAGGTTGAAGACCAAAACTGCAAATTCTGCACGAGAGGAAGAATATTCTGTTTCACCAGTCACTTGTATTACTTTGTTTCAAATTCAGCCGGGGATGAAATGAGCTGGTATCACGACTTTTTCACTGAAAGCTATCTGAAGGGTCGCAGCGACTATCTGACGTTGGAGCGGACTCGCGCGGAGGTCGTCTTCCTTTCGAAGTACCTGAGCCTCGTGAAGGACGCGAAAGTTCTCGACCTCTGCTGCGGCCAGGGACGCCATTCGGTCGAGATCGCAAAACTCGGCTGCGACGTCACCGGCGTGGATTTATCCGAGTTCCTGCTCAGCGAAGCGAGACTCCTGGCGCAGAAGGAAGGCGTCGAGGTTGAATTCATTCGCAGCGATATGCGCGAAATCCAGTTCGCCGCGGAGTTCGACGCCTGCATCAACATGTTCACCGCGTTCGCGTTCCTCGAGTCCGACGAGGAAGACGCAAAGGTCATCCAGAACGTCGGCAAGGCCCTCAAACCTGGCGGCAGGTTCCTTATCGACTTCATCAATCGCGACAACGTTATACGGAACCTCAGGCCCCACGACTGGAAATACCTCGAAGATGGGTCTATTTTCTTTTCTGAGCGTTTTTTCGATTGTTTCGAGGGAAAAATGCGCGTAAAGGAAATTAACGTCGACGATAGCGGGGAAAAAGTAGAGACGTATCACGAAGTAAGATTCTATACGCCGCCAGAGATGCGAAAGATGATCGAAGCCGCGGGGATGAAGGTTATTGCGTCCTTCGGAGGGTTCGATGAATCGCCGCTTTCGATCGATTCGAGGCGGATGATTCTGCTTTCTCAAAAGTTGTAATTCGGTAGCCCTTCACGGTGTAATTCGCGTTCGTAGTGGCGCCGTAAGGCGTTTCTTCGATCCACCACATGGCAAACATATGCTCTGACGAGCATACTACGAACTGAATTCGGTTGTAGACCGCGAAACGCCCCGTGAACAAATACGCGAAAACTAACTGGTTACAACGGATTATGATTGAAACCTATCGGTTTCGTGGAAAGTTGTAATTCTCTGTGTACACCCGCTTTTCGCGAAAGTATCTTGTTACAGGCTTTTGTCAAAAGTCTGGACACAGGTCGTTCTATGCGAAAATCAATTATCGGCGGCAACTGGAAAATGAACATGCGCGCGAGTTCTGCAAAGGAGCTTGCATCGGCTTTACGTCCGCTCGGGTCGGGGGATTGCGAGGTCGTGCTGTTCCCTCCGTTCGTCTATCTGAAGGACGTCGCGGACGCGGTCCGAGGTTCCGGAGTGCACGTCGGCGGCCAGAACTGCCACAGTGAGCCGGATGGAGCGTTCACGGGCGAAATCAGTGCGGAGATGCTGAAGGACTCGGGGGCGGACTACGTTCTCCTCGGGCACTCGGAGCGAAGGGCGTATCACGACGGCTGGGGCGAGTCGAGTTCATGGATCAACGCAAAACTGACCCATGCGCTCGGCGTTGGGCTGAAGGCGATTCTCTGCGTAGGCGAAACCATCGCGGAGCGCGAAGCCGGGAGGACCAACGACGTTCTCGGCGGACAACTGAGGCAGTCGCTTGCGGGGATTTCTGCGGAGCGGACGATCGACGTGGTTATCGCGTACGAACCGGTGTGGGCGATCGGGACGGGCAAGACGGCGACTCCGCAGATGGCAGAGGGCGCGCACGCGTTCATCCGCGGCGTCATCGGGAGGATGTGGGACGAGGGCATCGCTCAGCAGATGCGGATTCAGTACGGCGGAAGCGTGAAGGCGTCGAACGCCAGGGAGCTTCTATCGCAGACGGACATCGACGGCGCGCTCGTCGGCGGCGCGAGTCTTTCGGCGGACGAGTTTGCCGCCATCGTGAAAGCTGCAAAGTAAGGATCAACAAGTAAAGTAAGGCAGATTATGATTACAGAGCTTCTCGCTATCAATTCGCTCGCGTTCTTCGACACGATGCTTAGCATTCTCGCGTGGGTTTCATGGGTGCTGATTTTCCCGATTTCGATAATTCTCGTCTTTCTGATACTCGCAAGACCCACAGCGGGCGAAGGGCTTTCCACCGCGTTCGGCGGAGGGATGGTCGCGCCGAATTACGGCGTTCGCAGCGTTCAGACGGTGGATCGAATCATCGCGACGCTGGCGCTGATCGCGCTGTTTAGCTGCATCTTTATCGCGTACGAGACGCGGACGAACTCCGAAGCCGGCGCTGCGGGCCGGCACGTCAGCCAGGAAGGCCCGATTACCGAGGAAGACCTCGAAATCCCGACCGACGGCGGCGAAGATGGAGGAAACTGAAATGAAGCTCAGCCCGGATGAAGTGCTTCAGCATTATCGTGACACCGGGGCGCTTCTCTCCGGCCACTTCATTCTGTCCTCCGGGAAACGTTCGGACACGTATCTGCAAAGCGCGATAGTCTGTTCGTTTCCGGACGTCACGCGCAAGCTGGCGGAATCCATTGCGGAGGACTACAGAGACGAAGGCATCGAGGTTGTCGTCGGACCCGCGATGGGAGGGATTATTATCGCGTACGAGGTCGCGCGCGCGCTAGGCTGCCGGGCGATATTTTCGGAGCGCGAAAACGGAGAAATGCAGCTCCGCCGAGGATTCACGCTGTTGGAAGGCGAGCGGGTGCTTATAGTGGAAGACGTCGTGACCACCGGCAAAAGCGCGCTCGAGGTTGCGACTTTCGTCAGAGGCAGGAAGGCGGACATCCGCGGCTTCGCGTCGATCATATTCCGTGCGGACGAAGTGCCTTTCAAGGACATCCGCTACACGTACCTCGCGCACGTCAGCCCGCTGACATGGAATCCGGAGGACGAGCCGCCCGAACACGTCCGGCACCTTCCCGCGGTCAAGCCGGGGTCGAGGGACATGAAGAAGTAATGCCCGACGAAACGCCAGAAGAAGCCGAGCACGGGAATCCGGAGGAAGGCGGAGAGGAATCCGTCCACAAGATTCACGATCTGTACGCGAAAGGCGTGTTCGAGGTGAATGAGAACGCATGGTCGCTTGTCGAGAACTACGGACCGAAGGGGCTCGCGGAAACCATCAGGAGATCGAGTTTCAAGCTCGAGCAGGGATCGTTTGTGGACAAGGAACTACGCGGTTCGGAGTCTGACCTTCTATATTCCGCGGAGGGGAAGAAAGAAAAAGCGCTGATCTACTTTCTGTTCGAGTTCAGCAGTCAGCTTGAAGTCCTGGTCATGCTAAGGATTCTGAAGTACAAGATTAGAATATGGGATCGACACGTAAGCGAGATGCTCGCGAAGGGAGTTCGGGTAAAGAAGCTCCCGCGAATTTATGTTTTCATCGTTTATAACGGGAAGCGAAAGATCGCCGGCGATTTACGACTTTCGAAACTTTTTCCGGACGAGGACAGAAAACTGATCGAATATCTTGATGAATCTATCCCGATACTCCTGAATCTCCCCAAAATGCGGTTTGAAGAGATAAAAGGAACTCCGGAAGCCGCCGCGTGCCTGTCCCTATTGAAAGGACACTCGTTTCCGGATAAAATGAAAGCTGCCGGGATCGGCATTGATCGTCTGAAGGGAATCGAGGACGAACGCGCGATCTCGATGGCGTTGAAGTACGCTTACTCTGCGATGCATTTGAAGAAGGAGACGCTCAGAACGCTCGCGAAAAAGAAATTGACGAAAAAAGTGGGGGAAATCGGAATGAAAACACTGAACAAATACTGGGAAGCTGAAAAACGCGAATTCTTCAAAAAAGGAATTCGGGAAGGAAAGCGGGAAGGAAAGCGCGAAGGGAAGCGCGAAGGAAAAATCGAAGGAAAGATCGAAGGACTCCTCGACGGGGTCAAACTGCTCGCGGAATTCAAATTCGGCGCGACATCGGCGCGAAAGATAACCGGGCTGGACAGAATCAAATCGGAAAAACAATTGATCGCGATAAAGCGCGCGATCAAAAAGGCGGCTACCGCTGAAGAATTTCAGAAACTCCTCGATTCCATCGAATGATCGACCGCCCACGAAACTTTCGAAAAGAAAAATTCGCAACTTGTGAACGGGTTCACGCCGCGGCTTCTAAACACAGGTAGCAAGCAGGTTAGAATGGAATCCCGAAACGCCGTCGCGCCGGGAGGGTGACCGCAAACAAGGTGAGGTAAAAATGTCGAAATATTTTTTGCGTTCGTCAATTTTGACGCTTATCGCTCTCGCGGCGATCTCCGCGCTGTTTACGCAGTGCAAAGGTTATGATGGTCTAAAGGGCAACCAACCTCAGGCAGAACGAGCTGATGCCAGCAGCTCGGTCGCGCCGGATCCGTCCGCATCGTCCTCCGCGCCGATGTCTCCGGAGTTTGAATCCCGCGCTCCTGGCGACTTCGCAAACGCAGGCGCGTTCCACGAAGCGGAATCGAAGGACCTGGACATCCTCGAAGGCGAGGAACTTCTGTTCATTCCCCGTGACGCGCTCGAAAACAGCAACCTTGCAGAATCGACGGATCGCCCGAAGGTCACGAGCGGAAATCTTTTCGCAAAAAACGAAGAAGGCGAAACCATCGCGGAGTTCCCGCTGAAGCATACCGACGTACAGGGGTTCGTATCCGGACCTCTCGCCGCCGTGTCGGTGAAGCAGCAGTACGTCAACGATTTCCGTTTCCCGATCGAAGCCGTCTACGTGTTCCCGCTGTCGAACAGCGCCGCGATAAACGAATTCATAATGCACATAGGCGAACGCCGCATCCACGGCATCGTTAAAGAGCGAGAGGAAGCCCGACGGATGTACGAGGAAGCGCGCGCTCAGGGATACACCGCGAGTCTCCTTGAGCAGGAGCGACCGAACATTTTCACCCAGAGCGTCGCGAACATCCCGCCGCTACAGGAGGTCATCGTGGAAATCCGCTACGTCGAACGTCTCGTTTACGATCACGGCGAGTACCGTTTCCATTTTCCGATGGTCGTTGGCCCGCGCTACATCAGTCCGAACTACCATCCGGAAGCGATGCCAGTCGCGATACGGGATGACAACTCCCCCCGCGGCGAAACCGGAGGAAACGACGTCCTCGCAGGGGGACGCGAACCGACTAGCCGCGTGCCGGACGCTGATCGAATCACGCCGCCGATCATGCCGCCGGGAATGCGGAGCGCGAACGAAGTCAGCCTGAGCCTTGAAATCGACGCCGGGCTTCCGATACAGAAGTTCGAGTGCAAAAGTCATCTGATCGAAGCGACCCACGAAGACGGATCGCCCACGATGAGCGTCCGGCTTGCCAACCGCGAGGGAGTCGTGGCGAACTCCGACTTCGATTTTCTTTTCGTAACCGCGCAGCCCGAGGCGGAAGCGTCGATGCTTACGTACAAAGGCGACGAAGGCAGCTTCTTCATGATCACGATCGAGCCGCCCGTGGAAATCAGCGGAGACGTCGCGGTCGGACGGGAAATGATTTTCGTCCTCGACTGCTCTGGAAGCATGGAAGGCGCTCCGCTCGAAAAAAGCAAGGAAGCCGTCCGCCACGCGCTCGACGAAATGAACCCGCAAGACACCTTCAACATCATTCGCTTCAGCGACGGCGCCGACGGGTTTCGAAATCGCCCCGTACCGAATAGTCGCGAAAACAGAGTCGCGGCGGGAAGGTATCTTTCCCGACTCGAAGGCCTGGGCGGCACCGAGATGATCGAAGGAATCAAAGCCGCGCTCGACTTCCCACACGATTCGGCCAAGATGCGCATCGTATGCTTCTTCACCGACGGCTACATCGGAAACGACAATGAAATCCTCGGCGCCATCGACGCCAGGCTGGGCGATACGCGGCTCTTCAGCTTCGGCATCGGTTCGAGCGTCAACCGCTACCTCCTCGACGAAATGGCGAACGTCGGCCGCGGAAGCGTCACGTACGTCCGCCCGGACGAGCCATCGGAAAGCGCGGTAAACCGCTTCTACGAGAAGATCCATTCGCCCGTGCTGTACAAAGTCGAAGTCGACTTCCGCGGCATAGGCGGCGCGACCGACGTCTACCCAAGCCGAATCCCGGACCTCTTCGTCGGACAGCCGATCGTAATCACGGGTCGCGCGGAAAACCTCGGCGTAACCCGGAACCCGCCGCAGCTTACGATCAGCGGACAAATGCGCGGAGAGCGCTGGAGTCGCCGCGTCGAAATCAACGAAACCGGAGACGCCCGCGCCCACGCGATCGCGTACATCTGGGCGCGGGACAAGATCGCCGACCTTTCGACGCAGCTCACGAAGAATCAGTTCGCACAGCGCTACGGAAGGCAGGCCCCGGTCGAATCGTCCCTGCTGATCGAGGAGATCACTAAAACCGCGCTCGATTTCCAGATCGTCAGTCAGTTCACGTCTTTCGTTGCGATCGATTCGGAAGGCGGCAGGCAGGATATGCCTTCGACTCGGATCGACCAGCCCGTCGAAATGCCGGAGGGAGTCACGTACGAAGGCCACGGCGTTCCGGGCGTTCCGAACGACGGCGCGATGACGCTCGACGCGACGCGCCTCGGACTAACGCTTGAACAGCAGTCTTCGAGCGAAGTCGTCATCACCGGAATCGATCCTCAGGGCGCCGCGGCGGCGGCGGGACTCAGGGTCGGGGATACCGTCACCGAAATCGGTAATCGGAGAGTGACGGGGCTGACCGACGTTCGCGACGTTCACAACAATTTACAGCCTGGCGAAGTCGTTCCGGTGCGCGTCTCACGCGAAGGTAGCGTTAGAAGCGCCGATCTGAACGCGCGCTGAGAGAGTCTTTCCTTTTCCCTCGAAACCGCCCGGCTTTCGATCGATCGTCGGGCGGCTTCAATTTGCATCTGGCGACAGACAACTATGGCGTGGCACGGTCATCCTGACCGTGAGCCGGAGACTGAGCTGAGGGACGAGAACCACGTGGCACGGACGTCTCGTCCGTGTTTCCACGTGCAAGATGCCCGTGCCACACCCAGAAATCCAGGTAGACGCTTCAATAAGGCGTGGTTAACCGAACCAAAACAGATTATGTATCACGTAGACCGATTCAGCAGGATTCGTACAGACTTTTACAAAACTCAAAATCAAGGTCCGACATTGAAATATGTTGCCTAATTGATCTAATTTAGGACGGCGACGATTCGAAGGCTCCCAGTGGTTCTGGTCGCCAATTGATCGTCACGTTTTGTTTATTGAAATTTGTTCAATCTTTTGTGTTCAAGACTGTTTACATACGTGATCAAATGTGTATAATCCAATCAACAATATTTCTTCAATCGTATGGTATAGAACCATTTGCTTTATTGGAGAATCGGACTGTAGATGCGTTCTAGAGCACTTTAAGCATTATTGCACGCTTTGGCATTGTGCTTGCTAATAGTAAACCAGTTACATCATTCATTGGACTTCTTCAGTTCAGAGGCAAACAATAACGAAAAGAGGAGAAATGAACATCGGGG
Source organism: Planctomycetota bacterium (assembly GCA_024653775.1). GTDB lineage: Bacteria > Planctomycetota > UBA8742 > JACQVU01 > JANLHZ01 > JANLHZ01. The sequence continues at coordinate 29,052 of JANLHZ010000009.1, read as the reverse complement.
AAAAAATCAAGAGGTTAAGAGGGTTCCGAGGACTGACTTGCGAAGGTCTGTCGGAACTCATCGACCGGACGAGGCCATATCTTTCGAGCGTCGAAAACGGCCACAACCCGCCGACGAAAAAGCTGCTCCGCGTGATAGCGGACGCCCTGGACGTGGATGTGGACTATTTCGAGCACGAGCCGGGTTCACCCGCGATTCCGCACATCAAGGATGACCTCGACCTGCTTTATTACTTCTCGAACCGCCGGCGCGGGCTGGACGGAATCGAGAGAATCGAGCTTACGAGGCTTCCGCTTCTGACGTCCCGCGACATCGCGGCGTACGCGATCAGTGCAAGGATGCTAGAGCAGATCATGCGCCACGATACGACCATCGTCGCTCCGAGCCACGTGCATACTCACGACGCGTTCGCGTTCGTGATGCCTGACGAGAGCATGGAGCCGAAGATCAATCAGGGCGAGACCGTCATCGTCAGCACGAAGCTCGAGCCGAAGGACGAAGGCGTGGTACTCGCGCTGACGAACGAAGGCGACGTGATGATCCGCGTGCTCGCGCGCCGCGGCAGGCAGCATCAGTTCACGCCGGCGAACCGCGCGTTCCCGACCATCACGAAGGCGAAGACCGAAATCCGCGCGCTGTTCTCGGTCGTCCTCGTCGTCGGCGAAGGTTTCGGCGAAGCATAGAACGCATTCTTTGGGCGTGGTGGAAGATGGGGGGATCCCGGGGTCCCCTCTGCGAAACGATGGCGTGACTATGCAAATCACGCCAGATGCTCCAGGTTGGAGGGCGGATATACTTCCGCCCTTTTTTGTTTCGAGATATGTTTCTGGGGCTTTGAATCTTCGATACTTACGGGGTGGAACCTTCGAAGGAACTAAAGCGAAAAATAAAGCACAGCCGGAGGGCGATCATCGCGCGAATCGCGAGGGCCGCGCGGGACGTTATCGCCAGGCTGCATCCCGCGTTCTGCTTCGACGTCGCTAAAGTCATCGCGTGGATCGCGTACCTTTTCTTCCCGCGGCTCTCGCGCAGGGTGAGCGAGCATCTTGAAATCGCGTTTCCGGGGAAGTTCAGCGAAGCCGGGAAGCGACTCGTGACGAAGAGGATACTTTGGAATCTTTCGCGTTCGATGATGGAGTTCATTCACTTCGCGCGGTGGAAGGAACGCTGGCTCGAGACGCGCTACATTTCGGGCTACTTCGCGAACTACGATGCCGTGAGGGACGCGGGGAAGGGTCTCGTCCCGATAACCCCGCATTTCGGGAACTGGGAACTTCTCGCCGCGACCTGCGCGATGCGATCGAACCTGAAAGTCGTCGCGCGCAGGCAGGTGTCGGACGACCTTGGAAATCTGATCGAGGAAATCCGGCGCGCGAACGGACTCGATACGATCTATTCGGACGAATCGCCTCGGAAACTTCTCGAACAACTGAAGTCGGGCGGTGCGGTGGGACTCCTGCCCGACCAGGACATCAAAGACCTCATTTCAATCTTCGTCGACTTCTTCGGCGTGCCCGCGTGGACTCCGGTGGGTCCGGTTTCTCTTGCGCTGAGCGCGCGGGCGCCGCTGGTTCCGTGCTTCTGCATCCGCGCGAACTCGGGACGGCTGATTCTGGTGTTCGAGGAGCCGTTTTTCGTGGACCGGGACAAGCCGAAGAAGGAGGCGGTCCAGGAAGCGACGGAACGCTGGACGCGCATCTTCGAGAAGTACATCGAAAAATACCCGCACCTCTGGGTCTGGTTCCACAGAAGATGGAAAACGCAGGCTCCGGCGGAACAGCGCTGAAGTTCGTAGTGTGCCCGTAAGGGCATATAAACGCCTTACGGCGTCACTACGAACTACGAACTACGAAAGCTCAATGCTCTTCGCGGAACTGACGGTGGCAGCCGCCGCAGGAGCGTCCCGCCATATCGACGGCGTCGTCGAGATCGAGAGTATCCGCGCCCTGTTCGAAGCTAGCCATCAGGTTCGCGAGATTAGTCGCGCGCTCGACCGCGGTCGCCACAAACCCCGCGAAGTCGCTCTGGTCGTGGTCGGGCCAAATCGCCACGTCTTCCTGCAATCCGGAAAAACTGTCGCGCAGCGTGTTCGCCGCGTCGACGAGGTTAGAAGCCGGGTTCGCGGTATCGGCTGCGTATCCTCGATCCTTGCCCGCCTTGACGATTCCAATCGAATCCTTGACCTTGTGCATATACCGCCCGATGCCGCTTTCCTCGTGCTCGTGCTCCTCCTCCGCCGAAGCGTGCTTGTCAGCCTCGACGTCCCCGGTGGTCTCGCTTTCCTCATCGGATTCCGGCTCAATGTTTTCGACCTCGGACTCCGGCGCCGGATTCACCGGCGCCGGCTCTTTCTTCACGCAGGAAGAAATGAGCGCGGTTGCAGACAAAATCAAAGCGCAGGTAAGGACCAGCAGGAAACGACAGCCTGGCATAGAAAACTCCTTCGGGTTGAAATCCGGATCGAGTTCTACACAAAACGAGTTTGCATTCCCTTCTAAAAATGAAAAATCCCCGGCGATTCGTGGTCGCCGGGGATTCAAAAGCGGGCAGTCGATGCTCGTTCCTTATTCGTTGCGGAACTGCTTATGGCAATCGCTACAGGCCCTGTTCACGAGGTCGAGCGCGTCGTCAGCCTCGAAGGTATCGCCGCCTTCCTCGAAGTTCGCAAGCGCGTCGCGGAGCGCGTGGGTTGCCTCGACGTACTTCGCCACAAACGCGCGGAAGTCGTCACGGTCGTTCTCCGGCCAGAAATCCTCGTTCTCCGCGAGCTTGTCCGCGTTGTTAGCGAGCATGTCCGCTTCGTGCGAAGGGAGGACGTCCGGGTGCTCGGGATCGACTGCGAAGCCGATCTTCTGCGCGTCTTTCAGGAAATCGTGCGAGTCGGTCGTCGGCGTCATTATGCCGATGATGCCCTGCGGTTCGAAGCGGCTCTGAAGCGTTTCCTTCGCGTTCTCGACGTCGTCTTCGTCCGGCTGCTCGAAATTCGCAACGCTCGACCAGAGGCCGGGGTAGCCGGTGCTGGTTCCCATACGCTCGAGTACTGTGCGCGCCTCGTCCGCGGACCAGCCGTAAACGCCTTCGAGGAGCACCGCAGCTCCGGCGGGACCGCGGTGCTTCCCGTGGAAGCAATGCACGAAAAACGGTCCTTCGTTCGCTTCTCCCGCGGCGCAGATCTTGATCTGCTCTTCGTGACTGATCGCGCTGTATTTGACTGGAACATGCACGTAGGTCATGCTGTACTTTTCCGCGAGGTCGACGTCAGTCGGGTGGCCATCGACGGAGATAATGGTCTTCACTCCCATGGCCGCGAGGGCGCGGAACGCTTCCTCGCCGTGGGGCTGACTTCCGGCGTAGACGTTTTCGTCGAGACGAAACAGATTGTGAAGACCCGGCGCCTCTGTCGGCGCAGTCGCCCCGGTCTCGGGCACGTCGAAATCGACGACGAGATTCGATTCACCATTGTTCGACTCGTCGGCTTCGGGAGTTCCATCGTCCGGCGTTTGTTTTTGCTTACAATTGGATACAGTCATCGCGATTACGAGCAAAAAAACAGATACTCCCGCGACAAAAAATCGATTGCTGGACATCAATGCCTCCTACACTAAACCAAACTAAACATGTATCGAATTTGCGACAATGTAACCTTCCGGAAACGTTACTCGTTGCGAAAACCGTCCGATTCGGGTACGTGTGACTTAAGTCGCAAGCAGCGTGCCCAAGAAACTTTTCCCCGTGATCGGCTCTCTTAGAAACTATCTCAAGTCTTCTGGCTCCGGCTGTGAATAACTGCTGGTGATACGTATAAGCAAGCGACATCGATAATTCGGAGCCATCAAACGAGACGTTTGACGGCTTTTGCGGACGAGGACGTCCGCGGTCCCAGGTGCCCACGATAGTTTCTTAGGAGGCGCAAAACAATAAGCCATACAAAATCACGCTATAACGTCATAAAAGCGAATAAAATAAGCTTTATCTACAACTTTATCATCAAATTTTAATTCAAAATTTGATGATACATATTCATTAATTCCTGTGAATTGCACGATTTACTAACTCCGCGGGCAGTCGTGGAAGTTGAACGCTTCAACCGTTATTGCCGCCACTGGATTTGCCGCCAGCGCCTCCGGGCCTCCCGATTTCGACGGTTTCAACTACGCCCCTGGTAGCGAGATGGTTCATCAGCGCGTAGCCGTCGTAGGGATTGTTCAAAACGGTGTAGCCTTCGCCCTTCGAAACCATGTTCTGGTTTCCGGAGATAATGAGATTTCCTTCCGTCAAGTCGGAGTACGTCTGGACTTTCGAAAGAACCATAGGAATTTCCGATGCGGAATCGGTCTCGACGAAGGTGAACGCGCGATTTCGGACCATCAGAGTCTTTTCCGGCCACTTTTCGTCCGAAAGCGCGAAACGATGAATTTCCCAGCCTGTCGATTCGAGGTACACCGACGCTAGCGAAATACTGTTAGGCCTCGAAGTGATCACCGCCACCGCGGCGGTCGCGGAAAGGCGCTTCCTGCTGGGCGCGGTTTTGGTCGACTGTACGCCGTCGTCGATATCCTGGAAAATGAAGCTGGAAAGTTCGTTGTAGGCCCTTCGGACCTCTCTGATGAATTCGGCGTCGACTTCCTTGAGTCCGAGAGCCTCGGTAGTCGAACCGTCCACCGCGCCAAGAATATGATCCCCCTCGAACCCGAGGTTCATCGCGATGGCGAGCTTGTCCGCGACGTGTACGATGCTCGCGAGTTTCGGATCCTGAAGGCCGCGGCTTTCGAGATTCCTCGCGCTGTGGTGGTGGTATTCGATCGTCTCGCCGAGGCGCTGAGGGATTTTCCACTTTTCGACGAGATCGACGCCTATGTCCGTATGGAGCATTCCGAGGATGTTGCGTTCCTGCTCGCGGAAGGATGTCATCTGTTCCTGGGTTTCCCACTGAATCTGATCGAGCACGCCGGGAATCATTTCGTCGATGATAACGAGTCCGACGTCGTGGAGCAGTCCGCCGACGAAAGCCTCCTCCGGCTCCGGATACCGGATTTTCGCGGAGATGATCCTCGATATGATCCCGGTGGCGAGAGCGTGGTACCAGAACTGGTTGCGGTCGAAAGTCGTGGAGTTTCCCTTTCCCGCGACGAATTGCAGGGTCTTCAGCGCGAAGGCGAGGCTTTTCACCGCCTCGAAGCCGAGAGTGACGACAGCCTGATCGATGCTTGCGACGGTGTTCCTCCTCGCGTAGAAGCAGGAATTCGCGTACTTCAGGATCTTCGAGGCGAGGGCCTGATCGCCGCTGATGACCTTCGCGAGGCTTTTTGCGCTGGAATCCGGATCGTTGACAGTCTCTAGAATCTTCGTGACCATCACGGGAAGCGTTCCGAGATCGCCGAGGTTCTTCATCAGCTTCGCCTTGTCGACCTTACCCGTCTCCTTGTCGATAACGCGTGACGCCTTCAGATCGATTTCCCGAGTCGACGGCGCCTGCCAGTTGCCCGACGGAGTCTGCTTGCGCTTCAGTTCCTCCTCGAGGTTCGGGTCGTTCATTATCTTGTTGACCTTGTTCAGAACCACGTCCCAGGATAGCGGATACAGTATAAGGTCGAACGCGCCGGCGTTTATGACTTTCTGAACGTGCTCCCGATCGGGTTTGCGCAGAAGATAAATGAACGGCACCGTGCTGAGACGCTCGTGCTGTCGGAAGCTCGCGATAAGCGAGGCTGCGTCGCGGTTCGCGAAACCCTGGTCGAGAAACACGACGTTGTAGCGCTTCCTCGAGAGCATCGTCACGCCTTCACGGAGATCGATTGCGACGTCCACTTCGAACCCGCGATCCTGCAGATAGACCGCTAGAATGTCAGCGCTTTTTTCGTCCTGACCCAGCACGCAGATGCGACGATCCTTCGAATCGACTTCGCTGAGGTAAGTGTCGAGTCCCTTGATCTTCGTGTGCTTCGCGAGCTTGGTCAGGAAATCGCGGACGTCGAGCGGATAGAGCACGAACGAATTCACCCCAGCCTGCTCCGCGTTATTCACGATGCCGCGATCTCCGCGGGTGATCACCGCGAACGTCGGGATTTGCTCCTGAAGCTGAGTCGTCTGGACGAACTTCAGAACCTGCCTCGGAAGCGTGTTGTTCATTCTCCAGTGGAGAAGGATTGCCGGCGGGCATACATTCAGGCAGAATTTCTTGATCTCTTCGAGTTCGTTGAAGCCGATGAGGTCGAACCCGAGAGGCTGCAAAACCTCCTCGAACTCTCGACGAAACGCGGGCGTCAGGTCCGCAGCCAGAAAAGACACTCGTTTCAGTTTCCGCTTTATGGTTGCGGATTGAGCTACGGTCGTCTTCCGTGGTTTCGAATCCGTATTTCTATCGTTCTTATGTTCGTCCGTGGAACCCATGTTTCTCGGAAGGTACCTTAAATCCTGTTACAGAGTATGCTAAGCTATTTCCGGGCGCATTTCTCTAAAAATTTCGTTTACGAAGTTTCTTAATCTCGTTTGGCTCTGAAATGGGTTAATAATGGACAAACCGGGTATTTCCATGATCGAAACGATTTCCTGGCAGGGTGGTATCGACGGCGAGGCAAGAATAATCGATCAGACGCTTCTGCCGGACGAATTCGTTATTAAAAGCATCCGGACCAAGGAAGACATGTGGGAGGCGATCAAGGTTCTTCGCGTCCGGGGCGCGCCGCTTATCGGATGCAGCGCGGCGTACGGCGTCGTTCTCGGGATGAAGGGCGCACGGGGTGACTTGAAAGCGCTCAGTAAAACCGCGCACGAGGTCTGCGATTACCTCGCGACTTCGCGTCCGACCGCGGTGAATCTTTTCTGGGCGCTGGGTGAAATGCGCAAGGTCGCGGACGGCTTCGAAGGTGAAGGCGAGAGCGCGTTCAAGGAGGCGCTTCTTTCCCGGGCGCACGAAATCCTCGAGCAGGACCGCGAGATGGGACGCGCGATCGGACGCTTCGGAGCGGACCTGATTCCAAACGGCGCGGCGTGCATCACGCATTGTAACGCCGGAGCGCTCGCGACAGGTGGCACGGGCACCGCGCTCTCGCTTTTCTACGCCGCGAAGGAGCAAGGGAAGACGATTCGCGTGTTCTCGGACGAGACGCGTCCGCTCTTGCAGGGCTCCAGGCTGACCGCGTTCGAGCTTATGCGGAGCGGAATCGACACGACGGTCATCGTCGACTCTGCCGCGGCGCACGCGATGCGGACGCAGGGGATCAGCGTCGCGGTGGTCGGCGCGGACCGCATAGCCGCGAACGGCGACACCGCGAACAAGATCGGCACCTACCAGCTCGCGATCTCCGCGAAACGCCACGAAGTGCAGTTCATCGTGGCCGCGCCGTCGAGCACCTTCGATCTTTCGATAAAGTCCGGGGACGAAATCCCGATCGAGGAACGTAGCTCGGACGAAATCGTCCGCGGCTTCGGGAAGCTCACCGCGCCAGCGGACGCGAAGACTTTCGCTCCAGCCTTCGACGTCACCCCCGCGGAACTCATAACCGCGATCGTCACGGAGAAGGGAGTCATCAGCCCGGTGAACGAGGGGAACGTGCGCAAGATTATCTCGCATTGCCGTGTGCCAGAAATAGGGTGAGGTTCAGTTTTATCCCCGCATCAACTCCCGTCTTTCCATTCATATCGAACGGATAAATCTCTCAACATCGCGAACGTGTCCTTGTAAGCCACTTTGAACTGATCGCAAACATCTGGAAGTAAAACTCGATTCCTTGACAGTGGACGAGGTTGTTCATTAGTAACGACAGTCAGCTTATGAACTAGCGCGTATGCGACTAACCATCCATCGGCTTCAGTCGCGAACTTCGCTTTCGCTTGATCGTAATACTGCGGATTCCTTTGCACCCATAGCATGACTTCCGTATACGCACGGGTCACAGCCTCATCGTCCGTAGAAGCGAAGAAGTCGGCAGGCAGATCGTGTTTTACCCATTGAACAAGATCCTCATCCTTTTCCCCTTCACTTAGTTGTTTTTTGGTTTTCTGTCCGGCGAGCAGTTCGCTTTTTATTTTGTCGATGCTGCTGATGTTTCCTTTGCCGAGGTGGTGAACTAAGCTATCCCAGAATCCCGGACAAATTTTAAAGGCGTAGTAGCTGTTTTTGGCCGCGATAAACACGTCCGAATCCAGGATGTATGGGCGCGCTTTCTTCATGGCAGGTATATCCCCAGTCGGTCGGCGTATTCCTGGAACGAACCGCCATTCAGTCCAGTCAGGTCATAGGCTTCCTTGAAACTTAGCCGACCATCCTTCGCGGCATGGATAACTTGCGTCGCGAAAAGCTTGCCTATTCGCGTATTCTGGTTGTTGTAGAAATCGCCACCAGAGCTACCCTTTTTGCCTCTGTTTTCCCGTTTTATGTACTCATGATAGAAATCGAAGAAAACTTCGCGATCAACAAGCCTCGTGTCCACCAAGCGACGACCAGCGACTATCGGGCTGACCTTGAAACGTCTGGCTATTGCCTCGAACGGCGATTCCTTATTACGGATTTCCCACCAGTACTCTTCCAGCTCGCGCGCTGGAACGAGAAATTCAGCAGCGGCTTTGTCGCACCACACTTCAATCTTTTGCGTTGCCTTCGAAATCAGTCCAACGTCCGTAAGGGCGCTTTCCCCTAGCCAGATATGAGCAAGCTCATGGGCAAGCGTGAACATCCGCGCGGATTTCGCATCGGCTCCATTAACAAATATCAGCGGAGCGTGCGAATCGCACATGGCAAATCCTCGGAATTCCTCGACGTCGAGCTTTCTGCCTGTATTGTTCTCGACTACGCCATTTATCACCGCGATGACTCCTAATTCCTCGATTTCGCTGCGCAGTCTGCTGACAGCTTCCTCCCAGGTTCTGACATTCGTTGCCCATCCGTCGCTTATGCCGACTACGCGGCGCATCTCGCGACCAGCAGCCTCCGGATCGTCAGATAGTCCGGCGCTTCCCACAAAGTAAAGAGGCTCAATCTCGCATTCAATCCGCTCGTCCCTGAGCCAATCCTGACGGCGCTGCATCGCGTAGATGGTATCTATCAAATTTGGACTTGGATGGGAGACATCATTGCCACTGACCGTGCGAAAGTCGGGAATCGGGAGCTTTTCCTCCGGCGGTTCATCGAGAAAAAAATACCCGAAAGGCGTGTAGGTCGCGTTCGCAAAGTCCTCAAGCTGCTTGAATGTCGGCTTCGCGTCCGAATCCTTCCGCTCCCACTCCATTAGCTTCTTGAGCTTGGGTCTGGCGCTCAACTCCTCCGCGGTCTTTCCCGATCGCTTCATCGCCCACCGGAGCAGCTCTGGTTTTACCGTTACGCGCGGCACTTTACGATCTCCTTCTCTTCCCGGTAGTTCAGTATAACTTGGCTTACTGATAATCGGAGCGAATTTTCAAACCCTGAGAGGCTTTTCCTCGTCATTCAGTTCGTCCGGCTGCCTTATAAACTTGATGAACTCGTCTCCAAGCACCGTTGTTCGCTTCGCGACCCCTCCTTCCCTTGTCATCATTCCGTGAAGGGATTCGATGCCTACAAGTCCGCGAATGAAAAGGTCTTTCCAGAACGGATCGACGAAGTCTCGTTTCCCTTTGAGTTCCGGGAAGTCCACTTCGAGAACTCTGAATGGAGATGCGTTAATCGCTCCGTATTTGCTTAACTCTTCTTCCGTTCTTGTTCTCGGATCGGAGAAGGTTTTCAGCATCCTGATATGCCAGACGGTCAGCGTGTCGATGTAGTGCAGGAACTGGAACTTCAGACTGTCGTCGAGAGTGACCGAAATGACGCTATTCAAAAGCGCGTTTCGGAGCGCTTCCCGCTTTTCTTCTTGATGCGTCCTCATTGCGATTTGAGCGGTGGTAGCTACGAAAGAAATGAACTCCTCATCTTCCTGTAACTCCTCGATGCTCACACCCCTTCGATTTACGAGGTATTCGAGGGTTTCCGCGACATCCCCACACCACTTCATCTGCTTCCTTTGAAACGGCGAACCGAATACCATCTCGATCACTTCATTGGCGGTTCCTCCGACTACCGACAGTCCAAGCATGGATGAGCCAGCAGCAACTGCAATTTTACCCAAGTGGTATATCTTGTCTTTCAATCCCGGCTTCGGCGGCTGCGGAACAAATGATTTGCTTTCATCCGATGTCATGAAGCCACCTCCTCCCGCACGTCGATATAGCTCTTCGCCGCGTCCTGAAAAAAAAATCATACTCTGAACTTTCATGAAAGCGTCGCCGTTCGATCGCTATTTACGATCCCTTACCCCGATTGTGGTCAAGCAACGAGTGACGATCAAGAACGTAGCCCGATTATCGTTTCAACGCGCCGCGTGCGCCCGAGGCACGGGCATCCTGACCGTGATTTCACGGACGATGGCGGACGTGCCACGGTCGATCCTCGATCCTTTTCTGACTACCGACTACCGACTACCGACTACTATCCCTAAAATGCCGCGATGATGAACCCTCTCGCCGGAAAGAAAATCGCGATCGTACACGACTGGTGCACCGGCATGCGCGGCGGCGAGAAGGTGCTCGAAGTAATGTGCGAGCTGTTCCCGGACGCGACGCTTTTCACCCTGCTCCATATAAAAGGCGCGATGAGCGAAACCATCGAGAAGATGGACATCCGCACGTCCTTCGTGCAGAACCTGCCGAAGGTGGAGACGAAGTACCGCTACTACCTGCCGCTGTTCCCGCGGGCGATCGAGAAGTTCGACGTGTCGGGATTCGACCTCATCGTCAGCTCGAGCCACTGCGTAGCGAAGGGAGTCAAGCGAACGCCGGGGACTCCGCACTACTGCTATCTGTACACGCCTATGCGCTACGTCTACGAGATGTTCGACGATTACTTCGGCAAGAGCGGGTTTCTGAAGCGCGCTGCGATCGGACTCGTCGCGCGCCGACTGCGGAAGTGGGACATCCGCACCGCGGACCGCGTCGACCGCTACGTCGCGATCAGCCACCACATCGGCGCGCGGGTACAGAAATATTATCAGCGCGACTACCACGTGATCTATCCTCCCGTGAGCGTTGACAAGTTCGAGCTCGGAAGCGGCAAAGGCGAGTATTACCTGAGCATCGGGGCGTTTGCGCCGTATAAGCGGGTGGACCTCGCGATACGCGCCTGTAACAAACTCGGTCGCAGGCTAGTCGTCGTCGGAAGCGGCCAGGACGAGAAGAACCTGCGCAAGGTCGCCGGGCCTACGGTGGAGTTCCGCGGGAGCGCGACCGACGAGGAACTCGTCGGCTACTACAAAAACGCGCGGGCGATGATCTTCCCCGGCATCGAGGACTTCGGCATCACGCCGCTGGAGTCGATGGCGAGCGGACGGCCAGTAATCGCGCTCGGTAAAGGCGGCGCGCTCGAGACGATCAAAGGCGTAGCCGCGGGCCTCAGCCCCGAAAACGGTGCGACCGGAGTCTTCTTCGGCGAGCAAACGGAAGATAGCTGCGCGGACGCGATTCTGCGTTTCGAAGAACTCGAATCGCGCTTCGTCCCCGGAGTGCTCCGGAAACACGCCGAGTCCTTCAGCCGCGAACGCTTCAAGAACGAACTTCGGGAGGACGTCGAGACGTTCTACGAAAGTCAGAAGTCAAAAGTCAGAAGTTAGAAGCAGGGGCGCGATGCTCGTACCGCGCTCGTAAGGGCATATAAACGCCTGACGGCGTCACTACGAACTTGCCGCGGACTCGGGAAAGTTCTACGCGATGATCTCCTCGGCGAATTCGAATTCCTTCGAAAAGCGGAACTCCGGATCGAACACCCGCGCCGTGACTTCGCAGATCAGATTGCGCGGGATTATCGTCGGCTGCGCTTTCGTGTTCTTGCGGCTTCCGGACGCGACGATTCTCCGGCTGTCGTGGAGGAACCAGTAGAACTTTTCGCCGATCTGGCTTTCGAGACGTTCGAATTCGATTCCGCGCATATTGCACTCTAGTTTCCGAAGCGCCTCCACCAGCCGCGAAAAATCGACCTCGCTCAGATTCGGCTGGATCTTAGGCGTGATCCCGATGCGGTTCTGGTTGTCCTGCGCGATGATGAGGTCGTGCTGCAGGTATCTCGCGGCCTTCATTATCTTGCGCGAATCCGAAAGCACCGCGATGACTGAAAGTCCGCCTTCGAGTTTCACGCAGTAGCCGTGGCTGACGTCCTCGACCGCTTTGAACCAGTCGACCTCGGTGGCGTAGATCGCGTCGAGAATCGTTGCGACAGTCTCCCAGGTCTTTACGTACTCGCCTTCGCAGATTAGGTTCAGACCCGTGATGATGTTTGGCAGCGCGATCAGGTGTTCCGCGGGATCCTTGGACGAAAGACCCTTGCCTTCGAGATCATGCCGCTTGACCCATCGCAGGAGTTTTGCGAGGGCCTTGTCGTTCGCGACGCCGACATGTTTCGCGGCGAGGGTCGTTGTGCAGTCGTCGAGGCGCTCCTCCTTCGCACCGGTATCGCGGACGTGGTGATCGAATATTCCGCCTCCGGTATCGACGAGAATGACGCCCTCTTCGAATAGCTGATCTCCGGATTTGCCGTCGACTTCGTCGCCCGCGCTGACGAATCCGATTTCCGCGTCTTTAACGCCCGGGAACTTCATTTCGCCGAAGCGCTTCAAAATCCACATACCGACGAGTCCATCGATGTCGGGTTCCTCGTGAGTGCAGATTCGTATGAATTTTTCGGGCATCGGGCTTTAATTCCAGATTCAAGTAACGTCTACAACCTGACGGTTGTGTGGGTCGATTAAGAAAACGGACTTTACTTCGACTTCTGCACCGGCGCCACTCTCGTCGATTTTCTTTGATCTTCCGGAACCAGGAACGAAGCCTCCCGCTGATAGTACCGAAGCAGCGCCGCGTCTGTAAGCACGCCGATGATTCTTTTTCCTCTCGCGCTGTCGACGACCGCAAGGGTTTTGACGTCGGACCGCACCAGCTTGGCGAGGGCTTCCGCGAGGTTGTCGTCGCGGTGGGCGACGGGCGCGTTGCTCTGCACGAGCGAATCGACGAGTATCGGGTCCGTGGAATCGCCCGCGGATTGCAGTTCGTTCCGAAGGTCCGCGACGAAAACCATTCCGACGAACTCCTCGCCGCTCGTCACGGGGAAGTCCTCTAGTTCGCTTTCCCGCAGCAATAGGAGCGAGTCCCGGACGTCGGCGCCAAGTTCGAGGCTGTAGAAGTCTCTCGCCATCACCTGCTCGACGCGAACCTCCTCGAGAGCCGAGAGGTCGAATCCGTGGCCTATGCGGACGCCTTTCTGGGAAAGCGCGTCGAGATAGATCGAAAGCGGATTGATCCTGCGCGCGATCATCGTCGCGACCACGCACGCCGCCATCGAAGGCACGATAAGTTCGTTGTCCTTGCTCATCTCCCACAGAATGATTATCGCGGACAGCGGCGCGTGAGTCGCGGCTGCGACGGTTGCACCCATACCGAGGAGCGCGTACGCCGCTGGTCCCGCGATGGAACCTCCTCCGAGGGACGGAACCGCGCTGACCACCGCGACGTTGAACGCGCCTCCCGTCGCGGCTCCGATGAACAGCGCCGGCGCAAACACGCCGCCGGAACCTCCGGAGCCGAGCGTGAGACTCGTCGCGATAGCCTTCGCGAAAACGAGCCCGACAAGAGCAATCAGCGAGTAATTGAGCGCGCTCAGATCGCCGACGGTCTTCGCGCCTAGAATATCGTCTATCGGACCCGCACCCGTCCCTGGCGGAGCCTCGTGCCATCCGGGATACGTCAGATGGCCGTAGCCAGAGCCGAGGACTCCCGGAAGGATGTACGCGACGACGAGAAGAAGCGCGACTCCGACGAGGATCTTGGCTACGCCGTGGATTTTGAGCCTTCCGAAGAAATCCTCGCCTTTATGCATCGCGAAAATGAAAAACGCAGCCGCAAGCCCGCACAGAACCCCAAGAACCACGATCAGCGGGATTTCTATCGCGAAGTCGACGAGTTTGTAATTCTCGGGAAGGTGGAACGCAGGCTCGTTTCCGCGGAGCTTCGAACTGACGACGTTCGCGGCGACGCTCGCGCATATTATCGGCGAAAGCGAACGGAGGTGAATGTCCTTCATGATGATTTCCGCGCTGAAGAACGCGCCCGCGATGGGGGCGTTGAAGGTCGCGCTGATTCCCGCGGCAGCGCCGCAGCCGACCAGAATCCGGATTCGATCGTACTTGAATCCCGCAAGCATTCCGCCCGCGCTTCCGATGGCGCTTCCGATCTGGACGATCGGGCCCTCCGATCCGGCGCTTCCGCCCGCGCCTATGGTGAACGCGCTCGCGATGGTCTTCACCACTGCGACCCTCGGCTTGATCTTCCCGCCATCGGTAATCACCGCGCGAAGGACGTTCGGGATGCCGTGACCCTTCGTTTCCGGCGAGAACTGCGTCGCGATGTAGGTCAGTATCGCGCCTGTTACGAGGCAGATTCCTATGACGAGGCTCGATGGCGCGTCCCCGATGGAAATCGCGCCCAGGATCGAATCCGCGTAGTCGCTGTAGAAAAAGTTGTTGATGACAAAGGTCAGCCACGAAAACGCGAGCGCGCACAGCGCTACAAGCGAGCCTACGATCAGGGCGAGAACGATCGACAGACCGTCGGCGGAGAAGGAAAACAGATTCGCGATTCTCCTCCTGAGTCCTGTTCCTTCCAATGCCATGGCGGTTATCGGTCTTCCTTTCCGCGGCTATCGTATGACCGCTGGAGGAACATTTCACGGACCCGTAAGGAATTTTTGAGGTTGAATCGACGTAACTGTTCACGGGGTAGATCGCGTTCGTAGTGGTCTGTAAGGCGTTTCTTTGATCCACCACACCGCGAAAATATGCTCTCACGAGCACACTACTACAGAATCCCGCTATATACCGCGAGCCACCCCGTGAACAGTTACGAATCGACTCCTGAGGACGCGCGTCCTTACCTCACGCCGAGGAGAGCGCGGAGCTGCCCTTCGACGTCGGAATCGTCAAGACCTTCGCCGGACTCGATGGTGTTCATAAGGTCCGCGATGTTCTTGAAGCTCTCGTCCTCCATGTAAAGCGTCTCGACGAGGTCCCGTGCGGAATCCGTCTCGCCGTTCTGGTAGAGCGAGCGGGCGTGCCAGTACGTGACTTCCTTACCTTTTTCGTCTAGCGTTCCCTCGAGACCCTCGCGCACCTTGGCAAACTGCTTCACCGCCATCGAGAACCTGCTTTTCAGGTAGAACAGAATCCCGAGCGAGACCTCCGCCTTGAATCCGAAGATGGCGTCCTTTCGCGCATGCTGGAGGAAGCTGACGGCTTTGTCGTAGTCGCCGTCGATGATGGTGTATTTCGCGACGTTGAACTTAAGCGCGAGATCGTTCGGATAATGATCGGCGCGCCGCGAATACTCCTTGATCTGGAACTTGACGAGCTTCACCTGATCCTCGGCCATCTTCGCAGCCGCGTCATCGTCGCCCGCGTCCGCCTTCTCCTTGTTCGCCGCGATGCGTTCCTCGTAATACTGCATCCGCACGTCGGCTTCGTTTTCCGTGTACTCGAACTGATCCGGCTCGAGCTTCTGCAGCTTCGCAAGGCTTTCGAGAGCGCCTTTCCAGTCCTTCGCGTCGCGCTGAAGCTGCCAGAGGTCTCGCAGAACCACGCGATCTCCCGGCCCGCCGTCGAGTTCGGTTTTCATCTCGCGAATCTGCGAAAGGCGATGGTCCTCATTTTTGATGATCTTTGTCTTCTGCTCTAGGTCCCGGGCCTGGTCCTTGTCCTTGACCATATCGAGCGCCTTGCTGCCCGCTTGCCAGCCGTCATTCTCGAGTGAGATTCGTCCTTCGATGTTCTTGTAGGCCGAAGCGGCCTCGCGGTTGTTCGGGTCCGCCTTGCGCGCCCTGCCGTAGACTTCCCGCGCCTTGAGCAGATCCCCGCGACCTTCGAGGGCTTTGCCGTAGGTGAGCATGACGTCGATGTTCGTGGGATCGAGCGCCATCGCGGTTTCGAACTGGACCGACGCGCTTTTGAACGCTCCGAGTTCGATCAGCGCCTCGCCGGACGCCTTCAGCGCGGCGGTGTTGTCCGGATTCGCGGCAAGCTCGGATTCGCACTCGTAATCGACGTCGGACCACTTCTTGCGAGACTGCGCGAGCTGCGCCTTCAGCGGAACCGACTTGCCTCCGAAGCCGAGGAAGCCGCCTTTTTTGCCGCCGCCTTTTTTTTGTCCCGCCGCGCGGAGGAGTTGCCTGCACCCCTCGTGATTCGGATCGACCTTCAGGGACATCAGCAGCGTTTTCACACAAAGATCGATCTGCCCACGTTTTAATGCATCCGCGCCTTTTTTATAGAAATCTTCAGCTCTGGACATTACTTTGCAACATCCCCCTTCAGGAACTTCTTCAGATTTTTCTTTGGACTATATTTTCGTATGTTTGTAAATGAAAGTCAAAGGCTAAGATATTGAAACAGCGTTTGGCAGGCAATAACTAATTCGGGTTTCGGGTTATAGTTTTTTGAAGGAGTTTATTTACGGACGTCGGCGGTTTCGAGTTTCATGTTTCGAGTTTTGCCCAGGCAATGACGAAATTCCGACTACTGACTACTGACTACTGACTACTATTCTGGAGCAATGACTAAAGTATCCGAATGGACCATCCTGAAATTCCCGGACCCTAGGCTCCGCGAGGTTTCGAAACCCGTCGAGGTTTTCGACGACGAACTCCGTGAAAAAGTCGACCGGCTTTTCGAGTTGATGCGCGAGCAGCGCGGCGTCGGACTCGCCGCGGCGCAGGTCGGGTGGCTGGAACGGGTGTTCGTCGCGTGCTGCGGCTACGATCCCGAAGAGGTCAAACGCATCGACGCAAACACCGAGGGCGCACACGTCTTCATTAATCCGGAGATCACCGTGCACAGCGACGAGAGCGTCGTCGATTCGGAAGGCTGCCTCAGCTTCCCGAAGATTTACGCGCAGATCAAACGCTCGGCGAAGGTAATGGTCCGCGCACAAAACCTCGCGGGGGAATTCTTCCAACTCGAAGCCGAGGACCTGCTTTCGCGGTGCATCCAGCACGAACTCGACCATCTGAACGGCGACTTGCTCCCAGACCGCATGCCAAAGGACGAGCGCACCAAGTACAAAAAAGCGCTCAGGGATATGGAAAAGGAATTCAAGGGCAACCTGTAGGCAGGGTGCGCACGCGGACAAAAAGCAAGTGTCGCTCTCCATTCACTGTCAGCGTTAAATTCTCCGCGCTGATTATTTTTGGTTCAGGCTGCGCTTGGCTGTGTCTTCAAATTTGCGCGGTGCAGGAGTTATTTTCTAGCGCACAACCTCAAAGGGAAATAGACAGGATTCACAGGATTGTCGGGATTGGAATCTAAGGAGGCTAAAATAAATAAATCTTGTTCATCCTGTGAATTCTGTCCAATGAACTTCCGCCGACAATCCTTCGCGTTTTCCAACTTTCGGCAGTCAACGCCACCCGGAAAGTGAAGATGTACAGCGCGGCCCGTCTTAGTTAAACTATTCGACTCGGATTGGCGCAAACGAACTTTCAAAGAGCGCGTTAAAAACTATGTCACACGGGATCTAGATGAAACGAAGACAAAATCACCTGGTCGTTCACGCTTCGATTGCGATCTCGCTGCTTGCGTGCATCGCGATCGCGCCTTACGCGCTTTCGTATACGCAGATTCGCGGAAGCGACTCGAAACCCGCAATCTGGGATCTCGACGAGAACATTCGTCAGCTTACGAACGTCGAAGCCGGGCGGGTGATTTATCAGATCGACACGGGCGGCACCGCGGACGATCTCTCCGGCATGCCGTTCGACGAGTTCCAGGCGATCCAGAACAGTTTCCAGCGCTGGGAGCAGGTCGGAACATCGAACGTCGCGTTCCAGTATAACGGCAAGGTTTCGGGAATGAACGCGGCGGCGGACGAGACGAACATCCTTAAGTGGACGAACGATCTCTCCGCGGGCGTTTTCGCGGTGACGTGGACGACTTTCCAGGAGGACACGACCATCACCGACGCGGACCTTCTTTTCAACGAGAGCTTCCACTGGGCGACGTCCGACGCCATCGGCGCGAATCCGGAGCCGCGGGGAACCGTCGGCCGCGCGGACATCGAAAACATCGCAACCCACGAGATCGGGCACTTCATCGGGTTCGACCACACTTTCATCGGCAAGGGAACGATGTACGCCTCGAGCGACACCGGGTTCATCAGTCTTCGCACGCTCGAAGCGGACGACGTCGGACTCGTCAGCGCGGTCTACCCTTCCTCGTCGTTCTTCACCACCTTCGGCAAGGTGCAGGGCATCGTGACCTCGAACAGCGACGTCATTTTCGGCGCGCACGTCAATCTGATAGACGCGACCACCCTCGAACCCGTCATCGGCACTCATACCGACAAACAGGGCGTGTACACGATCGAAGGAGTTCCGCCTGGGAACTACTACGTCTACTGCGGGCAGATGCGCTCCTCCGAACTTGGAAACTCGTACTACGGAACGATCCAGCAGACTTTCATTACCGAGCTTTATCCGGATATCACGGTTCCCGCCGCGACGCCTCAGATAGTGTCGATCGCAGCGGGCCAGACGGTAACGAACGTCAACTTCGACGTCGCGCTTACTGGTTCGCCCGGCGAGAGCGACGACACTTCTTCAAGCGCGCAGGAACTCCCGATCGGGAGGTTCATCTCGTCGCGCATCGAGACGAAGACCGACGTGGACTGGTATCGCATCGCGGCGCCCAGCGCGGACCGTAACGTGGTGATCACGGTCGAAGCGCGCGGCATCGGCTCCTCGCTCGACGCGAAAATCGACTGGTACGACGCGGGCAATCTTACCACGCCTCGCGCGTCGAACGACGATCGCGACGACGTCGGCTTCGACCTCAGCGGCGAGAATCGCGACCCGCGCATCGGGACGTTTACGAGTCCGGAGGTCGTCGGCGCGGGCGAAGAGACCTTCGTTCGCGTTCGCGCGTACAACTCGAGCACCAAGGGCTACTACCTGATCGCGGTGCTCGACACCGCCGGGCTTGAAGCTCCGAGTCAGACGCTCAGCACCACCCTAGCTACGCCCGGTTCGGTGCTCGCGTCCGGAGCGGACACGATCGCGCTGACGGTCACGCTGAAAAACCTTCTCGGCGAGACGGTTTCGAATTCGCCCACGGTAACGATGACGACGAGCGCGGGTACGATCACGAGCGGCTCCGCCCAGGGGACGTCGAACGTAACCCTCGCTGAAACCTCAGTCGGCACTGGAGTATACACCGCAAGCCTCAGTCCAGCAGGCGCGGGGCAATCGCAGGTGACGATCAGCGTCACCGCCGGCGGAGTCGCGCTGACGCCTAAGGTCGTGTACTTCACCGGACCGCTCGATCCGTCGAGCCAGAGCATGCTGAGCACGAGCGCGAGCGCGATCGCGGGCGACGGAAACTCAGTCGCGACGATCACGCTTACGCCTAAGGACGCGAACGGATTCCCCGTGTTCGACGCGTCGCTTAACGGGGCAGTAGTTTTCAGCACGGACCGAGGGACGCTCCTCGGCGTTCCGGCTTTCGACGCGAACACGGGCAAGGTCACGCAGCAGCTTCTGTCGGAGTCGACCGCCGTCGACGTAGTCGCGACGATCACCGCCACCGCGAACTCGACTTCGCTCGCGGGAAGCGTGCAGGTGACGTTCAGTGCGGACCCGTCGCTTCTTGCGGATTCGGACAACTCGACGATCACCGCGTCCCCCGCGAGTATATTCGCGGACGGATCGAGCACCCTCACAGTGACGGTGCAGGCGAAAAATTCAGCGGGCACGTTCCTGACGTCGAGTCCGGTGGTGACGATCGTCTTCGTCGACGAAAACGGCGCGGAAGTGACCCCGAACGCGGGCGTCAGCGATAACGAGCCGAACATCGGAGGAAATCAGGCCGCGCCGACATCCACCGTGGGAGTCTACGCGGCGACGATAACGAGCGTCCCGACTCCGCAGCAGCAGCGGGTTTCCGCGAGAATCGGATCGCTCCTTGTGAGCGCTCCCGCGCTGATAACCTTCTCCGGCGCGGTCGATCTCACCAAAACGAAACTCGAGGCAAGCCAGGCTGTCGCGAACGCGAACGGCACGGACAGCGTCACGATCACGCTGAGTCCTCGCGACGGAAACGATTTTCCGGTGATCGATCCGAATCTCGTGGTCGCGTTCTCCGCGCCCGGCGCGAATCTCTCCGGAGCCGTCGTTTACGACGCGTCGAGCGGGGCGTATCTACAGACGATCCGCGCGCCGACCACCGCGAGCGCCATCACGGTCAGCGCGACCATCGGCGGAAACGAAGTTGCGGAAACCGCGCAGGTTCAGTTCGTCGGCGGCGTTGCGACGGGGTTCAGTTCCGGTTCCTCGTCGGGCGGCGGCTGCGGCGGCTGCGACACTTCGCACAAGAATGAAAGTCCCGCCGGCGTGGTGTTGCTTGTCATCTTTGTGCTGCTCGCGTTCAGCTTCATCCGCCGGAATTAGTCGTCTCGATGGTTCGCTTGAACGACTCGTAGAACACGTGCGTGTTGTGGAATCCGCGCCTGCGGTTGCGGTTGTTCCCGCGGAAAATGATCACCTCGACGCCGACGTCTTTACAGATCCTGCACGGACAGCGCTCCCACGGACGCGCCTCGAGCGTCCGGCGGTAAGCATTCTGGTGCGCCTCGCGAGCATCCCCGAGCACGCTGTCGAATTCGATCAGGGTTTCAAGCGTGCGCTCTATTCCTTTATTCGTCCGCGCGAAGTCCCGTAGCGCCGAGAGCGCCGCTGCCTCGAGCCTCTCTATCTCCGCTATCGACCTTCCCGATTTCTCCACGATCTTCTTCGCGGTCCTGCCGCGCGCGGTCTGTGGAATCCTGATCGCGGCGAACCGCTCCTCCGGCAGGAAGTAGTTGTTGTCGGTCGAGAGCCACGCCCTGCGGAGAGGACTCGCGCTGTCGAAACTCGTCACGCCGAGCTTGACGAACCGCGCGATCGCTTCGTCCCGTGCGACGCCAAATAGGTGAATGCGCACGCCTGGTTTGCGGACGTTCTGGATTTCATCGAGGATTTCGACGATCTGGTGCGTCTTGGAGCGAACGAGCCCCCCGAGCGCGATGTGATCGTAGCCGTAGCTGGTGAGTTCCCGCACTGCGTCCGCGTACGACTCCGGCGAAAATCCCTGCGCCGCGCCGACCGCCACGAACGGCTTCTTTGCTCCGCCCGCTTTTTCGAAGAATTCCTGCGCGTTTCTGAGCGTGAGCTCGTAGCGGAATTTCAGCGCGTCCTCGTCGATGACTGTTTCTGAATCGATCTTCACTCCAAGCTGTTTGAGTCTCCTCGCCTCCATCTCGGAAACTTCCACTCCTTCGTGGGTGAGCATCGTGCGGCTGACCGCTCCCGGAACGCAGAGATGATCGATCGATACCGCGTAATCGAAACCCGCGGCTTCGTAGTACGCGATGATCTCATCCGTCCCGAACGGCGGCTCGCGATCGTTAATGTATCCGAAGGCGCCGCAGTCGCCCATGGTCGGATAGTCCGCGGGCAGGCGCAGGTACTCATGCACGCCGCGCGCTTCGATCTCCTTTCGTTTGCGCTTCGTGCTGTCGATGATGATCTTCGAGACGAGAATGCCGTCGTAGTTGAACGCACCGTAAAGCTCGTGGGCGTACACGTCAACGCTTCGAGTGTCACTCCTTCGATCGCTCGACCGCGAATATTCGTCGTTCTTGAAATCGTACGCCGGATCCACGAGATCGTCCCACTCCGGAATTATGTACGCGCACCTCTCGGGCAACTTGTTCGGCGGACCGTTTTTCATCGAGGATTTATATAAACCTCCGACACAGGATGCAATCTTGCTTGTAATACGCACCCGGCCCCGAGCCTGCAAGCTGTCGCGGTGTTTGTAGTGTGCCCGTTCGGGCATAAAAATTTCGCTTTTCAAAATTTTCGTTTGCAGTTTATTGTACATCTTGATTGCATGGCGTCAGGTTAGAGAAATTCCATCTTCATTCAAGGTTTCAGTTACAGGAGGTCACGCGATTAAATAAGCTGATCATCAGGAGCCTATGAGAAAGGCTCCGAACAGAAAGCAATCCGCTCCGATTGGCTTTCATTGTAGACGCAAACCTGGCAGTTTGTTTTTCCTCACGAGTGGAGCAGAAAGGAGCGGCGTCCGTTTTGGGCGCTGCTCGTAAAGCTCGTGAGGAGGGTCTTGCCAGGACCTGCGTTTACGGCTTAGGGTACGCGCCCTCTTTCGTGGACCGTATCCATCGCCAAGCGCTTCCGCAGGAGGGTAAAATGGTTCGATGTGCGTTGACAAGCTTTCTTCCGCTGCTGTTTCTGTGCTCTGGCTGCGCAACGATTTTTTCCGGGAGCGACCGGGAGGTTCGATTCGAATCTCAAATTCAGGGAGCGCAAGTGCAGGTCGACGGCGGGCAGTGGTGGCCTACGCCTACGACAATAACGCTCGATACCGGTAATACTCACTCCGTAACGTTTCAGCATCCGGGTGGGCAGACCAGCACTGCAACGGTCAATCAGCATTTTAATCCAGTCGCGCTGTTCAACTTGATCGGCCTCATACCTTGGGTTGTCGATCTTCTTACGGGCGCCGTGTGGAAGCTCGACAAAGTGGTTACGGACCCCGCTATTCCCACAGGAGGATATGGCGCAGGCGGTGGCGGCGGTTACGGACCCGCGGGCGGGGGTTACACACAATCGCCAGGGTACGGCGGACCGGGACAAACCGGTCGCCAAAGCGGATGGTAGCTAAAGTTGTAATTTCATCTCAGGAAACCGGTATTGGGTGGCCACGGAGTCAAAAATGTCGCGAAGAAGTTCATCACAACTGAATGTCCTTATCACGCTTAGTCTACTCATCGTTTCAGCACTCGCCTGTGTTGGTGGCGGCGGTGGTGGTGATTCTACCTCGAACGCGGCTGCTGTTGGTGGCGGCGGTGGCTCCGGAAATGGTGGAAGCGCAACGATTTCCGGAACGATCAGGGTGCCCGGCGAGCGACGACCATATTCTTCGCTTCTTGTTCAGGACGAAGGAAAAGACTCAGAAGTGGAAGCGGAGCCCGAATACCGCGAAGGAGAATTCGTTGCCACCGTCAATCAGGGTTACACGATAAACGAGTTAATGAAATTTTGCGGCAGCGAATATTCAGGAATATCTTTCGTCCAAACCCGAACTTATGGCGCGAGGGGTCCGTTTCTTATCGTCTATAGCTCGGCGGACGGTGTGACGCCTCCAAAAACCCTGGAAGTAATCGCGCGTTTGCGAAACGCTTCGGTAATTGAAGCCGTCTCGCCAAACTACTTTCAGCGATCCCAGCAGGCTCCTTCCTCATCCGAACGTATCCCAAACGACACCTTATATGCCACTCAATGGCATTATGGAATGATCGATCTTCCGAGGGCATGGAAGGAAGAAACCGGGCAACCGTCGGTGATCGTCGCAGTGCTCGATACAGGGGTGTTGACAAACCATCCCGATCTCTCGGCGAATCTCACTTCGACTGGATACGATTTCGTGTCCGACGCGCAAAATTCCGGGGATGGAAACGGCATCGATTCAGATCCTTCCGACCCGATTTTGTCGAACCCAAAAATTCCGCAATCCTTTCACGGCTCCCACGTAGCGGGAACCATAGCGGCGGTTTCCAACAACAGCCAGGGTGTAGCGGGAATCGCGTGGGGTTGTAAAGTCATGCCGGTGCGTGTGTTAGGTGGTGCCGGAGGCGCTGACACGGACATCTGGGATGGCATGCTCTATGCCGCTAGCCTTGCCAACGCATCAGGCACTGTCCCCGCGAAGAAAGCCGATATTATCAATATGAGCCTTGGCGGATCTTCAACGGATACAGCATCGGAGACACAATGGCAGTCCATAGTTGACCAAGTATGGGCTGCAGGCGTGACAATCGTCGCTGCCGCGGGAAACGACAACACGAGTACGCGATCTATTCCCGCTGCGCTAAATCACGTCATCGCGGTGTCCGCGGTAGATCGCAATGCTCAGAAGTCGGAGTTTTCTAATTTCGGATCCTGGATAGACGTCGCCGCTCCCGGCGGCGGAGGCAGCCTGGACTTTTTTCTCTCTGATGGAAATCGAGCTTATGAAGTCGAAAAGGATGTCGTAAGTTCGGTCCGGACAAGCGGAATATATTGGTACATCGGAATGCCGGGAACATCGATGGCTTCGCCTCATGTGGCTGGTGTAGCGGCGCTAATAAAATCCGCCGCGCCGAATCTGACTCCGGATCAGATCGAGCAGATCCTGAAAAACACTGCAACCGATCTTGGATCGCCTGGACGCGACGACTTGTTCGGTGACGGCCTCATCGACGCTTTTCAGGCTGTTTTATCCGCTAAAGGACTCACTCCGTCCTTCAGCGCACTACGAATTGTCCCCGAGGTTACGTCCGGTGTAAGCGCTATTTCTTTCGCGGAGGGAGTGTCCTCGCTGGAGGTAAAGCTCGTTTCTACAGGAGCGACTCAAATTTCGGGACTTTCAGCTATCGATCAGGAAGCTTCCGGAGGGAACTGGCTTACAACCTCGCTTGACACAACTACGACACCAGCGAAGCTGACAGCGACGGTTTCGCGAACGGGTCTCTCGGACGGTCTTTACGCAGCGCTGATTACGGTTTCCGATTCTTCCGGAAGTTCAAGACCGGTTCTATGCACAATGCAGGTTTCGGCGATAACCATTCCGGATATTGGCTCGCTGGACGTGTATCTCTTCGACGACTCGAACCCGGATAACCCTGTTGCAACAACGACAACTAACCGCGCATCGCAATATCGCTATACGTTTTCAAGTGTCGCGGCTGGGAATTACCTGATCGTGGCAGGATCCGATAACGTAGATAACGACGGTAATCCAGGATCCGCCATCGGAGAATTTCTCGGCTTCCTCGGATACGATTCTCCAGACCTTGTTCCGGTCAGCGATGGCGCGACTGTTAACGGCAAGCATTTCGCGGTTGAACAGATCGGTCGCGATACCATCCCTCCAGGCACGGGGGGTGGCGCAATCAACAATGCCATCATAGCGCAAGTAGTTGACGACGTGACCTATAAACCGATCGTAGGAGCGAACGTATATCTCGGAAACGGAACTCTGTCCGCTCAAACCGACGAAGAAGGTATCGCAACTCTTGTCGGAAACTTTTCCGGCGCGCAGACTATCTCCGCGACCGCGACAGGGTTTTCAACGACGACGTTTTTAAATCTCAATGCAAGCCAGGTGCGGTTTGAACTCTGCGAAACCAATCCCACGAAGTACCAGGTAGCCGTAACCGTTAGTGGCCTTAACCCCACCACGGACAAAAGCGTTCTTGTGAGCGCCAACGGAGAATGGAGTTCAGCGAACTATAACGGCACCTCAAACCCGACAGTCAACCTTCAGATCCAACAGGGAGCGCAGTTTTCAATTTCCGTGTTTTCTCGCGATGCGTCAGGAGCGACTACCGCAGCGTCAATCGATGAGTCGACTTATCTTAATTCGCCAATTTCGGCGGCCGGCTCCGTTGTTGTGGACTTTGCGACTCAGAGCGTATCGCTAGTAACAGTTTCGGGCGCGATCACTCCTCCAGCCGGTGGGGTATTCGATATGACGACTGCGCCGACGTATTTGGGCTTCGGTTATCATTACTATGACTATACGCGGGGAGATGGATTTGCCGGTCTCGACGCCAGCGTTGCGAATCCATCCGCTTTTTCTTTCAAAACAATGGCGTTTCCGAATTCCAGTCGCTACGGACTGGCATTCGGCGCAATATCCGCGTCCGGACAAACGTCCATTCTCCAACTTATCGCGCCTTACAGCTCGCTATCTTCTTCGTATACAGCGGCACTGCATGACGTACCCGCTCTCTCGCAGCCTGCCGCGAGTGCTTCAGTCGCTACTTCTGCCCTGACTTTTTCCTGGACGAATTCCTCCAGCGCCGACCTCGGAACGCTTGAAATCAAAGACGCTACAACTCCCGTCAATACCGTATGGGAGGTTAATTTTCCTGGAACTACCACGTCGTTTACTCTTCCTTCCATACCGACTGGCGGACTCAGCAGCGGTTCTTCTTATAAATGGGATATAACAAACGGCTTCGTCCCGAATTTCGACTATAATAATTTCAACTTCCCAGACGTGGATCAGGCTTTTACTGGACTTACTACCTCCTCTTCCAGGGGATTCACCGTTCAGTAAGGACGCAGCAGCCGGTATCATTTTGGATTGCAGGCGGGACTTGTGTTTTAGCGCTCGAAATCGTACGCCGGATCCACGAGATCGTCCCACTCCGGAATTATGTACGCGCACCTCTCGGGCAATCTGTTCGGCGGACCGTTTTTCATCCAGCCTCCACTCGCGTCTCGGCTGCGGGAACGAATCTGAGTTCCGCAAGCAGGGACGCGCACGCGTTAAACACCATCCCCGCGCTGATTCCGCGGATGCAGACCGGGTCAACGCACGCGCGGTCCCGGCAGGGTTTGCATGAAAGCTCGCGCAGCTCGACGACCCGCGACAGAACCCCGTGCGGACCATGGAGCACGCTGTCCTTCGGACCGAAAATCGCGACGGTGGGCGTTTTGGTGGCGCTTGCGATGTGGACGCTTCCCGTGTCGCACGCGAGGAACATGTCGCACGCGCGCAGGAGTTCGGTTTCGCCGCGGATCGAGAGATAGCACGCCTCTGGCAGATCGTTTTTCATCGCTTCGCGTATCGCGCGCTCGTCATCTTCTTCGCGGGGTCCGAGGCTGAGGATCACGTTCGCGCCGAACTCGTCGATGAGACGATCATACACCTGCGCGAACTTCGCGAGATCCCACTGTTTGTAGGAGTTATACTTCGACACCGTCGGGTGGCTAATGATCACGGGCCCCGCGCGCGTCTTCTTCGACTCGACACTCTTCCGCACCTCCGCCGCGAGCTTCGCGTCCTCGAAAATCAAAGGCTTCGCCGTGGACCGGCGTTCCTCGTCGACCCCCGCCGCGTGGATGAACGCTTCGAAAGTCTCCGCGCGATGCCGACCTTCGTGGAAAACCTTGTACCGTTCGGTCTGGAAAATCCAGTTCTTCTCCTTGCCCGTAGTGCTGTCGAACCCAACCCGGCGTTTCGATTTTGTGAGCCACGAAATCGCGCCTGACTTCAGGTTGTGCTGAAGGTCGAAGACTGCGTCGTACTTCGCCGCGCGCAGCTTCCCGATGAAACGCAGCAGCTTCGAAGGCTTCGCGAACATCCCCGCGCGTTTCATCTCGCCGCGGGGAAACACGATGACGTTATCGATGTGCGGGTGATTCGCCAGAACGTCCGCGAAGCGATCCTCGACCACGAAGTCAATCTGTGCAGCGGGATAGTATTCCCGCATTATCGATAGCGCCCACAGCGAGTCCACGACGTCGCCGAGGGACGACAGCCGGACGACGAGAATATTCATTTGATCCGCATGCATTGAAAGAAAGTGTAACCCCGCGCTCCGCGAGTTTCGACGCTCCTCTCACTTTGCCGCTTGTCGTAGTGTTTAGCCGGTGATACCGTAAATCGAGAAGTCCGTCACGAGGATCGAATATGAAAGCCGACGATCTCAGAAAAGCGTTTCGCACGAAACCGTATCGGCCACTCGATATCGTGATGAACAGTGGCGATCGATACCGCTGCCCTTCACCTGAAATCGTCATAGGCGAGAGCCTCGTCGCGGTGCTCGAGTCTGACGGACGCATCGCGCTTCTCGATCTCGAATCGATCGCGGCGGTGGAACAGTCGAAACGCAAGACTCGCGGGCAGCCTACGAAGAAGTAAGCGCTTCGAGCAGCCTTTCGACCTGCTCATCTGAGTGCGCTGCGCTCACGGTGACGCGCAGTCTCGATTCCCCCGCGGGAACCGTCGGCGGACGGATCGCGGGGACGAAAATCCCCGCCGAGTCGAGCTGCTTAGCTTTCGCGAGCGCCGCCGCTTCGCTACCGAGAATCACAGGGATTATTGGCGACTCTCCCGCGAGTCCGAGAGCTTCGCGAACCCGGCGCGCGATCACAAGCACCCGCTCCCGCCTCTCCGGCTCCGCCTGCACGATTTCGAGCGCTTTCAAACACGCCGCTACCGCGAACGTCGGCATCGCGGTCGAATAAATGAACGACCGGCAGGTGTTCACGAGGAATTCGATTCGCTCGCGCGACGCGCACACGATCCCGCCGCTGACGCCGAACGCTTTGCCGAGGGTGCTGACGCTGAACGCTACGTGCTCGCGGATTCCGCCGACGCTGGAAAGCCCACGTCCATCCGGACCGAGAACGCCGGTCGCGTGCGCGTCGTCGAGAACGAGTTCAGCACCGCGTTCCGCAGCAAAGCTCGCGAGCGCGACGAGGTCGGGAACGTCGCCGTCCATAGAAAAAAGCGTCTCGCTGACGATTCCAGTCAGCATAGGACCGCGGACATTCCCGAGCGCACAGGGCGAACGCAGTGCGCCCCTACAATCTCCCTCGCCCCTATGATCGTAAATGCGCACCGTCGCTCTCGAAAGTCTGAGTCCATCGATGATGCTCGCGTGGTTGAGGCGGTCGCTGTAAACAACGTCGCCTTCGCGGAAGACTGTCTGCAAAAGCCCCGTGTTCGCCATCCAGCCGGAGGGAAACATCAGCGCAGCTTCGAATCCCTTCCAGTCGGCGAATCGCTCCTCGAACTCGCGGTGGATTACGTCGCTACCGGAAATCAGTCTCGAAGCGCCCGCGCCGACGCCGCTCTTCTTCGCTTCCTCGAACGCGGCTTCCGCTATTCGCTGATCGAAGGAAAGTCCGAGGTAATCGTTGGACGCGAAGTTCACCAGCCTGCGCCCGTCAACCTCGATCTCGACCGGCGAAATATGCCGGACGTATCGCAGCGAGCGTTTCAGGTCGCGCGATTCGAGGTCGGCGAGATAACTTCGGTAGTTCATGAATTTAGAGAATATGATGCGCTTATTGGTCGTTTATCCCGCGTTATTCACGATAGGCGGAAATAAAAATACCCAAGGCGCGAACTTTGCAACGGAGGAGGTATCTACGCCCCTTTCCGGAATTGCAAGGAG